>NZ_FO538765.1:909375-1212500 GCF_000968135.1 Magnetospira sp. QH-2 | reverse complement strand
GCCATCGACCGTCACCTGGCGGCTTGGCGCCAGGACAAAAACAGCTTTTATTACAAAACGCTCGACCGTTGGCTGGGCGTCCGCCCCGAAGAGACCCAGAAACTTCCGACCTGGTTCTGGTGGGGGCTGGGCGGCGCGGTGATGGTGCTGATCATGTTCGTGGTCTGGACACGATTGCTCAGCCGTGAAGTGGCCTTCCGCACCCAGGAATATATAGAGTCCCAAGCCCGATACCGTGAGCTTATCGAGCACATGACCAGTGGCGTGGTCATCTATGAAGCCATCGACGACGGCAAGGATTTCCTGTTCAAGGCCTTCAATTTGGGAGCCGAGAATATCGAAGGAATCAGTCGCCATGAACTGTTGGGTAAGCGCCTGACTGAAGTCTTTCCAGGGGTCGAGGACTTCGGCCTACTGGAGACTTTGCGGCGCGTGTGGGAAACTGGGGTTTCGGAATTTCTCCCTGCCACCCAATATCAGGATAGCCACCGAAAAAACTGGCGTGAAAATCGAGTATTCAAGATCCCAACTGGCGAAGTGGTTGCGCTGTTCGATGATGTCACTCGTCGGGTCGAGGCGGAGAACGAACTGCGTCACTCCCACGAGGAACTGGAGATCCGGGTCGCCAAACGAACGGAGCAGCTCCAGAAAAGCGAGGAGCGCTTTCGGTCGCTGGTGGAAAACACCCATATCGTGGCCTGGGAGGTGGACTTGGTCAGCGGCCTGTTCACCTATATCTCGCCCCATGCGGAGGAACTATTTGGTTTTCCCGTTTCCCAGTGGACCGATTTGGATTTCTGGGTTGATCATATCCATCCCGACGACCGGAAGCAGGCCCTTAGCACCTGTACCAACGAAACCGCCGCCGGTCGCGATCATGCTTTCGAATACCGCATGCTCAAGGCGGATGGGGACTACATATGGCTGCGTGATATCGTCAGCGTTCTCAAGAATGATGATGGTATTCCCATAGCCATCAACGGCTTTATGGTCGATATCACCGATCGCAAGAACTTCGAGGTGGAACTGTCCCGCTCCAACGAAGAACTGGAGCGCTTTGCCTATGTGGCCTCCCATGATCTGCGCGAGCCATTGCGGATGGTGACCTCGTATTGCCAGCTTTTGGAACGACAGTACAAAGGCCAGTTGGATCCAACGGCGGACGAATATATCGCCTTTGCCGTGGATGGTGCCAGCCGCATGGATCACCTTATCCAGGACCTGCTGGATTATTCCCGGGTCGCAACCCGGCGCGAAGGCTCCCGTATCACCCCGCTCAACCACGTAGTGGATCAGGCCCTGGCCTTCCTACAGCCGCGGATTGTCGAGACGGACGCCATGATCACCACCGGCCCGTTGCCGACCCTCCCTGTCGACCGGTCCCAGATACTCCGCCTGTTTCAGAATTTGATCGCCAATGCCCTGACCTACCATCAGCCCGGTGTTCCTCCGGATATCCGTATCGAGGCCCAGTTGAAAGGGGAGCGTTGGCATATCAGTGTCACCGACAACGGAATAGGCATCGACCCCGAACACAACGACCGCATTTTCATTATCTTTCAGCGGCTGCACACCAGCGATCTTTATGAGGGTACTGGCATCGGCCTGGCGGTTTGTCGAAAGATACTGCAGTTGCATGGAGGGGATATCTGGGTGACCTCCACTCCTGGTCAGGGCAGTTGCTTCACCTTCACTCTGCCACCAACTCTTCCCGAATCACCGACGACTTGAACAGGGCATAGACGGTTTTGCCCTCGGCGAGCCCCAATTGCTTGACCGTACCTTTGGTGACCTGCGCCGACAAAGGCGCCCCAACATCAATGACCAAATCCACCAAGCCGGACTTATGCGGCGTGATTTCGCCGATGATCCCTTCGAGCACATTGGGATAGCCCAATCCCTCGGGAACGGCCAAGGCGACGCCCACATCCCGCGCCAGGATCGTGGCCTTGACTTCCTGCCCCGGCATCAGATCATCGCGCATGACACTGATTTCCCGGCCCGGCGCATATTCCAACCGAGTCAGGCCATCGCGGGAATCATAGCCCCAGACCTTGGCTGTCAATACCGTCGATATCTCGCCAGCCAAGGGGTCCTTGGGAGCCGCAACCGGTTCCGTTTTGGCGGCTGGTTTCGGCTTCGACTTCTTTGCCGCCGTTGGTGCTTTCTTGGCAATCTTGATGGGTTCGACCGCCCCTCCGACCATGACCAGTAGCTTGCCGGCAACACGGGCGGCACCCTCTCTGTCTTCACTGGTGAAAAGCACGGGGATCTTGAACAGCGTGACTATTTCCGAAAGCAAGGCCATGATTGCGCTATCGGGACTAACCAGTAAGAGCATCTCAGGCTGCATCAACAAGGCCCGCCCCAAGGCCACCCGGGATTCTTGCATCGGGCTCAGACGGTTGGTCGCCCATTCCAGTTGCTCGCCCAAATCAAGCAGGGCCACCACATCATCGAAGCCGATCTGTTCCTCTACCCCGACCCGGCGCCCTTCTTCCCGACCAAACACCAAATTCTTACGCACCGAGAGATGGGGAAATAACTGGCCTCCGGGGATTACCAATCCCATGCGCCGCCTGTCCGGCGAATGGTTGATAGGGACCCGGGATTCGAACAGCACACGCTCGCCCATGGTCAGGCGCCCGCGATCCGGCTTGGTCAATCCGGCAATCATCCGCAATAGGGTGGTTTTACCCGATCCGCGTGGCCCAACGATCGCCGTTATCCCGGCAAGATCCGTTTCGAAGCAGGCACCAATAGGAGTCCGCGGGTCATCCAGATGCAGGTCGACGGCAATCATGACCGGGCCTCCATGCGTTTGCGAACCCGCCGCGATAGCCATTCGGAAATCAGCAAGGCCCCCAGAGCCACCACCACCGACAACAGGCAAAGCCGCAAGGCGGCCTCGGCCCCATCCGGGGATTGGGTCAGTTCCCGCAGCGCCAAAGGCAAGGTCCGATTGTTACCGCCAATCACGGCGATCAAAGTCAGGGTCGCGCCGAACTCCCCAAACGCGCGGGCAAAGGCCAAGAGCATCCCGGCGACCACGCCAGGCAACGCCAAGGGCAGCGAGATCCGCCGAAACACCTGCCAACGCCCGCAGCCCAAGGTGCTTGCCAGCTCCTCCAAACGCGGATCAACCGCTTCGAAAGCCTGACGCGCGGCGCGCACGAACAAGGGAAAGGCCATGACCGTCGCCGCCACCACCGCTCCCAGCCAACCAAGCGAGAGGTTTAATCCAAAAGCTGCCGATAGCCAGGACCCAACAACGCCGTCCGGCCCAGCCAGCAACAACAATCCATAGCCCACGGCCACCGGTGGCAGCACCAAGGGCAGGTGGATGACGCTATCGATGAGAGATTTCCCAAAAAAATCGAGGCGTGCCAGAATCCAGGCCATGACCACGGCAGGAACCAAACCGACCACCGCCGCTGTCAGCCCCACTTTCAGGCTCAGACGCAATGCGTCCATCTCGATCATGCCGAGAGACCCTGTGTCGATCATTGCTGTCGGACTCCTCGCCTACGATTCCCCATCCTGTTCTGGTGTAACAGAAAATCCGTAATTGCCGAAGCCTGCAAATGTTTTCAGAGCAACGAAAAACCGCTCAGCGGGATATAGGTGACCGTCTCCCCCTCGGTCACGGCGGTACAAGCCTCCGGCAGTTCCACCAACCCATCGGCCCAGGAAAGGGAGGTCAGCGCCCCGGAACTATTGAGGGGAAAAATCTCCGCCCGAGCCCCATCTTCGGTCAATCGCGCCCGCAGCCATTCCCGGCGTCCGGGCTTGCGCTTGAATTCGAACGCCGCTGGCACTTTCAGGCTCGGCACCGCTCGTCCGACCGCCCCCATCATCCGGAGCATCAAAGGCCGGGAGAATTGCAGGAAGCTGACCATCACCGCCACCGGGTTCCCGGGCAGCCCGAGAACCATGGCGTCACCGATCCGGCCCTTCATTACCGGTTTGCCCGGCTTGGTGGCCATACGCCACAGATCGATCTCGCCCAGAGCCTCCACCGCCGGTTTGACGAAATCCGCCTTGCCCACGGACACGCCCCCCGACGTGATCAAGAGGTCATTGTCCTTGGCCGCCTTGTCGAGGGCGTCGGTGATGATTTCCAAACGATCGGGCAGGATGCCGAGGTCGTTCACCGCACATCCCAAGGAACTCAGCAGACCCATCAGCATGTGGCGATTGGAATCGTATATGGAATCACCAATGTCCTTTTCGTGGGGTTCGTGCAGTTCGTCGCCGGTGCTGAATACCGCCACCCGCAGTTTTTTCCGAACGGGAATTCGAGCCACGCCCTGGGCTGCCAGCACACCGAGTTCCTGAGGACGAAGAATAGTTCCCGCCGTCAGCAATATCGAACCGGCCGCCACATCTTCGCCCCGGCGCCGAATATGCGCTGCCAAGGGGCTTTTTCGCACGCCCTCGGCAGATAGGATTACCGAACCGGACTCCTCGGTAAAGGTACAGTATTCCTGCATGATCACCGTATCAGCGCCACTGGGGATCAAGGCTCCGGTGGCGATACGCACCGCCGCCCCTGGCGCAAGAGGGCCGTTGAACGGATTCCCCGCCAAGGACTCTCCGACCACCGGTTGATCATTATCGAGATCCTGCGACAGATCGGCCCGGCGAACGGCGAACCCATCCATGGCCGAATTGTCGGCAGGCGGTACATGGCGGGTGGCGATCACATCTTCGGCCAGCACCCGGCCCTGGGCCTCGCCCAGAACCAGCGTTTCCATTTCACAGACACAGGTAAGACCGGCCAGGGCTTTGTCCAGAGCCTCTTCGAGCGGCATCAAGGATGACGACACAAACGCCTCCGTTCGCTTTGAATTTCGATATAACTAAAGTCTTTCGCGTTTCATATGACCCATTGTGACCGAATCATTTTGCCTTAGGGGCAGGAGTGGCGCGCAGGGCGTAGCGGGGCTACGGTCAAGGGTCGCGACGCTCCCCTTAGGCAAAATGATCGGCCCGCAGGGTGGCCTCCGGTGGCCATCACAACGGGTCATATTAAACGCGAAAGGCTTTAAGCACACAAGAAAACGACCCGCCCAGGTCCAAGCTGTAGCGGGTCGTCTCCTCAGGCGCAGGTGGGCTATTGCGCCCGCTTGTGCTGTACGGCGTTCCAGGTCTCGTTCATCTGGTCCGCTGCATCCAAGGCCCCGTGGGGCAGATCGTGGGCGATACCCTTGTGACAATCGATACAAGTCATGCCCTGATCTTGGGCTTCCAGGTGTCGGGCCCGGCCTCGGGATTCCTGCTTGGTCACGTCCATGGCCATGAAGTCGTGGCAATTCCGGCATTCGCGGGAATCCGTTTCCTTCATCACCGTCCAGACCCGCTTGGCCATGGTCAGCCGATGCTGATCAAACTTCTCGGCGGTATCCACCGTGCCTAAGAAGTGATGATACAGCTCATTGCTGGCCCTGATCTTGCGGGCGATCTTATGAATCCAAGGACGCGGCACATGGCAATCGGGGCATGTGGCGCGGACGCCGCTGGCGTTGGTGTCATGCACCGAGCCAGAGTATTCCCGATAAACATTGCGCTCCATCTCATGACAACTGAGACAGAAAGCCTCCGTATTGGTCAGTTCCAGGGTCCAGTTGAATCCACCCCAGAAAACCACCCCCAAAACCAAGCCGACAATCAGCAACAATCCGGCCGACAAGGTCCCGCTGGGGCGGGTCAGGAATTTCCACATACCGCGTTCCTTACACTTTTGCTCGTTGCCGAGTCTTTACTTGGACGTGAACGTATTCTCGACCAGCGGCATCACATTGGTTTGTGCTGCATGGCATTGGGTGCAGAACCAACGGCCACGGGTCACTTCGTCCCATTCCTCGCCATTGCGGTCCTTGTAATGAGGCTTGCTCATTTCAGGAGCCTTTTCCTTGGCCGCATAACGCCAGTCATGGCACTTGATGCACTCGTTGGCCTTGATATTGATCTGATACTTGTCCACCTCGTGCGACACCATCGGCGGTTGCTGCCGGAATGTGCGTTCGAACTTGGTGCCGATCACCAGCTTCGGCACCGGTGTGGACAGGCTCTTGGTATCTACCTGCTCACCGCGCAGGGTCTCGACGTCCGCCTGAGCCGAGGTCACCAGGCCCAGGATCAGGGCACCGGCCACCATGCCGATTGTCAGAAGTTTTTTCACCGCCAGATCTCCCCTTCTATGTGTCATGGTCATGGATGAAGTCTCCTTCCGGTTTTTATGCCGCTTCCTTGGCTGGCGGTGGGGATTCCACACTCACCAGATCCTCGGGGCGGTTTTTGAACCGGTTGCTGAACTCGAATATCTTCTGCGGACAGACATCAATGCACCGTCCACAGTTGGTGCAATCGGAGGACAGGATTACCGGACCGTCGCCGGTCTTGGCGCCTTTCAGCGCTGGGGTGATAACCTGTCCTTCGGGACAGACCGCAAAGCAGTCCAAACAATCATCACAGGCGTCGCGCCGCGGAGCGCTGACCCGTAAAAAGCTCTTGTTGCCGATCAGGCCGTAAAAGGCCCCAACCGGGCAGAGATGGCTGCACCAGACCCGGTTGCCGCCAACCAGCTCCACCAGAAAGATCCCGGCCACCACCATCCAGGCCAAACCGCCCGTGAACAAGGTGCCATAGACCAGCCCGCGATGGATGATACTGATGGGATTAACCGCCTCCCAGGCGATGACCCCACCGAAGGCCGAAACCAGCAATACGCCGCCCAAGATCCACAAGCGCGCGCCGCGACCGACATGGACACCCGAGCGGGTCCAGTTGAGTCGGACTCGCAGCCAATGGGCCCCGTCACTGAGCACGTTCACCGGACAGACCCAGGAACAATACATGCGGCCACCGATCACGGCATAGACCGCCAACACAATGGCGGTGCCAATGAGGGCATCGATTTCCAAGGAATGCCCGGCCACAAAGGCCTGCAAGGTCACCAGGGGATCGGCCAAGGGCACGCTATCGAGGATCAGACTCGAAATCAGTGTTCCCTTGATCAGCCAAAAACCCGTCAGCGGACCAACCAGGAAAATCAGCAACATGGAAGCCTGGGATACGCGACGCCAGACCAGCCATTTATGGGCCGTCCACCAGCCATTTTCCTCCACCGCCGCGCGCCCGGCGAGGCGCTTGATGTCCTTGGGCTTGCCGGTCATGGCTTGAACCCTTTCAGCCGTGTGGTCGGCTTGAATTCGTCGGTCGTCGCCGGGGCATAACCACGGTCAGGCAGATCGATGATTCCTTGGATGAGGGCCTCGCCTTTGGCTTGTTTTTCTTCCCAGCCTAATCGGTAATGATCGCCCAGTTTGCCGCGTGCCAGATGTTCCGGGAACACCTTGATCGCCGCTTCGGGCAGAATGCATTTTTGTTCGCAGATCCCACAGCCGGTGCACTTGTCCGCATGCACGGTGGGAATGAAAAGAGCGTGTTTGCCCGTGCGCATGTTGGGGCGCCGCTCCAAGGTGATGGCTTCGTCGATCATCGGGCAGACCCGGTGGCAGACATCACAGCGCAAGCCCAGGAAGTTCAGGCAGTTTTCCTGATCCACCAGCACCGCCACGCCCATGCGGGCCTTGGTAATATCGGTCAACTCGCGGCTCAGGGCACCGGTCGGGCAAACAGGTATACAAGGAATGTCGTCACACATTTCACAAGGCCCGGTCCGGGCGGTGAAATAGGGCGTCCCCACCGGCACCGGTTCGCCGAGCTCGGCCAATCCCAGAATCTGGTACGGGCAGTCGCGAACGCAGAGGCCACAGCGGGTGCAGGCCGACAGAAAACCCTCTTCCGGCAGGGCGCCGGGTGGGCGGATGGCCTCGGTGGGCAGCGAGGCCGCTTGACGATTGGCCACGGACAGACCGAACGCGAACAAAGCAGTGCCGCAGGCGGCCTTCAGCGAATTGCCGAGGAACCCTCTTCTGCCGTTCTGCTTGGTGCTGCTCGATGTGTTGTCGGCCATAACTCGAACTCTACTTAGGGAAAGACCCCCGCCGCCTCATAGGGTTTGGCGGCGGGGAGTTTCGGGGATTGACCGTTAGACCTTGACGATCCTGACGGCACACTTTTTGTAGTCGGTTTCCTTGGACAGCGGATCGGTGGCGTCCAGGGTCAGCTTGTTGACCAACTGGCCTTCATCGAACCAGGGCATGAACACCAGCCCTTCGGGAACCTTGTTGCGACCACGGGTCTCGACACGGGTGATAACTTCACCGCGACGGGATTGGACCTTGACTTCCATGCCGCGACGCAGACCCCGCTTTTTGGCGTCTTCGGGATGAATGAAGACCACCGCGTTGGGGTACGCCTTGTGCAGTTCCGGCACGCGCCGGGTCATGGAACCGGAATGCCAATGCTCCAGCACACGACCGGTGGACAGCCACAGATCATATTCGGCATCGGGGCTTTCGGCCGCCGGTTCGAAAGGCGCGAAGATGATGTTCGCCTTGCCGTCCGGTTTGCCATAGAACTTCACGCCCTCGCCCGCATTCACATGCGGATCGTAGCCTTCGCGGAAGCGCCACAGGGTTTCCTTGTTGTCGATCACCGGCCACCGCAGGCCCCGGGCCTTGTGGTAGGTGTCGAAATCGGCCATCTCGTGACCCTTCTTCGGAACGCCCGCCACCGAATTGAACAGCCGGTATTCCTCGAAGATGCCCTTGTGGACGTAGTAGCCGAAGTGGTCGGAGTCTTCCTTGTCATAGGAGTTGCCCGCACCATCCTTGACGTCTTCCACCGGGAATTTGTTGACCACGCCATTCTCGAACAGGATGTCGTAAACGGTTTTGCCCCGGTATTCGGGCATCTTGTCCAGAAGTTCAGCGGGCCAGACTTCTTCCACTTTGAAGCGCTTGGCGAATTCCATCACCTGCCAGGAGTCCGACTTGGCCCCGTCGACGGCCTTGACCTGCTGACGCCAGAACTGGGTCCGCCGTTCGGCATTGCCGTAAGCCCCTTCCTTTTCCATCCACATGGCGGTGGGCAGGATCAGGTCGGCGGCCAGGGCGGTGACCGTCGGATAAGGATCGGAAACGGTGATGAAATTGTCCGGGTTGCGATAGCCGGGGTAGCTTTCCTCGTTGAGGTTGGCGGCGGCCTGCATGTTGTTGTTGCACTGGACCCAATGGCAATTGAGCTTGCCGTCCTTCAACATGCGGTGCTGCAACACGGCGTGGTAGCCGGGCTTGCCGGGAATGGTGCCTTCGGGCAGCTTCCAGGTCTTCTCCGCGAAGGCCCGGTGCTTGGGGTTCATGACCACCAGATCGGCGGGCAGACGGTGGGCAAAGGTGCCGACTTCGCGAGCGGTTCCGCAAGCCGAAGGCTGGCCGGTCAGCGAGAACGGGCTGTTGCCCGGCTCTGAGATCTTGCCCATCAGCAGATGCACATTGTAGAGCAGACCGTTGACCCACACACCGCGGGTATGCTGGTTGAAACCCATGGTCCAATAGGAGGCCACCTTGCGGTTCGGATCGGCATAGACCTTGGCCAGCTTGAGCAGGTTGGCTTCCGGCACGCCGGACAGCTTGGAGGTATACTCCAAGGTGTATGGCTTCACGGACTCGGCGAATTCTTCGAAGCTGATCTTGGTCAGCTTGCCGCCCTTGCCCTTGGCCGCCTTCTCCAACGGATGCTCCGGACGCAGGCCGTAGCCGATATCGGTGACCGTCTTGGTGAAGTTGACGTGCTTACCGATGAAGTCCTCGTTGTAGGCCTTGTTCTCGATAATGTAGTTGGCGATGTAGTTGAGGATCGCCAGATCGGTCTGCGGCGTGAACACCATGCCGTTGTCGGCCAGTTCGAAGCAGCGATGCTCAAAGGTCGAGAGCACGTGCACATCGCAGCCTTCCTTGGTCAGGCGGGTGTCGGTAAGACGAGACCACAAGATCGGGTGCATCTCGGCCATATTGGCGCCCCAGAGCACGAAGCTGTCGGCATGCTCCAAATCATCGTAGCAGCCCATGGGCTCATCAATCCCGAAGGCCCGCATAAAAGCCCCCACGGCCGAGGCCATGCAGTGACGCGCGTTGGGGTCAATATTGTTGGAACGCAGACCGGCCTTCATGAACTTGGCGGCAGCGTAGCCTTCCATGATCGTCCATTGGCCGGAACCGAACATGGAAACCGCGGTCGGGCCTTTGGCCTTCATGGCCGCTTTCCACTTGTCGGCCATGACATCGAAGGCTTCGTCCCAGGAAACGGCCTCGAAATCGCCCTCTTTGTCGAACTGGCCATTCTTCTTGCGCAGCATCGGGCTGGTCAGGCGATCCTTGCCATACATGATCTTGGAGAGGAAGTAGCCCTTGATGCAGTTCAGGCCCTTGTTGACCGGCGCATCGGGATCGCCCTGAGTGGCGACGACACGGTCGTTCTGGGTGCCCACGAGCACGCCACAACCGGTGCCGCAGAAACGGCAAACGCCTTTGTCCCAACGGATCTTCGAGCGGCGTTTCATGGCCGCGTCGGCGGTTTCGGAGTTCAAAGTCAGCCCAGCCACGGCCGCGGTCGCGGCGGCAGCATTGGCTTTTACAAAATCACGCCTGGTCAGTTTCATGAGGGGGTCTCCTCCCGTTCCATGGAGTCTTTGGATTCAAAATGGTGATAGACGAGCGACGAGTTCATCACACCGGGCATTTCGGCGATGGCGGCCAGACATTCGCTGGCCATGCAGTCTTCCACGTCCTCGATGGTGAGAACGAAGCGATCGTCGGGGCTGGCAACATGAATTTCCACCCCCGGCAGATCGTTAAGCATCTTGGTAACGGCGTCGGATTGGCCCGGCGCCGCATGCACGAGGACCCCGCAGACATTGACCACCGGCTCGGATGAGCCGTGATCCGTGCCTTGCACGTTGGGGGCCTGGGCGGCCACCTCCTCGTCGATAAATCGCGATACCTTCATGGTTGGTGCGCTCCCTGTTCGTTATTCTCTGTTGCCCCTTGGCCGGGGATCAGTGCGATAGCGCCCTTTACCGGACAGGGTCCGATGCAGGCGCCGCATCCTGTGCAAGCGGTCTGTTCAATCTCGGGAAGGGCGTGGCCTCCGACCACCAGACGAAAACGCAGGGCGCGCGTATCGCACTGGTCTCCACAGACCCGGCAGGTCACGCCACGGGTCGACAGGCATTTGTCGGTGATTTGCAGGGTCAGATCCCAGGGCGCGCGCGCCTCATCGCGCTGCAAGGCGCGGGGCTTGCAGGCCGTGACGCAATCACCACAGAACGTGCATTCGCCCTTTTGAAAATTCACTTCGGGAAAACCGGCGGCGCCCTTGATCAAGATGCCTTCATCGCAAGCCGAAAAACAGTCCCCACAGCGATCGCAAAGATCGGTGAACCGATCCTCCGATACCGCCCATGGCGGTCGTACGACCGCCCGCTCCCTGCCGCCGGTTCGACCGAACAACAGAGCCCGCCGTGAGGCTGGCAATGGCATGCTTTCCGTCCCCTATCTCCGAACTTGTAGTGTGAAAAATCATACCTTGGTGCCATGACAAAAATCAATACCAAAGTATTTATTTTCTAGTTGCGAATTACATGCAGTTGGAAATATAGGGTACTTAAGTATGATACAAGGAAGACCTGAATTGGGTGATTGGTATCGCCCAGACGATCGGCCACAAGCAGCGCGGGAATCAGGGGCGGATCGCCGAGTCGCTGGTGCTTTCGGCCCGAATCCGGCCTTCCACGCGCTGGAGTTTGTAGGTGGCACCGCGAGCGGATGCCAGGAGCGAAACACCTTCCTCCCCCCAAGGCCGCACAGTTAGCTCCGTTCCAAAGGGTGCGACGGAAATCACCCGGACCAGGGCTTCGTTTCCCAATCGCAGACCCGACCAGTGGACCCGCTGGTTCGGATCGGGGACGGCCAAGTTCAAGGGAACGCCGTCTTCGAGAAATCGCCGGTGTGCCAACATCTCGTCATAGACCGCCACCGCATCGGATACTTCGGCGATAACCGTTTCGGCATCCCCGGGGGTAGTACTGTTGAAAATCTGCATGCCATTGATCCCGCGCATCCACAGGTGCCGCAGCGCCTCCCGATAGCGCTCCCGACTCATCATCGGGATAGCCGGGCTTTTTAAATGGATGGTGGCTCGCTCAACGATAATGGAAAGATCATGCGGGCCCCTGCGGACTTCCAGCTCTGTCGTACTGCCGGGTGCGCCGCGCAGCCGGGCCACCAAGTGTGGCAGGGTAAGTCCCGCCAGGGTCAACCCGTCGGCCTGACGCAACAGATCCCCCGCCATCAATCCGGCCCTTTCGGCAGGTGTGTTGGGTAAGATCCCAACAATGCGGGCCCCCTCCCCCGTCGGCCTTAAATTGACTCCAAGACCGCCAAAGAATTCCTCGGGCTTGGCTACCAGGGGAACCCAGCGGGCAACCCAGGGAATGGCCTTCAGATGGGGGGCCGCGGCCCGGCGATTGGCGGCATCGGCAGAGACTTGGCCGAGCAGGATCGCCATATAGGCACGGTCCACCCCGTCCCGATCCTTTGGCGCCTGTTCCGGCCACAGGTTGAGAAAGGCCGCATCGGTGCCATAGGCCACCGGGTTGGTGGCTGTAAACAGGCCCGGGTCGGTCATGGGCAGCCGTCCGCTCGTCATGCCGGGAACCGGGTTTTCGGGCAGCGACAGGACGGTCATCCAATTGGTGACCGAAACGGCGGGAAAAACCTCACGGATCGGCCCGGCCACATAGGCGGACATGAGCGATGTCCAAAGCTGTCGGCGGTAGCGAGCGAAGGCCCGTGGCGAAATCTTAGCCTCTGGCGGAGTCACGGCCCGTCCTTCCGGCGAAGCGAGAACCTCCGCCAGGGGGGTGGTGGAGGGCGCGACCTCGTAATCCAGCCAGACCGCGTCCACGGTCACGCCGGCATCGCGAAACGCCGCCATGGTCTGGCGCATGCGGCGGGCGGCCTCGGCCCAGCCCTCGAACTGCCCCGGCACCAAGGTGTCGCCTTTGCCCGTAGATGTCATCGCATAGGCCCAAGGTCCGCTTTCGCCCTGCATCAAGATGACCGGCGCCCCGGCGGCTTGAAGAGCCCGCGCGGCGGGAATCATGTTTGCGTGCAAACGCAGGTGAGGCACCAAGCCCCGATCCAGCATCATGGTAATCTGCTCGGGTGCCAGAGGCTCGAATCCCACGCCGTTCCACAAAATCATCGGCCATCGACCGGCCCGGTCATGGGTGAGCGGCGCCACGCGGTCTGGTAAAATCGATAACCAATCCACCTTGGCCGCCGAAGATTTGATCGTCGGTGGTCTCTCCGCCAATTGTGGCGCGCAACCGGATAACAGCATGCCAGCCAAAAAGACGGCACTCGGGAAACGTGGGAGAGTCATCATAGGGGCGGTCCGTCAGGTCCGCAATTTGAGGCGCGCGCGCCATCCTTTTTTGGTGTGTTCCGCATCCACGGCATCGGCGACATTGTCCGGCTCGTGCTTTTTCTGATCGCTGGGGGACTCTTCTTCCTCGGCGCTTTCCCGGTCCACAAAGTGCACCCAATCCTCGTCGGAAAAGCGCTGCCCCATACCGCCGCCACCGCCGCCACCGTGTTCGGTGGTACCGTCGGCGGTGTGAATCCAGTCGTCGCCGGTATCGGTGCCTTGATCGAGGAGCAATTCGTCCAGCACGCGTTCATCCAACAACCCGTCCACATCCTCCTGACCGATGCGATCGCTCAGATTCTTGACCTTGTCCTGAAACGTCTTGTCCGACATGCGGCGTAACCCTTCAAACGACCCGAGACCCCATGATAGCCCAAATGGCGCTCATCGTCGCGAACTTGATTTGAAAAGCGGTCAGGCAGCCTTGGATTGCGTCTTGGCCTCGATGCGCGACGCCACCCGGTGCAGCAGGGACGAGAGCTTGCGTTCGTGGACCATCTGCGCTGCCTTGGGGATGGTCATCCATTTGCGTTTGCGCTCGGACTTTTCCGGCCAATCGTTTTTTATCCGATTCACGGCCATGAGGAAGACCTCGACCTTGCAGGTCACCCGCCCATTGCCACCGGACTTTGAATACTTGTAGCGGCCCACCGACGGCGTCATCACCTTGCCGAAGATACCTGCTTCCTCGAACGCCTCCTCGGCGGCCGACTTGGCGGCGCTCAGCCCCGATTTAATGTTACCTTTGGGCAGCACCCAACGACCGGTATCCCGGGACGTAATAAGCAGGACCTCTGGCCCATCGCGACCGGCGCGAAAAGCAACCACCGCCGACTGAGGTATGACGTCGTTTGACACCGATTCGTCCTTAAAATTGAAATTCATACTAGCAAGGCTGCCTGGCGGGTGGAACACATCCCGAGCCACCGAGGGCAAATCTTTTGTGCGCATTGTACAACTGAGTTAGACTGCCGCCGAACAGCCGTCGGGAGCGGCATGCCAATAGAGGGGATCAAGCCTTTGACCGTGCTTCAGGATATCCGGGCCTATGCAGAAAGCAAGGACGCCTTTGAACTTCTGGAATGCCTGCTGAAGGAAAAATTTCCCGGCAAGACGGTAGTCACGGCCTCGCTGAAGGCCAAGAGCGTGGTGCTGTTGAAGATGGTGGCGGAAATCGCCCCCGACACGCCAGTGGTCTTTTGCCATGCCCAGGAGCTCTATGAGGAAAGCCGCGCCTATCGCGACAAGCTTGTCGAACAACTCGGTCTGACCAATGTCAGAGAAAGCCACGGCGACCGTGGCGCCCCCGATGCCAAGGACACCGACCATTTCGAATGCCTCTGGGCCGAAGACCCCGACGGCGGTGGCCTGATTCATGAATGCGTCCACCTAAATGAAGTCTTGGCGCCATTTGATTGCTGGATCAGTGCCGTCTATGCCGACAGCCCCGATCAGAACCAAAGCCGTCAGCGGGTGGATCTGGACGGTCGCCTGTTTCGCGTCGATGCCCTGGCCGATTGGGCGCCGGCGGACGTGCAGACATTCTTGCTGGATTACGACATCCCCCTGCATCCTCGCGCTCAGGGCAATCAAAAATCCACCCGCCGCGACTTCGGCAAGTCGGATACGGTTTACTACAGCTATTGAGGACGATTTCATTTAAATTCAAACTTTGCATGGATTTGTGTCCGTCATGTTTCTCGGAAGATTGAACCAACCTCAAAAAGCCTCCTTCCTGGCCATGGCACAGAAAGTCATTTTGGCGGATGGGCGCGTGGAAGAATCCGAGAAACAGCTTCTCAACCGTCGTATTGCCGAGATGGGTGGTGACATCCGCTCCCCCGCAGAAGAGGTATACGGGGATTCGAACACCGAAATCTTTGAAGACAGAAGCGCACAGATCATCGCCTTGATGGAGCTTTACGCCCTCGTCTATGCGGACTCAGATGGCGACCCGCAAGAACTGGCCATGCTCGGCCCCTTGGTTCGGGATTGGGGCATCGAGGAATCTGCCTGTAGGGAAATTGAGACCTGGGCGGCCCTGCGATCCGATGATCTTGCCGTAGGCGAAGCCCTGCTCGAAAGCCTTTCCCAATGAGGTCGCGGAGCTTGCGGATATCGTTCCGATCCAGCCTCAGTGTCATTTTGATCTTCATGGCGGTCGTAACAGCGTTTTCGATCACCGTGTTTAATCAGTATGCCGGGCGCCAGGCCGCCATGAATTCCGCCCACCGGTTGTTTGTAGAAGTGGGCGAGCGGGCGGGTGAGCATGTGGAACACCTGTTTACCGCCGTCTCGTCCCTCGCCCGCGTCCTTCCGACCTTGGCCCCCGAGGGCACCCTTCGATCCGAGGATATCCGGTCACACCCCTTGGTCCCCGGACTGATCGAGACACTCGGCGCATCAAAAAATACTTACTCTGCCTATTTGGGCAACCGAGACGGTGACTTTCTTCAGATGATCCGCATGCGCGAAGGCATGACATTCGCCAACATCTCCCCGCCTGCTCGGACGAGCTATATCCTCCGCTACATCGGCGGGCAAGAAGATGGTACCCGCCCCCAGACTTGGTACTTCCTGGATCAGGCGCTTGAGCTCATTGATCAACAGCAAGACACCGAAACCACCTATGACCCTCGGCAGCGCCCTTGGTACAACAGCGCCATGGCCTCCGAGACCCCCATTGCCACGGATGCCTACATTTACAATTCAACCGGCAAAACCGGGTTTACCTTGGCCCAACGACTAGGCAATCGGCGCGGGGTCATGGGTATCGATATCACCACCGACAGCCTGAACAGCTTTCTCGGACAGCAAAAAGTTTCGAAAACCGGTGCCGTCTTCCTGATTGACGACAAAGAACGATTGATCGCTCATTCTTCTTCGACCGATACCCAAAGCGCAGCCTTGGTCGCGGCTTCCGAACATCAAGATGCCTGGGTTGCCTCGGTGCCACACCTGCGGCCCGGCCAACAACTCCGAACGGTCAATAACCAGGACATCCTATTCTATCAGCGCGATGCACTCACTGGAACGGGCCGCGCGATCCGGGTGATTGTCGCCGCCCCGATCCGCGAATTCATGGGGCATCTGGATCAGGCGTTGGTGGGCAATGTCTTGTTTGCCATTCTGGCGATTCTGACCGCCATTCCCATTGCGCTTTGGGTTTCCGGCCTCTTCAATCGAACCATCCAGAGCATCGCGCAAGAAGCCGGACGCATCCACCGCCTGGAGATCAGAGACACAGAGCTACCGAGTACCCGGATCAAGGAACTGGAGCAACTCTCCAATTCCTTCGAAATCATGCGCCAGGGACTGAAGACCTTCGGTCTATATGTGCCCAAGAGCCTCGTCCATCACATTCTCAATACCGAAGTATCTTCCGCTGTCGGTGGCGAGCGGCAGCAATTGACCGCCATGTTCTCCGACATCGCGGATTACACCACCATCTCGGAAGGCCTTGAGCCCGAAGAGTTGATGAGCATGACCTATCGCTATTTCGATCTGCTCGGGGTGGCCATTGACCGACGTCAGGGCATCATCGACAAGTTCATCGGCGACGCCATCATGGCCCTGTGGAACGCCCCGACCAATGACGCGGACCATGTGGCGAACGCCTGTTTCGCGGCCTTGGAGTGCCGCATCGGCAACATGGTCTACAATTTGGAAAACGATGCCCGCGGCCTGCCCGCGTTGCATACCCGCTTTGGCGTGCATTGCGGCGAGGCGGTGGTCGGCAACGTGGGCAGTTCAGACCGCCTCAACTACACGGCCATCGGGTCGGTCATCAATCTGGCCTCGCGGCTGGAAGGCGTAAACAAGGTCTATGGCACGACGATTTTGGTCTCTGGCGAAGTGAGAGATCGAATTGGCGACCGATTTGTGACCCGGCCTATCGATCGTGTCGCGGTCAAGGGTGCGGATCAGCCCATGGAAATCTGCGAGCTGATCGGCGTCCCTTGGGAAACCAATGACATCAATCCCATCCTATGGGCACCGCAGCACTTGAATAATTTACTGTCTCTTTGGGATGAGGCTTACGGGCTTTACAATCGGCAAGAATGGACCCGAGCCACCGACGGCTTCCGTGCGATATTGGATGCCTACCCCAACGACGGACCGGCGGCATTGTACCTGGACCGCTGCCAGCAGTATGCCAAGACCCCCCCAGCGGAAGATTGGGATGGAATCGCCCGCATGACAGAGAAATAGCCGCCAGATTCCTGGAACGAAAAAAGGCTTGTTTCCCCAAAGGCCCCGTGGCACCAATCCGGCTATGACCAGCACCCATCATGACCTGACGCAACGGCTGATCCGGTTCCGCGACGAACGGGACTGGGGACCGTATCATAGCTTGAAAAATTTGATGGTTTCCTTGACCTTAGAGGCCTCCGAACTCCTCGAACTGAGCCAATGGAAGAGCGACGAGGATCTGGAGCAAGCCTTGACCGACACGGCGTTCCAACACCGCCTGGGCGAGGAATGCGCCGATGTATTCCTGTACCTGCTGATGATTTGCGAACGGGCCGGATTGGACCTGGAAACAGTGGCGCGCGACAAGATTGAACTCAACGAGTCCAAGTACCCGGTCCATAAAGCGCGCGGCAATGCCCGCAAATACAACGATTTTTCCGACTAGAGCATTTGCCGGAAATAGCTTACGTTACAAGGGAATTCAAAAGACAGGGTCTCGAGTGCGGGATCCGGGGCTGATCTGGACAGCATGAACACACCGCCCATACGGGTCTTATTGGTCGAGGACAATCTCGGCGACGCCCGCCTTGTGGAGATCCTGGTTCAGGAATCCGAGGCCAGACGGGACAGCATACAATTCATCCATGTTGATAGTCTGGCAGCGGCCCTCAAAACCTTGGCCGATGACACTTTCGATGTGGTACTGCTCGACCTGTCGCTGCCCGATTCCCATGGCCAAGGCACATTGGAAAAGGTTCTGTCCCAAGCGCCTGATCTGCCCATTGTCGTCTTGACGGGTACCAACAATGATGCCTTTGCCATGGCCGCGATGCAGAAAGGCGCGCAGGATTTTCTGGTCAAAGGAGACGGCGACGGCCGCCTGATCGCTCGGTCGTTGCGTTATGCCATAGAACGCCAACGGGCCGACCGGGCCATGCGGGACAGTGAAGCCCGGGCATCGGCGGCGGAATCCCGGCTCATCGGCGCGGTCAACAGCGTTGCCGAGGCCTTGGTGTTGTGGGATGCGGATGACAAGCTGGTCATGTGCAACGAGAACTACCGTTTGTTCTTTCCAAACGCTGCGGCTGTCTTGGATTCGGATGTCACGTTTTCCGATGTGATCCGCGCCCAGGCTGAAGTTCGGCGCTATGAAAGCGATCAGGCCAAGACGGAATGGATTGAAAAAAGAATTCGCCGCCATCTGGCCTGCGATGAACGGTTCCAACAACAGTTACCCGACGGGCGCTGGGTGCAGATCAGTGAGCACCGCACCCCCGACGGCGGTACCGTCGGCATCTATTCCGATATCACCGAGTCCAAGAATACCCAGGAGCACCTGAACCGGATCGCCTCGGAACAAGAGGCGGTGTTGCAAAACGCCTCTGTCGGCATCGCCCGATTGGTCGGTGAGCGTGTGGAATGGGCCAATGCCAGGTTCGGTTTTCTGTTCGGATTGGGGGCGGCATCGCCCAGCGGCCTGTCCATCGCCGATCTATTTTACTCCCCGTCCGACTATGCGGCCATGAACCGAGATGCGGCACCAATCCATGCCGAAAACAGGACCTACCGGGCGGAACTAAAGCTACGTCGCAAGGATGGCACTCTGTTTTGGTGCCGGTTCACCAGCCGGGCCGTGGCACCACAAGATCCCTCCCAAGGCGCCATTCTGATTTTCGAAGACGTGGAAGAGCGCGTTCAGGCGGAACAGGCGGTCAAGGCCAGCGAGCGCCTTTACAGAACCGTCATCGATACGGCTGTCGATGGCTATTGGCGCTTCACGCCCGATGGCATGACCGAAGAAATCAATAAGGCTCTGGGCGGCATGTTGGGGCGCAACCGGGAGGATATTGTCGGCCGTTCCATTGCCGACTTTGTCGAGCCCGACAATAAAGCCATCTTGGAATCCCACCTGAACTACCTGATCCAGAACCGGCAGGCCAGCTTCGAGCTCGCCTTGCGCCATTTGGACGGCCGCACGGTATATACCCGGATCAGCGCCACATCCTTGGTCGATGATCCCAAGACGCCAACTTCCTTCTTCGCCTTTGTCACCGATATCACCGACCGGATACAGGCCGAGGAAATCCTGCGCTTGTCTGCGGCGGTGTTCGAGAATTCCGCCGATGCGATCATGATCACGGACGCCAACAATCACATCAAAGCTGTCAATCCGGCCTTTACCCGTATCACCCATTGGCCTGCTGAAGAGGTCATAGGCAAGGACCCTGCCATTCTCAATTCGGGGCGACATGGGTCCACCTTTTTCAACGAGATGTTGGAAGAACTGTCGAAATCCGGCCATTGGGAAGGAGAAATCTGGAATCAGCGCAAGGATGGCGAGGAGTTTGCCGGTTGGCTGTCCATCGCCGCCATCCGCGACGATCAAGGCACCATGGTCGAATATGTGGCGCTGTTCAGCGATATCACCAAGCGCAAGGAGGCGGAAGAGGTCATCCGTCGACAGGCTAACTACGACGCCCTCACCCAACTGCCCAACCGCACCTTGTTCCTGGAGCGGTTACGCTCCGGATTGGTTCAGGCCAAGCGCGCCGAACGACGGATCGGCTTGATGTTCATCGATCTGGATCGGTTCAAGTGGGTCAATGATACCTTGGGCCACGCGGCCGGTGATCAGTTGCTGCAACAGGCCGCGGAGCGCCTGACCGGCTGCATCCGGGAATCCGATACGGTGGCCCGACTGGGCGGCGACGAATTCACCGTGATCCTGTCACAGGTTGCTCATACCCGTGATGTGGAAAGGGTGGCCAGCAAGATCCTTGATCGATTGGCCAGTATGTTCCTGATCGACGATACCGACGTATTCATCTCCGGCAGCATCGGCATCACCGTCTTCCCGGACGACGGCGACGATGTGGAAACGCTCCTCAAGAATGCCGATTCAGCCATGTACCGGGCCAAGGAAGGCGGACGCAATGCCTTCCGCTTCTTCACCGGTGAAATCGACGAAAAAGTCCGTATCCGGCTAGAAATGGAAAACGATCTGCGCCATGCCCTGGGGGCCGGAGAGTTGTCGGTGGTCTATCAGCCGATCATTGATCTGGCGAGTGATCGCATCTCCGGGGCGGAAGCCCTGCTGCGCTGGGCGCATCCGGAAAAGGGCCCGATGAACCCGGGCGATTTCATCCCTTTGGCCGAGGAAACGGGACTCATCACGCAAATCGGCGAATGGGTGCTCTGGACCGCTTGCACACAGGTCAAGACCTGGCAGGAGGCTGGTTTGCCCATCGGCCGCGTTTCGGTCAATATCTCATCGAAGCAGTGCCGACAGGATAACTTTGAAGAGCGGGTCAACCAAATCCTCGACCGCACCGGCCTGGCCCCGGAATTCCTCACCCTGGAAATCACGGAAACGGTCATCCTGGAGGATTCAAGCGGCAGTGCCAACGTGCTCAACAACCTGCATGATCAAGGACTGCACCTGTCCATCGATGACTTCGGTACCGGCTATTCTTCGCTGAGCTACCTCAAACGCTATCCGTTTGACGTGGTGAAAATCGACCGTAGCTTCATCGACGAGGTGGCCAGCGATGCCGCCGATGCGGCGCTGGTGGAAGCCATCATCACCATGGCTCACGGGCTGGATCTGACTGTCGTCGCCGAGGGCGCCGAGCGCCAGGAAACGGTCGATTTCCTGAAAGCCCGGGACTGCGATTACATCCAGGGCTATTTCTTTAGCCGGCCGCTTCCGCCTGCGGATTTCGAGGCTTTTGTCGAAGATTGGGCTGGTCAGAACAGCTGACAATAAAAAGGGGGAGAAACGAGTGCTTCTCCCCCTCCGTGGCATCAAACGCCGGGCCGGTTACAGGCTGGCGTAATACTCTTGCAGGATCTTGACCACTTCCGGCCGCGAGAATTCCGGCGGAATGTCCTGACCGGCGGCCAGCATTTCACGCTGCTTGGTACCGGAAATGGACACATGGTGTTCCTTGTCATGGGGGCAGGTCTTGGCCGTGGCCATGCCCATGCACTTGCTGCAGTAGAAAGTAATGTCGATCTTCAGAGCCCCGGTGACCAGGGCGCCGTCCCACAGGTTGTCGAAGATATGCTGAGCATCGAACGGACCATAATAGTCGCCGACACCGGCATGGTCGCGACCGACAATCAGGTGTGAACAGCCAAAATTCTGACGGATCAACGCATGAATCAGCGCTTCGCGCGGACCGGCATAGCGCATCTCGATGGGATAGCCCGCTTGGATCACGGTGCCCGGCACAAAGTAGTTGTCGATCATCGCCTGGATGGCTTTGGTGCGCGTCTCGGCGGGAATATCGCCCGCTTTCAGCTTGCCCAACACCTGATGGATGAACACACCATCGGTGACTTCCACGGCGATCTTGGCCAGATGTTCGTGCGACCGGTGCATCGGGTTACGGGTCTGGAAAGCCGCAACCTTGGACCAGCCCTTCTCGGCGAAGGCGGCACGGGATTCAGCAGGGCGCAGGTAAAGATCGCCATGGAGGGACGGGAACTCGCCCTCGTCGATGACCATCACGCGACCGGCCAGATTGACGTCCTTTTGACCCATGACTTTCTGCACACCCGGGTGTTCACCATCGGTGGTGGTATAGACGTGCTGGCATTCAAAGGCCTTGTCTTCGGCCGTCATCTCGTATTTCTCAGAGACCTGCATAATCGCCATGATCAGACCGGTCTCTTCTTCGACCAGCGCCACTTCCTCTTCCTCGCCGATGCTATCGGCCAGGGCCTTGTCGGCGGAAAGGGTGATCGGGATCGGCCAGAACAGACCGCTCGCCATCTTCATATCGGCGCAGACGCCCTTCCAGTCGGCCTTGTTCATAAAGCCTTCGAGTGGCGTGTAGGCGCCCATGGCAAACATCAAGACGTCGGACGTTTCCTTGCTGCTCATGGGAACCTGTTTCAGGTTCTTGGCACGCGCGACTTCCGTGGCACGTTCCACTTCCGGCAACAGAAGCGGCATGAGTTCTCCACCGCCGTGCGGCGGGACCAATTTGGACATGTTTATTCCCCCTGCATTACATATTCGTGGCTCTTGCTCGTCTGCCTGCCACCATCCCCGGCGGCACCAGACGGTCCGGCACCATATCAGATGGACCGACCGACGCACCATGAAAATTACGTTCCTCTAATTAAGAAAGGGCGCAATCGTCACCGATCCGGATCGGAATAATGGTGCCAGGTTCCGCCTGGGACACACAAACGTGATGAAAAACCCCCGCTATTTCGGGTCGTTGGCCATAGGCTCACGAATGTTTGGTTTGTTTGTGTCGCGAAAACCACCAAATATTAAGGAATTCCATGTTTGTTTAGGGTTGTCATGATGGGGTGATGGCCCTTTAATACGTGGATATGGGTCTGAAACTTATTATAATTCCAAGTCGTTGCGGTGTCCCATTGACCTCACGTGCTTGGCGGTCACGAACATGACCGGTCGCAGGATATAGAGAAACGAACTGATGGCATCCCTGCGCAAGATCCAAGTTTCCACAGGCATCCATTGGATTGAGGTGCCTGAAGCGGACCTGTATGTGCTCTGTGGATCCCCTGCCGACAGCGTGAAACACTTGATGCTGCGCGGGCTGATCGTCCCGATGGAAAAGGACGGTGTCAAATTCGAGTCCGGCCCCAACGCCATCTTGCTTTCCGACGCCATGATCCAGAACGGCCATTTCGCCAATCTGGCTGAATTCCCGGTTCTGCAGATGCTCTATCGCCAAGGCATGATTCTGCCCAACCATCCCAACAACAAGGGCAACCGTCCGGTCTTGTTGGGGTCAGAGCGTCAGGTCAAGGCGCAGATGGAGTATATCTTCCGCGGCAACTATGGTCTGGTGTCCCAAGAGGAACTGGAACAGGCGGGCATGTCCCCCGACGAAGCCACCGAGATGATGAGCCTGAAACTCAAGTTTGCCTTTGGCAAGATTCGTGAGTCCAAGGACCTACTCGACAATCGCAGCGTCGGAGTGGACCCGGTGGAGATCCGCAACGGGGTGACGGTTCGTCGAACCTCGTTCAACTGCTTTGAGTTCGCTCACAACGGCGACAAAGTCAGCGTCGATTTGAATTTGACCGAGGATCAGCGTTATGCGCCGCCCTACCGCATGGGCTTTCACGAGATCAAGCGCGAGCATTTCGGCATCATCCATTCCGGCGATGGCGATGGTTGGGATGTCAATCGCCCCTGTACCGCCAGCATCCTCATGTATCAGGGCTATATCTACCTGATCGATGCCGGGCCGAACCTGCTGCATAGTCTCACCGCGCTGGGTATCGGCACCAATGAGATCAAGGGCATCTTCCACACCCATTCCCATGATGACCATTTTGCCGGCATCACGGCCTTGATCCAGGCCGGATTCCGCATGAAGTATTACGCCACGCCCTTGGTCCGCCATTCCGTGACCAAGAAGCTGACGGCGCTCTTGGGAATCAGCGAAGAGCGATTCAGCGATTTCTTCGAAGTGGTGGATCTGAACTTCGACCAGTGGAACGACGTGGAAGGCATGGAGGTCATGCCCGTCCATTCACCTCATCCGGTGGAAACCAATCTGTTCTTGTTCCGCACCTTGGGCGAAGACGGCCACCGGTCCTACGCCCATTTTGCCGATATTTCCTCGTTCAACATTCTCGAGGGCATGATCCGCAAGGAAGGTCAGGAAATCGGCATCACCCAGGAGATGTTCGAGAAGACCAAGAAGGATTATCTCCATCCGGCCAATATCAAGAAGATCGATATTGGCGGCGGACTGATCCACGGCATGGCTGAAGATTTCGAAAACGATCCGTCGGACATGATTATCCTGTCCCACACCTCGCTGGACCTGACCGCCAGGCAGAAGGAAATCGGCTCGGACGCGCCCTTTGGCACCACCCATATCCTGATCCCGGATCATACGGATATCGCCCGGCGCACCGCCTTTGAGTATCTGCGCGCCTACTTCCCCGATGCCGTGCGCCATACCACGCGCAACATCATGAACAACCAGTTGTTCACCCTCAACCCCGGCACCATCATCATGCGTGAGGGCGAGCATAATACCGAGATCCTGCTGATCCTGTCCGGTATCGTCGAGATGATCAAATCAGACTCGCCCACGGCCTATCCGTTGTCGGCTGGCACGTTGGTCGGCGAGTACTCCGGCCTGCACGGCCTTCCCTGCAACGCCACCTACCGCACCGCCAGTTTCGTCCAGGCCATGCGCATCCCGGGCACTATGTACGCAGACTTCGTGCACCAGAATGATTTCCACGACCGCATCGAGCGGCTGCACGAAACCCGCACCTTCTTGCAAGGCACTTGGCTATTCGGCGAGGAAGTCTCTTACGCCACCCACAATGTCATCGCCGAGCGAACCATCATCCATCATGACGCCAAACCCGGCACCTCCATTGATGTTCATGCCGGATCGCTGTTCATGATCAAGTCCGGCACGGTGGATTGCTTGGTCGGCACCCTGGCGGTCACGGTGCTCAAGACCGGTGACTTCATGGGCGGAGAATCAATCATCTCTCAGCCGCCGCGCCCGACCAATTACAAGGTCAAGGAAACGGCCACCATCCTGGAGATCCCGGCGGATATTCTGCGCCAGATCCCCATTGTCATGTGGAAACTGCTGGAAGCCTACGATCGCTCTTCGAACTGAGCCCCCCCCCCTCGGCTTTGGAATTGAGCGGGGCGAGCGGCTTTGAGCGGCTTTTATATAAAGGTAATAAAGGTGACAGGTAATAAAGGTGACAGTGCACTAATTGACGCTCCTGCTCCCTCTCTGTTAAGCTCCCCCCCATGGCCAGACTCGCCCGCGTTGTTCTTCCCGGTATACCTCACCATGTGACCCAGCGCGGCAATGGGCGGGCGCAGACCTTCTTTGGCGAGGCCGATTACCAATTGTACCGGGACCTGCTGGCCACACATTGCCGAAACAGCGCCGTCGGCGTTTTGGGCTGGTGCCTGATGCCGAACCATGTGCACCTAATTCTGACACCGAGTGATGAAGACGGATTGCGGCGGGCGCTCTCGAAGGTTCACCGCCGCTTCGCCGGGCATGTGCACGCACGGGAGAACCGCTCGGGCCACTTTTGGCAGGGCCGCTTTGGCTGTGTCGCCATGGATGAGGCCCATCTGGTGGCCAGTATAGCCTATGGAGCGCTTAACCCCGTTCGGGCGCGGCTGGTGAGCCATGTGGGGGATTGGCCCTGGTCTTCCATTCATGCCTATCGCAATCCGGCGCGCGGCGACGGCATCACGGATATCGCCGCCGTCGCCCCCTATTTGGAGCAGGCCGAAGGCTTGATTGCCGCCGGAGAAGAAGATGCGCGGTTCAATGCCCTTCGCAAGGCGGAATCCATTGGCCGCCCCATCGGCAACGACGCCTTTTATGATTCGATCGAGAAACAGACAGGCCGGTCCCTGAAGCCCGCCAAGCGAGGCCCCAAACCGGCAAAGGACCAAGTCTCCGATCCTTCGTCGGATTGACATTGGATCAGGCGCTGAATTCTTTCCAGGCCGCAAAGTCCAGGCCGGTCAAATCCCGCAACTTTTCCACATCATCCCGGCAGTGATCGACCAATTGTGCCCGCAGATCCTCGGGGAACTTCGGCAGCCTGGTGCGGTTCATTTCCAACGCCGACTTACCCAGTTTGCGCAAGGGAGCTGGAAACAGCGGTGCGATCTTGTTGCGTAAGGTCGGGTTCAATAGGAAGCGATTGAGGGCCTCGTTCTTCGGTACCTTGCCGGGATTGTGGGTCCGCGACATATCCGGCGAGAAACCCGCATCCACACCCACATAGTCATAGAGATCGCTCATGAAAGCACCGGCATCTCGTTTCAAGTCTTCGAACAGGACAATCTTGATCCGCTCCAACCCGAACACGGATGTATAGCGCTGCAACAGCTCGGCATAATAGCTACCGGCCACATAGCGAGCCCGGAAATCGAAATCATCGAAATTGTTGGCCTGCGCCCCTTCTCGAATATGCATGAAATAGCCGGAAATGGCGCGGTCAACCGGGTTGCGCAGACTGAGGATCAGCTTGACGTCAGGCACGGTGTCCATGATGCGTTGAGGGACGCTCGGCGCATTGAAATAAATCGGCGACGCCTCGCCCAGAGCGGTCTCGCCTTCTTCCGGATGGAACTGATCCAGGTACTCTTCCATGGTTTTGACCGGATGGGGCAGATGCGACCAATGGGTCTTGACCACGTCATCCCCATAAGCAAAGAAATTGGTTTCCTTGTTACGGCTCATGCATACGTTCGGATGCTGTTGCATGTAGGCGTGGATGGAAGTGGTGCCGCATTTGGCCGAGCCAATGACAATAAAGGTAGGAAGAGGCATGTCGTTTCAATCCGAGGCACCCCGTCCGCACGAGAAAATCAGGCGGAGAGCGCCTTAAAAATAAGGGTCCATGAAGCTGGCGCCCATAGTAGCCCACATTCCGGGGATGTCCACCTCGTCAAGCATCTCAACAGGGTCCTCGACGGCCCGCTCTGTTCGGGATAAGCATGGGGTATGAATACGGCTCCCCTGTTTGAGATATTACTGGTGACGGCTCCCGGCCTGGAAGCGCCCTTGCGCGCCGAGGCCATCGAAAACGGCTTCCGCGCGCCCAAGGTGATCAAGGGCGGCGTGACCATAAAAGGCACCTGGGCCGAGGTCTGGCGAGCCCATCTGCAACTCCGGGGCGCCAGCCGCATTCTCGTTCGCATTGGCGCCTTCCGAGCGATGCATTTGGCGCAACTGGACAAACGGGCCCGGCGCCTGCCCTGGAACGAAATCCTGAAGGTGGACGAACCGGTGCATGTGGAGGCGACCTGCAAGGGCTCTCGGATCTATCATGCGAAAGCGGCGGCCCAACGGATTTCAACAGCGATCCAGGCTGAACGGGGCGCGCCTCTTTCGCCGGATGCCGGGGTGCGGATCAAGGCGCGCATCGACGACGACCTCTGTACCATCAGCATCGATACCTCCGGCGAGGCGCTCCACAAGCGAGGACATAAACAAGCGGTCGCCAAGGCCCCCATGCGGGAAAACATGGCGGCGCTGTTCCTGCGTTTATGCGGATACAACGGCAAGGAACCTGTTGTGGATCCCATGTGCGGGTCGGGAACCTTTATCATCGAGGCGGCTGAAATCGCAGCGGGCCTCAACCCGGGCCGGTCGCGGCATTTCGCCTTCGAAAAACTCGCGACATTCGATCAAGATGCTTGGTCGACGCTGTGCACGGATCGGGAAAGGCCCCCGCCCAGCGCCCGGTTCCATGGCAGCGACCGCGATGCGGGCGCCATTCGCATGAGCACCGCCAATGCGGAACAGGCCGGAGTCAGCGAGATTACAACGTTTCAGCGCCAGCCCATCAGCGACGTGGCCCCACCGGACGGGCCCTGTGGCCTTGTGATCATCAACCCGCCCTATGGCAGCCGGATCGGCAAGAAGAAGCCCTTGTTCGCCCTTTACAACCGCCTGGGCCAGACGCTCTTGGAGCGTTTTTCCGGCTGGCGGGTCGGGCTGATCACCGATACGGACTCCCTGGCCCAGGCAACAAGACTGCCCTTTGCGACGGAGACGACCGCGGTTTCCCACGGAGGACTGCGGATACAGCTCTATCGGACCGACGCGCTGCCTTGAAGCTCCCCCTACTTAAGCGAAATAGCCCCCCTTGATTGGGCAGGATTCTTGGACAGAGAATCGGGTCGTCATCTTGGCACGAGCGGGGCGCGAGCGGGGCGCGACAGCCACGAAAGATGCTTGGAATTTTCATTTCGTAGGCGGATTTTTTTCTATAATGCGATGGGCGGAACCAGAAAATAGCACGATAAAACAATCAATTGTTTTTATACATATAATTTTTGTTGTTATGAGATATTCTACCTCCGTGACCCAGATCACAGCCCATCCGGTCAAACAACGCTATGATGATCACCATGAACGAGAAAGAACGGGAATCGCCCATGACCGGCACAGCAAATGTCACCCCATCCGTCGGCGCTCGAACCGGGGTAACCTGGAGCAATTCGGTATCTGGCAAGAATTATCAGATGGACAAGGTCGAGAGCGCCTTGGGCATCGGGGCAACGGAACTGCGGCGCACGGTTTATGGCATTCTTAACCGCGAAGGCGTCTCGTCCATCCATGGTGTGGGCGATGAACAGGCGCTGATCGATCACATGAAGTCCCTCATGCCGGATATTCTGATCCTCGACTGCAAACTCGAAGGCGATGCAGTGGTGCAGAAGATCAAGGACATCCGCAATCATCGCCTGGGCGACAACCCTTTCATGATCATCATGGCTTTGATCGACGCACCGCAGCCCGAAGACGTGATGACATGGGTCCAGGCAGGCGTGGACGATCTGCTGATCCAGCCAGTATCCCCGGCGCAAATTCTCAAGCGATTGATGTTGATGATCGAGGATCGCAAGGAATTCATCGTCACCAGCGATTATACCGGACCGGAGCGTCGTAAGAAGCCTCGCGCCGGACAGGCCAGGGTCGAACCCATCAAGGTACCAAACTCCTTCCAGGCCAAAGCCACGGGCAAATATGATATCAACCAGATCCGCTTGGATATCGATGCCATGCGGGCCCGGGTCAATAACGAGAAAATCCAACGCCATGCGGAAAAGGCCATGGAAATCAGCAATACCCTTCACCCGATGCTAGAGGGCAATATGGGAGGGGAGCTGTTGACCCAACGGTTGAAAGATCTGGCCTTCATCGCCGAGGATCTGGGGCGCCGTATTCCCGATACCGATCGGCATGACCACATGGACCTCTGCCACGAAATTCACGGGCTTGCTCAATGCCTCAAGAGCGATGCGCGGTCGGCTGACGAAATCAAACGGTTTACCGAAGCGATGGCCAAGTTTGAATTGGCGTTCGAAATCAACGAGACTTCGGCGTGATGTCGCACGAAAGGCTTTAGAACCTATTCCCTTCAACGCGGTATGCTATAAGGTGTCGGCATTGGCGGGATCGTCCTTTTTTACGGAATGTCAGGACCGCCGGTTTCCACAGGGGAAAACATGGCCACCATCCGTCATGCGGTCGCACTGTCATTCTTGACCAAGTTTAGCGCCACGGCCATCGCTACGATCGCCGTGATCGTCGTCGCCCGTCTGCTGACTCCCGAGGAAATCGGTGTCTTCTCGGTGGGATATGCCGTGATCGCCGTGGCCCATACGTTGCGGGATTTCGGTGTCACTTCCTACTTGATCCAAGAACCCAACCTGACCCGGGATCACATTAAGACGGCCTTGGGCATCACCACAGCCGCCGCATGGAGTTTGGCTGCCATCCTCTTCGCCGCAAGTGGAACCATCGCCCAGTTCTACGACAACGTCGGTGTCGGCGAAGTCATTCGAATTCTATGCCTCAACTTCTTGTTGCTGCCTTTCAGTTCGCCGGTTTTCGCTCTTTTGCGCCGGGAAATGAATTTCGGCGCTCTGATGCGTATCCGCGTGACCTCCTCCTTCGCCCATGCGGGCACATCCATCGCCCTTGCCTATTTGGGATTCAGTTACTACAGCCTGGCTTGGTCGTCGGTGGTTCAGATTGTCGTTGTCGTTATCATGAGCTCCCTGGCAAAACCTGATGCGGCCATGGTCCTGCCGGGCTTTAAGGAGTGGCGCAGGGTCCTATCCTTTGGCGGTCGTGTTGGCATCTCAAAAATCCTCGAGACCCTTGGGAACAGCGCCAATGACCTGATCATTGGTCGGATCCTGGGTTTCACTTCCGTCGGCCTGTTTAGCCGCGCTCAGGGCCTGATCAATCTGTTTGATATTCGATTTATGGAAGCGGTTGAAGCCGTCATGCTGCCGGCTTTTTCCGCTAAGAACCGCGAAGGATCCGATCTCAAACAGGCCTATATCCGATCGGTCGAATACCTGACGGTCTTCGCATGGCCATTCTTCGGGGTGCTCATATTCACGACCTTCCCGGTGGTGAGGATCATGTTCGGAGACCAATGGGATGCCGCCATTCCCTTGATCCAGATCCTTTGTTTCGCCACCTTGCTAAAACCCTTTTTCGGCATGGCCAATCAGGTCCTCGTGGCATTGGGCGAAGTGGGATCGAATCTGCGGGCTGCCATCATATTTCAAGGTGTTCGCGTCGGCGCTATCGTCATCGCCGCAACCTATTCCCTCACCGCGGTTGCTGCCAGCATGGGTCTGGTTTACCTGATCGCCTTCGTCACATTCTCCTATTTCCTGAGGCGGCACCTGGGTCTAAATCCCCTGGCTCTCATTCTCAGTTGCTGGAGGAGTCTGGGGGTGGCGTTGTTGAGTGTCGCCGTTCCAGCCACGGTTCACTTCACCTTGGGATATGCCGTGGAGTCCTACCTGATACACTTCGCTTACGCGGCCTCTGGGGCCACTTTAGGGTGGCTCATTGGAATTTTCGTATTTCGTCATCCGGTCCGTATCGACCTTCAAGCCGCGGCATCAAAAGTCTTCCGACGGTCCAAGCAATAGAAAGCAATCAATGGATGATTGCCCATTTAAAATCTCCTTTCGGGGGTAGCTGCTGGACACTCGTTGGAACTTATCGTACCCTTATGGATGACTCCCGTATCCAGTCAGATCGCTCCGATCTGCGATTAAACGAAGTGGATCAGTAAGTTGCCATATTCATCCGCCGATCAACGGGTTCCGCTTTTCAATCAATTGCATCGCGGCATTGCCATAGCCGCCTGTTTCGCTTGGATCGGTGCCTCGACGGCAATCGCCGATCCCGCGACCAGTGTCGGCCTCGGCTCCAAAGGAGGTCTTCAAATAAAAGACCTCGGGGTTGATACGTTTGGTGATGGCGGCTTCGGCAACGGGGGCCTGAACAACGGCAATTCCTTTTTGATTCCGGGCGGTACGTCCCGCACAAGAGACCCCATGGTGCCCGGTGCATCACCGACCCTCCCCATGGTCACCCCGGATTCCGCGTTCCAGGACGTTGGGACAATGGGCGCGGATCAGCCCATGAACCCATACCAGCAACCCCGCCAGGGCAACAACGTCAATTTGGGCAAAGTCCTTGATATGTATGGGGCCACGCCAGAACCCATGGCGGGATCGGGGTCCGGCCAACCCGGGAATACCGCCGCTGGGGGACAGGTCAATAGCATGCAGTCCCCGCCGACCGCTCAAGATCCGGCAACGGCCGCGGCAACCGAAGCCCTGAAAGCCGTGAAATCCGCATTGAGCGCTCAGGGAGGATCTTCTGGTGGACAGCGATCGTCCGGTGGCCAGGACGGAAGCATAGCGGCCTCACCGCTGATCAAGGAAACCATCAAAGATATCGCGACAAATATCTTGGACCCAACAGAGTCGGGGGATGGATCGGTCAGCATTTCCATCCTGGGGCTGGGTCGTGTGACGATCGACAAGAGTAACGATACAAGCAATGTGGGTGCTGTCGCCGAGCCCGGCACGGCGGCCAACGAAGACTTGTTTCCCAATAAACAGGTTGACCCCTTTGATGCGCTCAACCAGGACGCCATCCGCTCGGTATCGGGCAACGCGCGCAATGGCCGCGTTCAGGGACCCGGGATGACGGGGATGATCAAATCCCTGTTCACGAACTGGATGTTTTATGCGGGACTCTTTGTGTTCGTCGGCTTCCTGTTTACGATCCAAAGAGTTGCCTTCCGCAGCCAATGATCAGGCCGCGGGCGGCGGAATTCAGCCTCTATCGTTCGCGGTTTTCCCAGGCGTAGGCCGACGAGATAATCTCGTGCAGATCGTCATGCTTCGGCACCCAACCGAGCACCGAGCGCAGGCGGTCCGTCGCCGCACAGATATCGACGATATCGCCTTCCCGTCGCGGGCCGACCACGGCGTTGATCGGTGCCCCGGAAATCTCACCGACAATATCCACCACTTGCCGGACCGAGAACCCGCGACCGTACCCACAGTTCATAATCTGGCTCTCGCCACCATCGCGCAGATAGTCCAGCGCCGCCACATGGGCGTCGGCCAGATCCGTGACATGGATGAAGTCGCGCACACAGGTGCCGTCGATGGTGTCGTAGTCGTCGCCGAAAATCTGCATGGAAGGACGCTGCCCCGCCGCCACTTCGCAGGCGACCTTGATCAGGTGGGTGGCATTGGGGGTGCTCTGCCCGGTCCGTCCTTGCGGATCCGCCCCGGCCACGTTGAAATAACGCAGGGCGACGTATTTCAAATCGGTGGCCGCCGCCACGTCGCGCAGCATGTATTCGGTCATCAGCTTCGACGTGCCATAGGGGGTCAAGGGCTTGACCGGTTCGTCCTCCGTCACCGGCAGGGTTTCCGGGTCGCCATAGACTGCGGCGGTGGAGGAAAAGATAAAGGATTCGATCCCCGCCGCGATGCTGGCCTCGATCAGCGAACGGCTGACGCAGGTATTGTTGCGATAATACTTAAGAGGATCGGTGACCGATTCCGGTACCACCGTGAACCCGGCGAAATGGATAATCGAGCGGCAGCCATGGCGCATGAGGACATTGAGGGTGTGATCGTAGTCACCCACGTCTGCTTCATAGAAGGTCACCGCCTCGGGGAGTTGCTCCTTGACGCCGGTGTCCAGGTTATCGATGACCACCACATCCCATCCGGCCTCCAGCAGAGAAATGCAGGTATGCGTGCCGATGTACCCGGCGCCGCCGCTTACCAATACCGATTTGTTGCTCATCAAAATATCCTTCGCGAATTCCCGTTACCCATGGGGCCTCATTAAACCCGGATTGGCCAAGACCGCAACAAGTGAATGATCCCACAGCCATATTCCAGCTTGCGGGGGTCAGAGGGAACGGCTAGGACTGAGGGAACCAAGCCATTGCATCTCCACCGCAGGGAATTTTGCATGTCCGCCCCGTCCTCCGTGCCGCTGGTTGTCCATGTGATCGATCAACTGGGAATCGGTGGACTGGAAGTGGTGCTGGTCAACCTGATCAACAACACCCCCACTGATCGCTATCGCCATGCCATCATCTGCCTGCGTGGGGCCACCGACTTCAAAAACCGCATCACCGTTCCCGGTGTCTCAATTCATACCTTGGGCCGCCGCCCGGGTAAGGATTTCTCGGTATTTCGCAGGATGTGGTCTGTGCTGCGCAAGCTGCGCCCGGCCATTGTCCATTCCCACAACCTGCCGACCATCGACATGTGTGTCCCGGCGAAGCTGGCGGGCGTGCGGCGGTTGGTTCATAGCGAGCATGGCTGGGATATCTCCGAAGAACGGGGCAGCAGCCGCAAATACAATATGATGCGCAAAGTCTTGTCGCCTCTGGTGGACCGCTACGTGCCGGTGTCCAAGGATATTGAGACCTGGTTGAGAACCGGGGTCGGCCTACCTGCCTCCAAGGTTCTGCATATATATAACGGTGTGGATACGGACTTTTTTCATCCCGCCGAAGGGAATCTGATTCCCCTGCCCGCCCCAGGCTTCGATCTTGCAAACCGGGTGGTGTTCGGCACCGTCGGCCGCATGCAGACGGTCAAGGATCAGGTCAACCTGGCCAAGGCGTTCGTGGAGCTGTCACGATTGCGTCCGGACCTGATGGAGAGGGCCCGTCTGGCCATGATCGGCGATGGCGACCTGAAAGCCGAATGCGAGTCGGTGATTGCCGCGGCGGGCCTCACCGACAAAACATGGCTGCCCGGTGCCCGCAACGATGTGGCCGAGCTATTGCGCGGCCTGAATGTCTATGTACTGCCGTCCATTTCGGAGGGTATCTCCATCTCCATCCTGGAGGCCATGTCCTGCGGCCTGCCCGTGGCCGCGACCCGGGTCGGCGGCAACCCGGAACTGGTTCTTGAAGGCGAGACAGGTCTGCTCATGCCTTCCCGCGACCCGGTCGCCCTGGCCGAAGCCCTGGCGACCTATATGGATCAACCGGAGCTGATGCAAAAGCACGGCGCCGCGGGCCGCCAAAGGATCGAACAGTCGTTCAGCGTTACATCGATGGTCAACGGCTATCTGGGCCAATACGATCAACTTCTCGGCAGGCAACACCCATGAAGATCCTGACCTTCACCACTTTGTTCCCCAATGCGGTCCAGCCCCATCACGGGGTGTTCGTCGAAAACCGGCAACGCTATTTGCGCGCCTCGGGACAGGTGGAAGCCCGCGTCGTGGCCCCGGTGCCCTGGTTTCCCTTCACATCAAAAATGTTCGGTTCTTATGGCGACTTCGCCCGGATTCCGGCCCGTGAAGAACGCCATGGGGTGATCATCGAACATCCCCGCTACGCCCTTATCCCCAAGGTGGGTATGACCCTGACACCGAAGTTCATGTATCAGGGCACGCGCGGAACCATCCGCCGCATCCTTGACGAGGGCTATGATTTCGATGTCATCGACGCCCACTACTTCTACCCCGACGGCGTCGCCGCCGCCATGTTGGCCAATGAGTTCAACAAACCGCTGACCATCACCGCCCGGGGTACCGACCTCAACTTGATCCCCCAGTATCCGAAGCCGCGGCGGATGATCCAATGGTGCGCCGAGCGGGCCGATCACATGATGACCGTCTGTCAGGCACTCAAAGACAGCCTGCTGGAACTGGGCGTGGCCGACGACCGCGTCACCGTGCTGCGCAATGGAGTCAACCTGGAAAACTTCGTGCCCCGCAATCGGGAAGATTCCCGTCACCGCCTGGGTATTCACGATGACCGGCGCCTGCTGTCGTCGGTAGGCCATCTGATCGAACGCAAGGGCCACGAGATCGTCATCGGGGCCATGCCGCACCTGCCCGACGCCCATCTGGTAATTGTCGGCGATGGCCCGGAAGATGCCGCGCTGAAGGCGCTGGCTGTCGAGCTGGGCGTCGAGGACCGGGTGGATTTCCTCGGTCGCCGTCCGCACGAGGAACTAAGCTGGATCTATAGCGCTTCCGACGCCCTGGTGCTGGCCTCATCCCGAGAAGGCTGGGCCAACGTGCTGTTGGAGGCCATGGCCTGTGGAACGCCGGTGGTGGCGTCAAACATCTGGGGCACGCCGGAAGTGGTCACCGCCCCCGAGGCCGGCCGCTTGATGGCCGACCGCACGCCCAAGGCCTTGGCCGACGCCGCCAAGGATCTGTTCGGAACCTATCCCGACCGGGCCATGACCCGCGCCTATGCGGAGCGATTCAGTTGGGATGATACGACCGAGGGACAGTTGCGGATTTTTGGCGACCTCATGGAGAGCGCGAAAAGTGTTTAGCAGGCTGCTGAAAAAGTCCGATTTCGAGCGCGTGGCGACACATGCTTCGACAAGCTCAGCATGAGGGCCTTTGAACTTTCAACTTGTTAGCCTCACCCTGAGCTTGTCGAAGGGCGAGGCGGGCCGTCGGATAACACTTTTTCAGATGGCGGTAATCGAGCAGTCAGGGATTGCCTAGACAGTCAGCTGGTCTCCACACTCGGTCTTGATCAAGTATCCGGGTCAATTCCTGGACATGGAACAGAGGAGACCAGCTATGGAGTATTTTGTTGGAATGGACGTATCGATGGCAAGCATTTCGATCTGTGAGATTGATGCAAAGGGAACCGTCATTCGCGAAGGCAAGGTGTCAAGCACACCCGAGGCGGTCGCCACTTGGCTCGAGGAAAGCGGGCGTGGCTTTGCGCGAATTGGGTTGGAAGCTGGCCCTCTGGCGCCTTGGCTGTACGCAGGACTGTCCAGTCGGGGCCTCCCTGTGATTTGTATCGAGACCCGGCAAATGAAGGCCTTTGCCAGCGCCAGCCCAGTCAAGACGGACCGTCGCGACGCCCGCTTGATCAGCCAGGCGATGCGGACCGGTTTGTACCGCGCGACCCACGTCAAGACCGCGCGCAGTCAGGAGCTCCGGATGGTGCTGACCCATCGGGAGACCCTGGTTCATCAGGTCCGTCAGTTGTCCAATACGGTACGAGGAACATTGAAAGCTTTCGGCCTCAAGGTCGGTATGGCGCGCGGACGCCTTTTCGCGGCGCGGGTTCGGGAATTGACGGCTGATAACCCGCACCTCAGCGCAGCCGCCGAGCCGCTCTTGCTTGCGCGCCAAGCCTTGCTCGAACAACTCGACAAGCTCGACCGGCAGGTTCATGCCGCTGCGCGCGATGATAGCGTTTGCCGGCGCCTGATGACCGTTCCCGGCGTCGGCCCAGTTACCGCCCTCGCTTTCAGGACAGGACTCGACGTGCCGGAACGGTTTCAAAAGTCGGTCATGGTCGGCGCCCACTTCGGGCTTGTCCCACGCAGATACGCCTCGGGAGAGCAGGACCGAAGCGGCCCCATCAGCAAGTGCGGAGATGCCATGGTTCGTTGGCTTTTGTTCGAGGCCGCCAATGCACTTCTCACTCGAACCCGCCGTTGGTCCTGGCTCAAACACTGGGGGCTCGCGGTCGCCAAAAGGCGCGGGATGAAACGCGCCAAGGTCGCCGTTGCCCGGCGTCTCGCCGTAATCATGCATCGCATGTGGATCGACGGCACGGACTTCCAGTACCGCAAGGAGGAGACCGCCATCTAAACACAACGAAAACCGAGATCGCCTGAAGGGCGGCCAGGACGCGTGGCGACGCGCGGGGCTCGGATGACAGCGCGCAGGCTGCAGTGGCGTAAGACCACGCTTTTCAGATTGCTGCACCCGATCCCCCTTGATCCCCATCATGCGGCGACGACGTCGACCGCGGACAGAAGCAAAGGGCGCCACATAACCCAGGTTCAAACCGACGGCTTGGAAATCAGCTTGACTCAAATGACTCGATTACAGAAGCAGCCTGCGAAAGGCTTTAGACCCGTCCCGCCAAATCAGCCGCGATCCGGTCCGCCGTATGACCGTCCCAAAATTCCGGTCGCGATCCGGTGGGCCAGTCACCATTCAGCACTTGACGCACAGAGGACTCAACCTCATTGGGCATGACCAACCGGTTGGTGCCCTCGGTGACGGTGATCGGGCGTTCGGTGGTGTCGCGGCGAGTCAGACAGGGAATGCCCAGATAGGTGGTCTCCTCTTGGATACCACCGGAATCGGTCAGGACCAGACGGGACCCGAGCACCAGGCTCATGAAGCGGATATACCCCATGGGCTCGCTGAGATGAATGTTGGGGGCCTCTATCAAACGGCTTTCCAATCCGTGTGCCTGTAGGCTCTTGCGGGTTCGCGGGTGGATCGGAAAGACCAGCGGGATATCGGTTGATACAACAACCAGTGATTCAACCAGGGCCGCTAGAGTTTCGGCGTCATCCACGTTGCTGGGTCGATGCAGAGTGACCAGACCATAGCCTTTTTTACTCAGACCGAGACTCTCGGGGACCCGCTCGGCCTCCACCTGATCACGGACCATCTCGAAGGAATCCAGCATGATATTGCCAACCCGGACAATGCGTTCCGGCGCCACACCTTCGGCCAGCAGGTTTTCGTCGGCGTCCGGGGAGGGTGTCCAAAGCAGATCGGCGATCACATCGGTAACCAGACGATTGATCTCTTCGGGCATGGTGCGGTCGCGGCTACGCAATCCGGCTTCCAGATGGGCCACCGGCAAACAGAGCTTTTTCGCCGCCAGGGTGCAGGCCATGGTGGAGTTCACATCTCCCACCACGACGGTCCAGGCAGGGGGGTGATCCATCAGGATCTTCTCGTAAGCGGTCATGACCTTGCCGGTCTGTTCGGCGTGTGACCCACTGCCGATACCCAGGTGCATGTCCGGTTGCGGCAGGCCCAAATCCTGGAAAAAAGCATCGGACATGCTGGGGTCATAATGCTGTCCCGTATGGATCAACACCGGCTCACACCAATCCTCTCGGACCAGACGGTGATACAGAGGCGCGATTTTCATGAAATTAGGACGCGCGCCGGCGATAAGGTGGATCAGGCTCATACAGGACATTTCCGTTAGGCATGGCGCCGTGAAGAGAGCGCGGATTTTCAGAGTGTTTGGGCGATGGGCAGGCCGATTTTGATCGCTCCCCGGCACGGAATCAATGGTTCATTGAAACAACCTCCTAGCGGCCAGGTCTCGCCTCTTGTGGTCGGATGCCGATATCGCTACTCTCTCTGGAATCAAGGCTTTCAGCATGGCCCCGAAGAGCTTTGCCCCCATGGGTCTCAGGCTGACACCACATTTCAATTTGATTCATAGCGGACTGGATAAGTCACCATGCAACATAGCCCGTCTCCCCTTCGCCGACGATTGGCCACTTCCATTTTTACCGGCCTGCTCGCTGCTCTTGTCGTCACAGGATGTGATGATGGCGGCCAGAAAGAGGGCAACGTCGTCCAGGAAAGTCGATCCGCGGCGGGCTATTTGAGTGAAGCGCGCAAAGAGATTGCCAAAGGCGATGTTCGCAGCGCCCTGATCCAGGCAAAAAATGCGCTAAAGATCGATCCCGACAATGTTGATGTCCGTCTGTTCATCGGCAATACCTATCTGGATGCCGGGGACGCCTGGAACGCCGAAAGGGAATTTCTCCGCGCGCGCGACCTCAATGCCCCCATTGAGGCATGGTTGACCCCCCTGAGCCGGACCTGGATTTCTCTCGGCAAAGGGGAAATGGTCCTGAACGAACTGACTTTGCCCGCCAATGCCACCGACCACCAAAAGGCTCTTCTTCTCGTACAGCAGGGCCGGGCTCACAACGCTCTCAATCGCCGTGCCGATGCCCGCAGTGCCTTCGATGAAGCCCTTAAGCTTTCGTCCGATCTGCCCGGTGCCTATATCGGATTATGCCGCCTTGCCGTCGGCACCAACGACTTGGATGGAGCCAAGGCGCTACTGGCTAAAGCCGTGGCACTGGCCCCTGACACCGCGGACGTCGTGTCATTGTCCGGCGACATCGCCATGGCGCAAGGACAAGCAACCGAAGCAGAAACCGCCTATCGACAGCTCACCAAGCTGATGCCCGGCAACCCTGTCCCCGAAATCTCATTGGTTCGGGCCTTGATCCTGGGCAGCAAGATTGAAGAGGCGGAGGAACTGACCAAGAAGTTACATAATTTGCTGCCGGACCTGCCACTGGTATCTCACCTTCGGGCGTTGGTGGCCTATATGAAGCAGGACTATGACACCGCGGACAAACTGACTTCGAAGCTGCTCTCCAATGACCCCAACAACGATAGCGCGCTGCTGGTTGCCGGCGCGGCAAAATACGCTCTTGAGGAATACGAGCAGGCGGCGAAATTCATCGGTGGCTACCTTGCCGATAACCCCCACGAGGAACGCGCCAGGCGGCTTTACGGCGCCACTCTTTACCAACTGGGCAAAGGGGGGCAAGCGGTAACTGTTTTGGAACCCTTGGCTGAAAATGCGCAGGACGATGCGAAGATCCTGGCCTTGATCGGCGCTGCCGCTCTACAGGCACAGAACATGGAAGTCGGGCGTATCTATATGGAGAAGGTCGCGGCCATTCGACCAGACGACGCTTCGACCCAAGCCCAACTGGGATCCATCAAGATCAACCTCGGACGGTCGGAAGAAGGGATCGAAAACCTGCAACGGGCCGTCGAACTGGATCCCAGCCTGGATACCGCCGTTTTCACCCTCTTTGCGACGCTACTCAAGGAACGGAAGTTCGAAGACGCCCATGCGCTGGCTCAGCGGATTCAAAATGAAAAACCCAAGGATGCCGTTGGCTTTTCGATGCAGGGCATTGTCCATATCGCCGAGGGAAAAGTGCCTGATGCACGCGATACATTCGCCAAGTCGCTCGAAATAGACCCCGGTGCGGTCGATGCGGCCAAGAATTTGGCGAACCTGGAACTGGCCGCCAATAACCTTGATGCGGCCCGCGACCATTTGCAGCAAGGGGTCGAACACAATCCGAAGAATTCCGAACTTATGATGATGTTGGCCAAGTTGGAGGCACAAGCCGAAAATACCGACGCCTCCCGTAAATGGATCCGTCAGGCCGCCGAAGCCAATCCCAGCGCCATCGAACCGAAGCTCTCCCTTGCCCGCATCCAATTGCAGGACAACAACCCGGTTAAGGCAATTGGTATCGCACACCCCATCTTGCGCCAACACCCGGAACATGCGGGGCTATTGAAGGTTGTCGCCCAAGCGCAACTGTTGGCAAGAGAGTTTGACAATGCGGCGGATACGCTCCGGCGGCTGGTCAAAGTTGACCCCAACAATGCCCACAATCACTACCTGCTCGCCACGGCCTATCTGAACTCGAAGGACCGTTCCCGTTTGATCACCTCCTTGAAGAAGGTCGTCGAATTGACGCCGATGCACAGGAATTCCCGACTGCTGCTTGCCCGCCTGCACATCGAAGACGCGCTCTTTGCCGACGCGCGGGCTCTATACGACCCCATGAAGCCGAAAGAGGGGGTTGATCCGGAACTTCTTGAATTGGAGGCCATGTCCACACTGGCCCAAGGCAAGGCCACCGATACTATTTCACTGTTGCAAACCAACCTTCCGCAGATCAAGCAGCCCACCCTCAATTTGACGCGCCTCCTGTCGTCGGCACTTTGGCAATCCGATAGGAAACAGGAGGCTCAAAAAACCTTGTCCGATTGGTTGCAAGCCAATGAAAACGATAGTGACACCCGGATCATCTATGCCACCCGCGCCATGGACATGGGCAATAAACCGACGGCCATAAAAGAGTACCGGGCTATCATCGAGAAGCAACCAACCAACTGGGTGGTGCGAAACAATCTGGCATGGCTTCTCTATGAGACTGGAGAGCTTTCCGCCGCCCGAACCGAAGTTGATATGGCACAGCGCCATGCACTGAACCAACCAACCGTCGCCGACACTGCCGGTGTTATTTACTTGGCCAACAACGATCTGCCCAACGCCTTGAAAGCCTTGCGTCAAGCGGTTCAGTTGGAACCAGCCAAGGCCTCGTATCGCCTGCATCTCGCTCAGGCTTTGATCAAGAAGGGCGACGGAGAAGAAGCCAAGGAACACTTGCAAAGGGCACTCTCCAGCAAGGAGCCATTCGCGGAGCGTGCCGACGCCGAAGCCCTGCTGAAATCCATCGAAGAATAAACCAACCACTGCGGCAGCAACGGCAAGAGGATCATCAAAGATCTTCTTGCCGTGCCTGATACCAGGCGTAAGTCTGCTCCAGGCCCGTGAGCAACCCTATTCCCGGCTGCCAGCCCAGGGCTGACATGCGCGTGGAATCGAGTACCTTGCGCGGCATGCCATCAGGCTTGCTCGGATCAAATCTGAGGTCTCCCTGATAGCCCACGACCGCGGCAACCGACCGTGCCAGCTCTTTGATCGTCAGCCCGGCTCCGCAACCAATATTGATCGGCTCCTCTTGGGCGTAGTGGCCGAGCAGATATACCAGAGCATCCGCCAGGTCATCCACATACAGAAAATCACGGACCGGCGTCCCTGTTCCCCAAAGGGTCACATGGGAATGACCCTCCTGGCGTGCCCGGTGCATTTTTGCTATCAGGCTCGGGATCACATGGCTGTTTTCCGGATCAAAGCTGTCCCCCGGTCCATAAAGATTGGCTGGAATGGCTGAAATGAAATCCGCGCCATGCTGTCGGCGATAGGCTTGGCAGAGTTTCAATCCAGCAATCTTGGCCACCGCATACCATTGATTGGTCGGCTCCAATGAGCCGCCTAAAAGGGCGCTTTCGGCAATGGGTTGGGCGGCCTCCCGGGGATAGAGACATGCCGCGCCCAGGTATAGCAGCTTGCGGACCTGATGTTGCCAGGCCGCCTGAATCACATTGCTGGCGATACTCAGGTTCTCGGAGAGGAAGGAAACCGGCTGGCTATCATTGGCCTTGATCCCGCCCACTTTGGCCGCCGCCACGATCACCACATCCGGATTGTTTTGGGCGAACCAGGATTCCACATCCGATTGCCGGGTCAAATCCAGCTGGGATCGCGGAACCGTCAATACCTCGCAGGGCTCCTTGGCCAATCGGCGGACCAGCGCGCGCCCCACCATCCCCCCATGACCAGCGACGAAAACCCGCTGACCGGTCAGATCAAACAACGGCTGTCCGGTCATCCAACCGCCTCCCCGCGATTCCCCGCCATTTGTTGAACAAACGCCATCACCACGTCCATCGCGCTTGCGCCGAGGCTCGGACAGAGGTCTTGGGCTGGTTGGGTATCCAACCGCGGAACCCGATAGGAAATGTTCCCAAAGGCGATATCTTTGTTTAGGGCAATCGCCAGCTCTGACAAGCGCAAAGTGCCCCGCGCCGCAAGATTGAAGGTCCCGGCGATGCCTTGGTCCAAACAGGTTTTCATGAAGGTCTCGACGGTTTCATGGGCAACGACACCGAAAGTACTGTCTGCGGTCAATGACACTTGAGGATGCGGATCCAGCGCCATGCGGATCAAGGTACTCCTACGGGCATAAGGCCCTATGAGAGATGCCGGCCGCAAGATCAACGGCGCGTTTCCATTCTCCCGCACATGTTGTTCCGACAACGCCTTGGCCACGGCATAAGGACCTTTGAGTTCGTCAATGGCAATGGCCTCCTCGGCATGGTGTCGCTGGTCATCCCGGGGATATAGATCAATGGTGGACAGGAAAACAAAGCGCTCGTGCGGCAGCCCCAGCAGCGCTCTGGTCAGCCCCACATGGTCCTCGAAAAACCCGGGCAGATCCGATTCCGTCAGATCATGGGCGGCATTGCTGGCGCAATGGATGATGGCTTGATAGGGGCGTCCATCGTCCAAGGCTTGTTCCGCGGCGGGCTGGTGGCGATGGAAGGCACGCCCCCCCAAGGCCCCCAGAAGGTGCCTCCCCAATCCACTCGATGTGCCGCTGATCAGGTACAAGATTCGGATCCGTTCAGGCTTTGCTCAAGGCATGCCGCCATGTATTCCACCGCTGCCTCGGACACATCCTGATGACAGGCAATGGAGAAGCCGCGCGCCATCACGCGGTCGGCATGGTCCAAGGGGCCGGATACCCTGTGCGGGAAAAGCTTCATGCCAGGTTGTCGCGCAATGTTGCCGCACAACATAGGCCGACTTTCCACACCCCGGGATTGCAGATATGCCCGAACATCATCAACAGTCGGGCCCGCCCCGTCGCGCAAGATGATGGGAAAGCCAAACCAGGAATGGATCCCGCCGATGGTTTCCCGCTGGAAACGCAGACGATCTTCCAGGGGAGCCAGGGCGGTCCGCAGCCAGCTTGCCACCTGCCGCCGCGCGGTGACAAATCCTTCCAGTTTTCCCAGTTGAATCAGCCCCATGGCGCCTTGTGGCTCTGTCAGGCGCAGATTGTAGCCGGCGTTGACGAATAGAAACCGCGGGTCCACGTCGGGGAAATCCGCCGCATAGCGGGACGGATCTTCCACATCGCGCAACCAGCCATGGGCGCGCAGAATCCGCATGCGCTCGCCCAGGTCTTGGTCGCTACTGATACAAAGCCCGCCTTCCATGGTGGTGATATGGTGGGAGAAATAGAAACTATAGGTCCCAACCCTCCCGAACTGCCCCACCGGACGCCCATCATAGCGGGCCCCCATGGCTTCGCAGCAATCCTCAATCAAGATAAGATCATGGGCATCGCAAATACGCAGCAATGTCGCCATGTCGCAGGGATTGCCATAGACATGAACCGGCATCACGGCACGGGTCTTGGGGCCGATGGCCTGTTCCACCGCTTCGGGATCAATGTTCAAGCTATGAAGATCGATATCGACGATCACCGGCACCAGACCGTGCTGGACCAAGGGCCAGACCGTGGTCGACCAGGAAAGCGCCGAAACGATCACTTCATCTCCGGGCCTCAGCCCCCCTTCGGTCTCCCCGTTGCACAGGGCGGCAAGGGCCAAAAGGTTGGCCGATGAGCCCGAATTGACCGAAACGGCTTGGTTGGATCCGAATGCGGCGCCACAGGCCTGCTCAAACGCCCGCACACGCGGCCCCATGGTGACCTGAGTGGAAGCCATGCAGCGAGCCACCGCGCCAACCTCTTCGGCGCCAAAAGTGGGTTCGTGCAGTCGGACCATGGGATTGTCCGGATGGAAGACCGGACGCTGCGACGCCTTGCAATAGGCCTCGATAGCCCGTTGCACATCTTCCCAAAGTGGATCGTCCGTGGTCATCTCATTCCTCAACCATCATTTCCATGGGGCAGGACTCTACCCAACTTGCCCTTGATCCCGGTAGAGGTAATCGCCTTTTTTATTGCCCCACCAAACCACTTCCCGCGCCCAACTGTCGAAATCGGGCCATGATCGGTCCGTCCGGCGCACCGTTACACGCACCGGCTTCTTGTTGATGGGTTCGACGCGCCCCTGTCGGTACGCCCCGATGAAAGCCGGCAGATCGAAGGTCAAGTCCAAGGTCAGGTCGTGTTCAAGAAAGGGATGACTGATCAGCGCCCGGTTATAGGCCAGAGCATCGGCCAGGGCGCCCTCTGCGGGGTCATCACACAGCCAAGACAGCATTCCGGCGGCCTCTTCGTAGAACGCGTCCATCTGGTCTTCGGCGGTCAGGCGCAAATAGATAAATTCATCGGCGGGCCAGTGAATGCCCAACCATTTGGCAGAATAGTGGAACTCGGCTCCGCCTGCCTGAATGACCGATGCCTCGTCGAGGAAAAAGTCGGCAATCTCTCGAAGCAGGGGAAACCGGGCCCCATCGGCCGACATGAAAGCCTCGAACAAAGCGCCATAAGCCTGTCCGTGGCGCACATGGGCCACCATCAAGGGAAACTGCAACAGCTTGTCAAAATAGAGAAAGGCACTCATCCAGGACAGGGCGCGGGCCCGCCGCCAATCCGCCTCGGGCAGGCTGGCGGTGGCAATGACGGTCTCCTGGGACTCCGGCACATCGTCGGGGAAGGTTTCCCTGGACCCGTGGATATTGATGATCTCATTCCAAACAGTCTTGAGCCCATGCCGGGCGCGATAGGTCGGGTCGGCCATTTCGGCATTGGGCAGGATGGTTAGATTGTTGAACTGGATCCGGTTGTGCTGACCATTGGAAATCAGATGGTCGATGCCTTGCACATAGCTGTCATAGGTCTCTCCCGGCAGCCCCAGAATAAGGTCGGAAAAGGTCTCGACACCGTCTTCGGTGAAGCGGTGCTGTAGGTCGAAGTAGCTATCCAAAGAGATGTTGTCCCGCTTGATATTTTCCAGCGCCCCCTGATTGATGCTCTGCATGGACAGGGCGACCCCCTTGCTCAGGCCGGAGTCTGAAAGGATTTTCTGGGTCTCGTAGGCCCGCTCGGTGGCATTCTTGGTGTTTTGGACCGACAGGGCTCCGGGATAGCCGGAGTCTGCTTTGAGAGCAGCGACGATCCGCGCCAGATCGGCATCCCGAGGCAAAATACCGAAGTTGGCGTCACAACAGAAAATGAACTCGATCCGGTTGCGGGAGAACCATTCGGCCTCGGCCTTCAGACGCTCCATGGAGAACTTGGTGACCTTGGCCGCCACGGCGGAGCCCCAGTCACAATAGGTGCACTGAAAGGGGCAGCCCCGATTGGTCTCCCACAATCCGATCCATCCGGCATCTTTCTCCGCCGCCATGATGGGGTCGAATACCCCTTCCAGGAAAGGGGACGGCATTGAGGCCAGATCCCGCATGCGTGGGCGGCGCGGTGTTTGCACCAGCGCGCCATCCGATCCCATGAATCCAATTCCCTCAATGCCCCGCCAGGCCGATTCGTCGGTGGCTGCTTCCAGGATCTCCAGAAAGGTCTGCTCGCCCTCGCCATGGACCACCAGATCGACAAAGGGGTGGTCGCGAAGAAAAGTCTCTGGATTGTCCGGCACATGGGGCCCGCCGAATACAATCAGTTTGTCCGGGTCTTGTTGTTTGAGCCGCCTTGCGGCCTCCAACGAGATATTGATGTTCCAGACATAGACGCTGAAGCCACGCACATCGGCTTCGGCCATCTGTGCGACAATCTGTTCGACGGGTTGACGCTTATAGACCGGCGGCAAGAACGTGAAACGCTCGGGAGCAATGGCGCGCTGCCGAACATAGGCCTCCAACGCCCCCGCCGCATAGGGCAGGTAGAACTGATCGGAAAAGCTGTTATTGATCTGCGAAAGAGCGACCTTCAACGCTTGTTCCATCCCTGTTAACCAAAGTCCGTTACTATACATAGAGGTCCGCCCACAAAAACAAAACGGAGAATGGGAGCATGCAAATCGCCTTTCTGGTCGGCGGCCTGGGCACACGGCTTGGCGACTTGACCGCGCGGACCCCCAAACCCCTGTTGCCAGTGGGCGAGACCCCCTTCATCGAAATCCTGATGTCCTGGGCGGCCACCGCGGGAATGACCGACATTCTCCTGCTGGCGGGGCACATGGGAGATCAACTGTCGGCCCGCTACGATGGGGCTCGGATGGGCGACGCCACGATCCGTGTCGCTATCGAGAACCAACCGGCTGGTACCGGAGGCGCTCTGTTGGCGGCGGAAGATCTGCTGACAGAACATTTTGTTTTGGCGAACGGAGACTCTTTGTTTCATGTGGATCTGGCGGCCTTCGTGGCGCCCCCGCTGAACAATAATCTGCTTGGGCGCCTCGCCCTCCGTCGATTGGAAGACACCGGACGCTCGGGCGTGGTTGATCTGCAAGGCGAGCGGATCACAGGCTTTCGGCACAGAGGATTGCCGGGCGAACCGGGATTGATCAACGGCGGCCTCTATTTGCTGCGCAAAGAACTGCTACAGCCTATTCGCGGCGATTTCGGACTCCCCTGCTCGCTGGAACAAGACCTGTTTCCGGTTCTGGCCCGAGACCGGTTCCTAAGCGGGCGACTGTTGGACGGTTTCTTCCTGGATATTGGTATCCCCGAGGACTACGCCCGCGCCCAGACGTCGCTTCCAGCCCAATCCACCCTTCACCTGCGCAAGGCCCAATGCTAAAGCTTTCCTATCTGATCGGGCCCCGAGCAAAGGACTGCCGACGCCGATGAATATTTTGATCACAGGGATCACGGGCATGGTGGGCAGCCACCTAGCCGATTATATCCTGGAAAACCATCCCGACGCCCGGGTCCACGGCCTGATTCGCTGGCGCAGTCCGCTGGACAACATCGCTTCCATCCTGGATCGGGTGACCCTGCATCATGGCGACTTGCGGGACCTGAACTCGCTCATAGAAATCATGCGGTCTGTTCGACCGGAGCGGATCTTTCATCTTGCCGCCCAGTCGTACGTCAAGGACAGCTTCACCGCTCCTGCCGACACGCTCCACTGCAACGTTATCGGCACCACCAATCTACTTGATGCGATCCGGCACACTGGAATCGACCCGATGATTCATATTTGTTCATCGTCCGAAGTGTATGGACAGGTGCGCGAAGATGAACTGCCGATCAGCGAAAAAAACACCTTCCGTCCCGCGTCGCCTTATGCGGTCTCCAAGGTCGGCGAGGATATGATCGCCCAGCAATATTTCATGTCCTACGGCCTGAAGACCATCCGCACCCGCATGTTCACCCATACCGGCCCCCGTCGCGGCCCGGTATTTGCCGAAAGCTCCTTTGCCCGCCAGATCGCCCGGATCGAAGCCGGGATCAGCAAGGAACCCGTGAAGGTGGGTAATCTGGAAAGCGTGCGCACTTTCTCCGATGTGCGCGACGCGGTACGGGCCTATTGGCTGCTCTTGGAGCGCTGCCCACCGGGCGAGGTCTACAATATCGGGGGCAGCCAGACCATGACCATCGGCGCGATGCTCGAGCTTCAGAAATCTCTGGCCACTTGCCCCATCGATCACAGAATCGACCCGTCTTTGCTGCGCCCCTCCGATGTGACCCTTCAAATTCCCGACGTATCCAAGTTCAAGGCCGCGACCGGTTGGGAAGCGGCAATCTCCGTGGAGCAGACCATGCGCGATCTGCTGGATTACCACCGGGGCCTTATTGGAAAGTCTGTCTCTTCATGAGTTTTGTCCTGACCCGAACCCCGCTGCGTATTTCGTTCTTTGGCGGCGGGACAGACTATCCGGCCTGGTATCGTGAGCATGGCGGCGCGGTCCTTTCGACCACCATCGACAAATACTGCTTCATCTCCTGCCGCTGGCTGCTGCCCTTTTTCGAACACAAGTATCGGATTGTCTGGTCCCATATCGAGACGGTCAACGCGATCGGCGAGATCCTTCATCCGGCTGTGCGCGAGAGCCTGAATATGCTGGATTTCGCGGACAAACGGGGTATCGAGATGCACCACCAGGGGGACCTTCCCGCCCGCACCGGCATGGGGTCCAGTTCATCCTTCGCGGTCGGACTGATCAAGGCCCTGCACTTGCTCAACGGCGTGGATAGAGATGCGCCGGAACTGTCCCGGCAAGCCATCGAGCTGGAACAAAACTGGCTGAAAGATTCCGTGGGGTCTCAGGACCAAGTGGCGGCGGCCCATGGTGGTCTCAACATGATTCGCTTTGAATCGGACGGCCGCATCGTTGTTGATCCCGTAAAAATCTCACGGGAGCGCCGGGATCAACTCAATGACCGTTTGATGCTGTTCTATACCGGCACCAGCCGACTGTCTTCGACGGTGGCCCGCGAGGTCATCACCAACCTCCCCCAACGTAGCCAAAATCTGCGTCGCATGCGGGAAATGGTGGACGATGCCAGGAATCTTCTCGAAGGCAGCGGCGATCTGGACGACTTCGGGCGGATGCTGGCGGAAACCTGGAAGCTCAAACGAGGACTCGCCGCCCCGGTTTCCAATGATCGCATCGACAATGCCTATTCTCTGGCCCGGGGCGCTGGGGCGCTGGGAGGAAAGCTTCTGGGCGCCGGGGCGGGCGGCTTCATCTTGCTGTACGTGCCGCCGGAACGTCAGCGAGAGGTCAGCCGTGCCATGGAACCGTTTTTCCCGGTACCCTTCCGATTCGAAACCCACGGCTGCACGCAAATTCAGACGGAACTATGATTCCCATTGGCCCCGGTTAATGACGAATTCGGGCAGGTCTTCGTCCCCCAACCCCCAATCCGGCCCGTTGAACCGAGGATCTCTCAGACCCAGCCCTAGCATGATGCAGAGCGCCCGATAGCGCGGCCACAACTCATCCACCGTCTTACCGGTATCGAGGATCTCCTTGCGCTCGGTGATACTGTCCCAGCCGCCCCCATGTTTCACATGGTACGTCGCCGCGCCGGGTATGATCCGTTCGGTGATCCCCAAGCCCAAGGCCGCATACATGAGAATTGAATCGATATGAAGCAGCGAGGGGTCATCCTCCCGTTGCCCCCGCAAGGCGTGCCAGGACTCTCGGCTCATCAAAATGAAATCGCCACTGGCATTGGTGAACAAAGGCGGCAAGCCGGGAAAGAGGGGATAAAGACCACGTTCGTTGCGTTGGACCACCCGTTCCGGACAAGCCGCGAGCTGAGCCTCGGGACCCGTCCTCGTCAGGACGGCTGGATCCACATCCACCCGCTCGGTGCGATAGATCTTGTCTGCTTCCAGCTGCCGGTCAGCGATGAAGCTCATCACCGTGTCAGGATAAAGCAAATCGATCATCGAACTTAGGGCGAAAGATCCCCGAGACCGTCGAAATCCGACATTGCGCGCGGCACTCTCGAACAACGGTCTTCGTGCGGCGGAGAACCGTTCATGCAGGGTGGAAGACACCTCGAAGACCCGGATGGTCACATGCTTGAGCCCATCCGGCCAATCAATGGCTTCGCGCAAGGTTGGGCGATCGCCCGGTGGATTCCAATCAACCAAAATGAACTCAGAATCGATCTTGTGCTTTTCCAGTTGATGCAGCGTACAGGCGAACGAAGCCCGCATGCGCGCCATGGGGTCGCCGCCATGGTCGTCATTACGCGACGTGACAACAACACTCAGATAGGGCTCTGGGGAAGGAGTCACACGGGTTTCCGATTCATCGCCAAACCGTCACTCGTAGGAATAGGAAACGCATTCGGCGCAAACCGTTTGTCGCGCGTCACCGGACAGATGGGCCCGACGGAGTTCGACGAATTCCTCCGAATGCCAAGCCTCCATAAAGGACAAATCATGTAGATCTCCCATATGGAAGCGCCCATCGTGATCGAAACAGCAAGCGGAAAGATGGCCGTCGAAAGTCACCCTTGCTTCGGTAAACAGGGCCCAGCAAGGCACCGGCTCACGCATATTTTCCAAGCGCCCGGGGTTGCCGCCCTTGATGGACCAGCCGGCACTCTTTTCCGCGCTGCTGGTCAGATCGGCCTGGGAGTAGAGCGGCAAGGCATAGACCTCGTCGAGGATCGGCGTCAGTTCATCCACCAGCTTGCTCATACGCTCGCCTTGTTCACCGTCGTAGGAGATATAGGAGGCAAAGACGCCGCAATCATAGCCGCCTTCCTCCCTCACCCGAACCGCATCAATGCTGTTTTGAACCACTTGATTGAAAAGAGACCCTTTGACCCCGGCAATTTCCGTGAACTGTTGTTCGTCGGAATAGTTCAAGGAGAACTTCAGACTGTCCAATCCGGCGGCCATGCAGGCCTGGACCTTGTCCGGCGTGGCCAGGGATCCGTTGGTCGTCAGGAACACATAGCCGAAGCCTTCATCCTTGGCGGCCTTGATGGCATCGGGAAGCCAGGGCAAAACGAAGCTTTCGCCCAGATAAAACATCCCGACTTCCTCGACCCCTGCCCGCTTCAATTCCTGGAGCAGATTGAGGTAGAAATCCCAATCCATGTCGCGCTTGTCGCGCAGCTTGTAGCCGGTGGCGCAGTAGGAGCAATTGAAATTGCAGCGAGCGGTCAGTTCGATCTTCACCGCCCGGGGACAGGGCGGAGCAGCAATGCGCCGATCCTCGGAAATCCCGGTGATGGCATCGACCTTGTCTGTCAGTGTTCGTTTGCCCGGCATGGCTATTGCCTTTTCTTTCAGATTTTTTCCGGTTCTAGAGAACCATCAAAGCAGCGATATATTAACATGAAACTTCGTTTTCGGAGCCTGCCAGTTGCTCAGGCCACCTTTGCATCCTGCGCGGAGCCATTAGACCCGGGCCAGTACAAACATGCTTTTCTGTGGCTCGAATACTGACAGATCATCGTTCAGCGACAGGATCCGACCAAGATTTTGGATGATGCTACCCACATGAGCCAAGGTCATGTCTTGAATCTTGTCTTGCTGTCCAGGGTGCAGTTCCGGCATTTCAATGAGGTTTAAAATACCGAGAGTCCGAAGAGCCTTGTGGCCGTTGATCAAATCCGGATAGCGCTCCAGCAGGGAATTGACCAAGCGCTCATAGGCGAAACCGTCATGGGCATTCAGGTACTCAGCCAACCGACGCCGAGACTCCGGCTCTTCGGCAATAGCACCGGGCACGCCATCCATCACGCCTTTCATCGCCAGCGCGGCCTGCTTCATATCCGTATAGGTTGGCAGGTAGTGATAGGCGATATTGTCTTCGCGATAACCGGCATCTTCTTCCTGGTCGAGATTAATGACGTTGGCCCCCATCAGATACCCTTCGACACCCGTGGTACAGCCGGTGACGATGGTTGCCTGTGCGGCGGCGATCCAATGGTTGGCAATCCCCGCCCGCTCGACGGAACAGTTCTTCCGGCCTTCGATAAACTTCTCCCAGTACTCGGGTGCCTCGCCGGGGTGCGGTCGGATGATCACCGGCACGTCCGGCGCGACTTCATCAAGAGCGTTGAAGAAATTGATAGTGATGTCTTTGCGCACCTCGTCGTACCAGACCATTTCATGAAACAGGGATTCATCTCGGACGCCATCGACAATATACCCGCCTCGAAAATATAGATCCTTTAGATCGTCGAGACCGCCAAACTTCCAGTTGGCGGAGGAGTTGCTGTTGAACAACAAGAACCGCCCGTGCCGGGCGCGCAGTTCGGCCACCCGGTCCGCGTAGTAGGGGTGGAATTTCGGTTTCAGCAGGTCGACACGCGGATTGCCGATGCAGATCATCTCCGGCAGCTGCTCATATTCCGCCCGCAGCGCGGCTTCCTGTCCTTCATGAATGCTGTAGAAACAATCAAATGCATCGCCGAAGCTCAATCCAAAATGGCGGAAGATGACTCCCCCATCCGTCGGCGCAATACCCTCCTCGTTCACGGCAACGGCGATATGACCATGTTGCCGGGCCAGCCGGGCGCTTTCACATTGCGGCTCGTCAACCGTCTTGTAAACGATGACACCCTTGGGCAGGACCGCCAGATTGTTCTCGATCGCCCATTTCTGCCCCACCACCACGGCGCAACCCCGGTTGACCGCTTCCAGAGCAACCAGCATCCGAGACACCAGTTCCCGGCGATCTTCTTCGATGGGGAGATAGAGGACATTGTTCATGGAAGCCACACAGGTGATTGTTATTTATGAATTTAATAGCCTATTTTCAGTATTCGGCTGATTTATTGTTATTCGGTAAACTTGCCTCATTTACCGCCGGGACCAGCATGACAGACAATGGCGCGGCCTGATAGAGTGGCCATTGGTCCCTCGCCCCTGAAACATCCGGATCCAAAGCTTGCCCGATCGAGCCCCGCCCAAACCGCTTCTTCTTATTCAAGCAAGGCTTTCCTCAAAGCGTCTGCCGGGGAAGGTCCTGCGCCCGCTTGCAGGCAAGCCCATGCTGGAAATCATGATCGAGCGAATGAAGCGTTGTGAAAGTATCAGCGGATTGGCCGTTGCCACTTCTTCCGGTTCCGACGATGACCCCATCGCCGCGCTGTGCGAAAACATGGGAATTGCCTGTTACAGGGGGGATTTGGATGACGTGGCGGGACGCTTTGTCCAGGCCGCCATCGAAGCGAAGGCCCAGACCCTGGTCCGGATATCCGGTGACAGCCCATTCCTTGATCCTGCCCTCATTGACCAGGCAGTGGCCTTGTTCGAGACCTCGCGATGCGACCTGGCGACCAACATCCTCAAACGCAGCTTTCCGAAAGGCATGTCGGTGGAAGTCTTTCGGGCCGAGCGATTGCGCGAAGCCCACCCTGTCATGTCGGCAAGGGAACGCGAACATGTGACAGCCTATTTCTACGCTCATCCCGAAGAGGTCACCTTTGCCAGTTTCGAAAGCAAGATAGCCATGGATTCGGTTCAGCTCTCCGTGGATACCGTGGAGGATTATCATCGGGTCCAAAAAATTGCCCGGGCTCTCGGGCCCCGGCTGATCACCGCCTCCCTGGTGGAGGTCATGCAGGTATACGAGGACCGATCATAAATGTTGAATGATCGATTAAAAACAGCGGTGATCGGGCTTGGCGTTGGTCATCAACATGCAAAGGGCTATGCCGCCGACCCGCGATGCGAATTGGTGGCCCTGTGCGATATCGACCCGGAGAAACTGGGGGCGGTGGCGAGCGAGTTCCCGGGCGCGGCAACCACCGGCGACCCCAATGATATCCTGAGGGATCCATCCATCCATGCGGTCTCCATCGCTTCCTACGACGATGCCCACTTCCCGCAGATCATGCAGGCCCTTGCCCATGGAAAGCATGTTTTCGCGGAAAAACCCATCTGCCTGCATGAGGAAGACCTCAACAGCCTTTATCAAGAGCTCAAGGCACGCCCGACACAGCGGTTTTCATCGAACCTGGTCCTACGCAAGGTGCCCCGCTTCATCGACCTCCGCCAACGCATCCGCCAAGGTGTCATGGGTGACCTCTATTATCTGGAAGGGGACTATCAATACGGCCGCATGCACAAGATCACCGAAGGATGGCGCGGCCGGATTCCCTTTTACTCGGTGGTCCATGGCGGCGCCATTCATCTGATCGATCTGCTGATGTGGATGGCGGCATTTCGCCCCATCGAAGCCACCGCCATGGGCACGGCCATCGCCTCGCGCGGGACCGCGTTTCGGTTCAACGATTGTGTCGTCGGGCTGTTGCGAGATTCCGCAGACCGAATCGCCAAAGTTTCGTCCAATTACAGCAGTGTCACCCCCCACTATCACTCCCTTGCGGTTTACGGCACGGCGGAAAGCTTCATCCAATCGCCAACCGGAGCGGCGCGCTATGAGAAAGGGGACCAATCAGTCCTGTCCACTCTGATCGAGACGCCCTACCGCTCCGTTGCCAAGGACAGCATGATCGCCTCCTTTGTCACCTCGATTGTGGATGGGGGGGAGCCAGACGTTTCAGCCCAAGAGGTACTGGATGCCATGTCCGTATCCATTGCCATCGAACACTCCGTCAGCCTGGGCAAGCCCCATCGGATCGACTATTACGATCTACACCGCAGCAATTCAGAAGAGTGACCAGATCCATGGAGCAGATCCCCTTCGGCAGACCGATGATCGGCGACGAGGAACAACAAGCCGTCGCGGCGGTCCTGGCCGGCAGTATTCTCGTTCACGGGCCCAAAACCCTCGCCTTCGAGGAAGCGTTTCGGCAGTTCACCGACGCGCCTCACGCCGTCGCGGTGTCCAGCTGCACGGCCGGCATGCATTTGTTCTGGCACGAACACGGCCTGGGCAAGGGAGACGAGGTCGTCGTTCCGGCGCAAACCCATGTGGCCACGGCCCACGCCGTGGCATTGACCGGAGCACGCCCCATCTTCGTCGATGCCGATCCGGTGACGGGGAACATGGATGTTTCACGGGTTGAGTCGGCAATCACCGAAAGAACCAAGGGAATTGTCGTGGTGCACTTTCTCGGCCTGCCTGCCGACATGACGTCCCTTGCAATGCTCGCCAAGCGCCATGGGCTCTTGTTGCTGGAAGATTGCGCTCTGTCCGTGGGTGCATCGCTCGATGGAAGCCATACCGGCCTGTGGGGCGATGCGGGTGTTTTCTCTTTTTACCCGGTCAAACACATGACCACGGCCGAAGGCGGCATGGTCATTACCCGGAACCAGGATCTGGCCGAAAGACTGCGTCTCATCCGGGCATTCGGCGTCAACAGAACGCACGGGGAGCGGGCAACCCCGGGCGTTTACAATGTGCCTGAATTGGGGTTTAACTATCGGATGAATGAAATCAATGCGGCCATCGGCATCGAACAGGTGAAGAAACTACCTGGATTTCTGACCAAGCGGGCCGAAAACCGAAATACCTTGGCCGACGCCCTGGCCGACATTGAAGAATTGACCCCTCTTGCATCAGGGAATGACCGGGTCGTCCATGGTCACTACTGCCTGTCCACCCTGTTGCCCCAAGGCTGGGAAGCGAAGCGGAGCGCCCTGATCAAGGGCCTGAAAGAAAGAGGCGTTGGCAGCAGTGTCTACTATCCTCATCCGGTCCCCCGGCTCGACTACTATCAAAATCAATATGGCTACCGGGACAGTGACTTTCCGAGTGCGGCACGGATCAGCGATACGTCCATCGCCCTGCCCGTCGGACCACACCTCACGCCAGACCATATGAAACGAATTGCCACGGCGATCAAAGAGACGCTGGTGGGTTGGTAAAATGAGCATTCCCCTTCAGAACAGACGGATTATGTTGGTTGGTGGCGCCGGTTTTATTGGCCACAACCTTGCCCTTCATTTGAAGGCACGGGGCGCCGACGTCTGCATCGTTGATGGGCTGGAGGTCAATAACCTGATTTCCTTGATGGCCAACACGGACAACGTCCCGCATCCGGACCTGTCCCTGGCCATTATTGATGAACGCATGCGTTTGTTGCGCAATGCCGGAGTCACCTTGTTCGTCCAGGACGCCCGCGAATATCACGCGTTGTCGCGACTGATCCATGACGTCAAACCTCAGACTCTCATCCATTTGGCCGCGGTATCCCACGCCAACCGCTCCAACAAGACCCCCTATCACACCTTTGATCATAGCCTTCGCACATTGGAGAATGCCCTGGACGGCGCACGGGAGCATGCGGAGCATTTCATCTATCTGTCTTCCAGCATGGTCTATGGGGACTTCAAGACCGGGGTGGTGGACGAAGAGACCTATTGCGAGCCCAAGGGTATCTATGGCGCCCTAAAGTTCTCCGGTGAAAAGATCGTCATGGCCTACAATCAGGTTTTCGATCTGCCTTATACCATCATCCGGCCTTCGGCCCTTTACGGCGAGCGCTGTATCAGCCGCCGAGTCAGCCAGATCTTTATTGAAAACGCTCTGATGGGCGAAGATATCACCATCAACGGTGATGGCTCAGATGCTCTGGACTTCACCTATATTCAGGACTTTGTGGAAGGTGTGATTGGTGCGATCCAAACGCCGGCGGCCCGCAACCAGATCTTTAATCTGACCTATGGCGCGGCGCAACCGATCAACCAGATGGTGAGTATCCTGCGTGACTATTTCCCCGATGTGGGCGTTATCTTGAAGGAAAAGGATGCCTTGATGCCTGATCGGGGCACCCTATCGGTAGACAAGGCCCGACGGCTGATGGGATATGATCCCAAATGGTCCCTGATCGAGGGATTCCCTCGCTACATTGAATGGTACAAAGCTTTTTTCGAGGAGCATGGCTCCAAGTTCCAGCGCTAAACCGGGAGTGGCCGCATGGCCGGGATCGCCCTTTTCCTCAATGGCGCGCGTGGTCTGGCGGTATTGGATCGCCTGCTGAGCGAGAGCATGGACTGCGGCCAGGTGGTGGTCCCCACGGGGTTTATTTCCGCGAGCTTGAACGAGAAGGCGGCGAATGGACGGTTTCAAATCGTCGAAGCCCCGGACGTCAATGACCCGGCCTTCATTGAACAAGCAGCCTCGTGGCAGGCGGATCTGTTCCTGATTGCCGGGTTTCCAACCATTTTCAAGCCTCCCCTGATTGGCATTCCGAGGATCGGCATATTGAATCTGCATGGCGGCCGCGTGCCGGAGTATCGCGGCGGATCGCCTCTCAATTGGCAGATGATCAATGGCGAACCCTCCGTCGGACTCAGTGTTCTGGTTTTGGCTGAAGGCATCGACGACGGGGCATTGGTGGCGGAAAGGTCCATACCCTTGACCCCAAGCATGACCATTGCAGACCTTCATCATCGGGCCAACCCGCTCTTTGGTGACATGGCCGTTGAAGCCCTTCAAGGCATGATGGATGGGTCATTGATTCCCAAGCCACAGGATGATGCCCGCGCGGCCTACTGGCATCAGCGGAACGATGAGGACGGGCGGATCACCCCCCGCACCATGACCGCCGATCAGGCCGACCGCATGATCCGCGCCTTGACCAGGCCCTATCCGGGGGCCTTTTGTCTGCGCCGTGGCCGAAAAGTTCGCTTGTTCGCGGCGCGGCCCGCCGATTTCGTCTTGCGGGGGGTCCCCGGCCGCCTCTGCCAGATACAGGGCCAAGGACCCTTTCTGATTTGCGCTGACCGGGCGTTGCTGATCCTCGACTACCTCGATGAGGGAGACCCGGACCGTCGGCTCAAATCGGGGGACCACCTGGACTGATCAGGTGGCTTCCCACATCGATACCCCAGCGCCTCAAGATCTTTTCCGAAGGGTCAACAACCCCATCAATGTGGATTTTCTCCACACGGACACAGCCATCGGTAAATTCAACCATGAACGGATCCAAGGACAGCACCCTTCCCGGCGCGCCGCCTTTCCCGTCACAATGAGACACCTTGACGATCTCGATTTCTGCTTGCGGGCCGAAACCGAACAGCGCGGGCCCCGTTGGCGACAGCATCGGACGGTAGCTGAGCGCGCGCACGAAATTGATCACCCGGTGCACGGGCCAAGTGGGTGAAACCCGCCCTCCATGGGGTGTATCCCGCCCATAGTAGCGGCGTGCCGAAAGGTCTTGAGGGGTGCGCGCCGGAAGCCCGCTGCGCCCGTACTGGCAAAGAACGCTCTCCACCAGTTCCGCCCCCGCCTTGAGAAGCTTCAAATGCAAAGTCAGCCCGGTATCTTCCGCAAGGATCGGGACTTCGACCTCGCCGACCCCATCGCCGGTATCAATTCCACGCTCCATCATATGGGCGGTCACCCCAAAAATTTTCTCTCCATTGATAATGCCCCATTGGTGAACGTTGAGCCCGGCATATCGGGGCAGAGGGCCCGGGTGAATGTTCACACAGCCGTCCTTGGGCACCGCCAACAGCGCCGCTCCGAAGAGAGTAGTGGCGTTATAATTGAAAATCAGGTCCGGCGGGTTCGCGGACAGGTGGCCAAGAAAGGCCTCGCCATTGATATCCCGATTGGGCCAGAGCGGCAGATTCAGTTGATCCGCCAAGCCCCGGGCCGCCGGGTTATCGCTGGCAATGCCCATCAAGGTCAGGGATTGATCGCCGAGATTGCTCAGGACCCGTCGCAACGGAATGGGATCGCCGACAAAAAACAGTCTACGCATCCCCGTCTTCCCGATGATTTGAATCCAATTGTTCCATCAAAGCGGCTCGATCGATCTTGCCGCTGGTATTCAAGGGCAGACGATCCAGCCGGCGGATTGCGCTGGGCACCATGTAAGACGGCAGGCGGTCCCGACAGGCGGCTTGGATGGCTTTGTTGTCCATGGGGCTGTCCGCCACGAAGGCGGCAACCGCCTGGGCGGTTCCTTCTGACCGGGGCCAGCCGAATGCGGCAACCTGATCCGTTTGGGCGATTGATCGCAATACCGCCTCGATCTCTCCCAATTCCACCCGATGTCCCCGGACCTTGATCTGATGATCCAATCGGCCCCGGAAGTGCAGGTCCCCCTCGGAGTCCCGGTGAACCAGATCCCCGGTTCGATACCAAACAGCATCGCTCCCCGGCAGGCGGATAAACCGCTCTTGGGTTTGATTCGGGTCCCGCCAATAACCCGCGCAGAGTTGCGGCCCGCTGATCAGCAGTTCCCCCGGCTCCCCCTGAGCCGCCTCGGTCCCATCATCGGTCAGGATCTGGATGACTTGATCGGGAAAGGATTGTCCGATCGGCACCAGATCGCCTTGCGCCTCCCTATCCGGATCGAAGACATGGGCCGTCGTCGCAATGGTGGCTTCCGTCGGGCCATACAAGTTCTCCACGGGCCCATTGGGGGCGGCCCGGGCCCAGGCCCGCGCCATCCTCTGGGTCAATGGCTCACCGCAAAACAGGCTGAGGCGCAGGCTGTCAAAACGCCCGGGGTCGAGCAATCCAAAGCGGTCCAACAAGGTTGCCATGGAAGGCGTGGAAAACCAGCAGGTCAACCGATGGGTCTCTATAAACGCTGCGGGCGCCACCAGTTCCCGATCCGGCACGCAATACAACGCCGCCCCGGACGTCCAGGCGACAAACAGGTCATGAACCGACAAGTCGAACGTAAGATCAAAAACCTGGGAAAGCCGATCCGTGGAACAAAAGCCATATCGCTCCCGAACCGTCGAGACATAGCTTTCAACACAGGATTTGGCGATGGGGACCCCTTTTGGTGCCCCCGTGGAGCCGGAAGTGAACAACAGATAGGCCAACGGCTGATCCCGCGCCGCCAACAGACTGGCGGTCTCCGCCTGCTTGGGAACGGCCGTGTCTTGTTCCGGGATGGGCAGAATCTGAGGTCGGTCTTCAAGCGCCCCATGGGATAGCAGATCCTGAACTTCCGATCTGTCGGCGGAGGCACAAACCACACAATCCGTTCCGGCTTGGACCAGCACGGCCAGACAGCGCGCCGAAGGCCAGTGGGGATTGATGGGCAGATAGGCCCGACCAGCCAGCAATATCCCCAAGATGGCGGCGTAGGTTGGCCCATTGCGGAAGGCATACAGGGCGCAGACCGGGGAAGACCCGCCCCTTTCGTTGATGGCCGACGCCATGACCTGAGCGCGGTGCCACAGCTCGTGATAGGTCCAGCCTTCGCCATCGGCCCATAGCGCGATCGCCTCGGGTTGGCTCAAAACCCGCGCGTGGATCTGTCCCAGCAGGGTCTTGTCGAGGCTTGGTCCTGGAGAGGGATGCGGCGTCATGGACCGGTCCTAGGTCTTCAGCATTTCCAAAATGCCGGAAAGGCTGGTGCAGCGGATGATCGTTGTTTCATCGATGGGAACTTGAAAGGTTTCGTTGAGCATCATCATGATGTTCATATGGGCAAACGAATCCCACCCCGGAAAGCTGTTGATCGCGGCTTCGGGGGTCAGAGCCGCGGCATCGGTATCAATAATCGCCGCCAGCAAATGCCGAACCTCCGTCTCCATGGTTTCCTGACTCACCGGCGCCAAGGCTCCTCTTTCGGGGGTGAGGCGAGGAAATAGAACGGATCCTCGCGAAGCTTGCCCATGCCCGCTTCAAAGGCATCGGCGGCCCGGACCGCCACCACCCGACCATAGCCGAGGCTTGCCTGCTTTGCCAATCCGGCGGCCAACAAGTCGGTCTGGAAACGGGTGAAGTCATAGTCGATCCCTGCATCCAGATAGCGAACAAAGGCAAAAAAACGTCGGTTGGAGCGTTGGCCGTCCTTAAAAACCGGGGCGGACCATTCTTTGGTGTAGCCATATGGAACCCCGAAGCGCTGCTCCATATGATGGACAAAACTCATGGCCAGAAGATCAACCCCGAGGCAGACAATGAGCGCATTCATCCGGTGCAGCCGGTCGAACGGAGAATCATACCCGTATCCCGTATAGCTCACATCACCGCATAGAGACGCCGCCCGAGGCCCCACGGCGGCAATGGAGAACAACGGATGAAAAGACCGCACCGCGCCGGGCATGCCGCGAATATGCTCGGTCAGAATGCCTTGTTCGGAAGGTGTTTGCTCATGCACATAGGGGGTGTCATGACGGGCATAGCTCTCGCTTGCCGTCAAGGCGGCCACCGTTCCACCGGGACCGACGGCCTTGAAAAGACCATCCACGTACCCGTTCATCGTGGACTCGCGATCCTTGGCACCTGTGATGGGCCCGATGCGAGAGATATCCGTATGCAGGAAGATCACGTCATCGCGAGATGCCCCGACCGACTGGAGCGCATCGGCAATCTCCGCGGGCGAGAGGCTATCCATGGCCGATCTTTTCCATGACCAGGAATAGACGCTGGGCCATGAAGGTACCGCGCCAATCCTTTTCCCAATGGGATTCCATCTGCCGCGCCGCCTCGTCGTTGGCTCTCGGAAAGGCATTTCTCAATCCCGGCGGCACGGCCAGATAGCCATAGAACTGCTGATCCAATGCCTTGAACCCGGCCCGGGCGAGAACGTCAGCAAGTGTCAGTGGATTGATTGATTGCCTTGGGAGATCACTGTGAACCAGACGCGCCACCCCCGCTTGCTTATCGGCCTCATATCCTTGAGCGCCGGAATGGTCCTTTGGCGGATCATCGGCACAACGCAACAAGCCCTTGGCCGTCTGCGTCACTGCCACACGGGTGTCCTCATCCACGAATGGCACCCGTTCAAAAATGTGATCTCTGAAAAAATCCGATGTGGAACGATCCAGAGAAAACAGCGGCAGAAGCCCGTTCCCAAAGGAGGCAATGAGCTTTCCCCCCGGCCTGAGGGTTCGAAAACAAATATCTAAAAACTCGACCATGCCCAGGCCCAGGTAGTCGAACAGGTCGATGGCAAAGACCGCGTCATAAGCGGCGGCGGCCAGCACGTTAGGGTCTGATACATCGGCTTTCCAGGCGAGTTCCTCGTCTCGTCCCGCATTGGCCAGCCGAGCGCGACAGGCCTCGATCATGCGGCCACTCACATCGATTGCCGAAATCCGGTGCCCGGCGTCGGCCAGTTTCAGGGTCAAGCGTCCGGTCCCGCACCCCAGATCCATAACTTTCCGGGGGCCGTCGGTCATCAACCCGCCAAGGCACCGGTCCGCTGGCAGCAATGGCAGGTCCGCCGTGTCCGCCTGCAAATCATCGTAATAGTCGGCGACTTGATCAAAATATCGCTCGACCCATTGGTTTTCCCGGGTCACGGTTCCTTGAACTCCACATATCCAATTCGAGAAAGCTCTTTTAAAAACAGCAGGCAGTCATTGAAGTACATGCCTGTCTCTTCGGCCAGGTCAAAAGCGCTTTTACCGCCATCAATCAGGGCCATGACCCGGTTCAACCGCTCCCCGGCTCCTTGCGTCTTGTCAAAATCCAGCCAGAGATCATGCCGGTACAGGTTAATCGGACCCTTGAAACGGGCAATGGGCACGACGTCGCCTTCAAATACCTCAATGACAGCCATGACCAGATCCACCGCTTCTTGCAGTTTCTCCTCGTGCAGCCTGTCCGGTTCGTCCCCCGACGAATGGTACTCCTCGAATAGGCCGAAAAAGCGATCCTGCATCGTGATTTTCCGGCAACGACTCAATGAAACGCAAGGGACGTCAATTCCCTGGCTTTCGAAGAAAAGTTCGTCATTGCCGGTGATCTCCCTGAATCCCTCTTCCCGGTAGGCCCCATAGCCGTGGCGCAAGACATGCGCAAAGATGCGGTCGATACGATGGGTCCCTCGTGACGAGTGTTGAAGCGAGAACGGTGCATCGTTACCGAGGATTTTCAGCATCATGGCGCATTCGAAATGATCGACCTGATCCATATGGCGATCCAAATGGGCCGCCGACCCCAGGTATTCGGGCACCAAAAGCAGTCGGTAACTCCAGCGCAGATCAGGCCGGTCCCGCAGTCGCCGCATGACTTCCAAGGCGACCCCGACGCCGGAAATGGCATCGTTGATCTGCCCCGGATGGCAGGTATTGGTCACCAAAAGGATTTCCCGCTTCGACCGCCCGGGCAATCGACAGACCCCTGTTGTCAGGTCCCCGTATTCCTCGACCCGTGTTCGAATGCAGACGTAATAGCGGTCCTGATCCAGGGTCACGCGGAGGGTGTCTGGCAGGCTAAATCCCCAATCCCGTTCGCGGAATTCCAGTTCCCAATCCACCATGAAAGGAATGAAAGCGGGGCGTTCCGGTTCGGAAAACAGATGGCGGTCCAGTTCTTCTCGCGACACCCATCCTTCAAAGGGCTCGCTGTAGGGAGGCACGTAAAGGGGGTGGTGTTCGTGATCGACGATTTTATGCTGTCCGTCGCTGATATAGGCCTCTTCAACCAGCCAGCGCGGCGGGATCAGCCAAGTCAGGCATTCGCTGCCACCCGGGGTGTGCTCGATTTCGAGCGGTAGACCGCTGCGCTCGCGCAGCGTCTCCAGCGCCTTTTCAATGGCCGCAGAAACGACCACCCTGGGCTCTAGATAGATCTCGCGCAATAGACCCTTGATGTACACGGAATGCCGCCATCCCCAATGGAAACAAGGAGGATTCCTGTATATCAGGCTTCCTGGCCGGTGCACATGACGCAGTTGTGGCAGATCTTGTTTTTATGATACTCGCCCTTTTTGTGCAGGGCTCTGAGATACTGCATCTTCGGGGAATCCCAGGCTTCCTTGATGGTGCTGTCCTTGACGTTGCCTAGGGCGAATTCCTGCCATCCATGCACATGAAAGCAAGGCAGCAAGGTACCGTCGTGGCGCATAAATATGCGGTTATGCTGCTTGTCACAGCGGAAATTGGGTTTTTCGTGCGGTGTATCGAACACAAGCGAGGTTTTTTTCAGGTCCAGCTTGTAGTTGACCGGCTCTTGGATGGAAAAATAGTCGGCATAGTCACGCCAATAATCCAGAAACGCCTCCACCTGGTCGGCATTGACGTTCAGCTTCAAGAAGCTCAGGCGCAGCAACGGGAATCGGCTGTTCTTGCGCTCCCGAATTTCCAGAAAATCCCGGATATTGGCAACGATTTGGTGGTAGTCGGCTCCCTTGCCGAACCGCACCATGTTAAACGTTTCCTCGTTGAATCCATCCAGGGAGATCTCCAACCGGGCGAGCCCCAGATCCACCAGCCGTTCGCTGACCTCCTTGGTCAACAAGGCCCCGTTGGACCCCAACCGTTGGTCCACCACCCCCCGGTCCTGGGCATAGGCGATCATGTCCATCATTCTCGGATGCAGCAGGGTTTCGCAGAGCACCCCGTGGGTCAAAGCGGGCATTTGATGGGCCGAGGCCTCGTCGATGGCCTTTTTGTAGACCTCGAAGTCCAGAAATCGCTTGTTCTCTTTCTTGTGCGGCGCGTCTGGATGGCTTTTGGGCAGGGAGAACAGACACATATGGCAACTGAAATTGCAGTGATTCAGGTTCTCGATCTCGATGGAGAGAGGAAATTCCGGAACCCGTTCGAACTGCATGCCGGCCCGCCAATCTGCACGATAGCGGTCATACCGTTCGCCGACCTTTTCGCTCAGAATGGCGTCCATGTCCTTGTAGCTCAGCAGCTTAACCTGCTTGTTATCTTGCTGCTGCTTGAAGACAATGTCCTGCTTGGTCATTTTTTAATTTCCGTTCAATATGCCTCTATTCGAGATACTTGAGCAATGGGGTGTCTTTTCCATATTGGTCTAGAACCTGATTGCGCAAGGCTGTCTTCATGGCGTCGGAATGAGTATGCGGGTTTCTGTCGATCCCGCAATCCCGGGTTCGGCAGAGGTCGCATTTCAGCCGTTCGCGCTTGCGATTCCAATCCCGCAGTTGATTGAGCCGATCCCCGTGCCAGATCTCCTTGAGGCTCTGCTCGTTGACATCCCCCACCGGATAGAGGCCCGTGTAGTCATCGCAGCAGGGGTAAATCTTGCCATCCCAGGCAATCATCATGCGTTGCCAGGGCTGCGCACAAATAAGGCTGGGGTCGTGTTCCACTGGCACGCTATCGAAGTTGCTGAGAAGCTCTCCGACCAAGATGCGATCCGCATAGGGGTCGAAGGTTTCGATGAAGCGGGCCAATTCATCGCCCCTGAACCAAGTCCCCACGGCATTGATGCGTACTTGCGGTCGATATCTGCCCAATTCTTCCTTGCGGTGTTTGAGGTAGGCCAACTTGGCAATCAAATCGTCGAACTTGCCGGGTTTGCGGACTTCTTCATAGATCGCCCCCAAGCCATCCGCCGAAATGACGATGTAGCAAACATCTTGTTCGATGATGGTATCGATGAGATCTTCGGTCAGCCGCAAACCATTGGTCAGAAAGGAGATACTGCCATTATAGACTGATCGGGCATGAATAAGCATATCCTTGAATCGTGGATTGACCAGGCATTCCCCGCGCCAGGACAGGCGGATGGAATAAGGGTCACGGCGCGCCACTTCGGCCATGATTCGTTCGAACAGCGCCATGGACATGATGTTTTTCGGCACATCCTTGCGAACGGTCAGGAAACACATGGGGCAGTGGATCTGGCAGGCCGACGAGGTCTCGATATCCAGATGATCGGGAAACCGCGAGACATGGAACAACTGCGGATAATAGTGCCAACGGAAGCGATTGATCAGGTAGCGCAAGGGGTGCCGCTGCCGGGCGACGTAACGCAGTTCCTTGCTCAGGGAGGTGACTCGTTTGACACCGAAATTGATCTTCATGGGCGGATCATGTCGGCTCGGCCCGCAAATGCCATTGATTGCCCCGGAACGCCCAGATTTCCCCGTTGCGGTGCGCATCGACGATTTCGGTAAATTCGTTTTCGGCCAATCCCAGGTAGTCCAGACTATCCTGAAAATGCGTCTTGGGGACTTCTGAGTCGTATTTGCGCACCAGGTCCAGTCCCTCCTCCCGGTTCATCTGGCCGTTCTGGATCATTCGACAGGCATCCCGGGTGGCCCGGCCGAAGCCGAATTTCACGAATTGCAGGTAGTAGTAAATATTGTCGATCTTGTCGTCGAGACTGTCGAAATCGGTGAAGGTGCCGTCTGTACGGCCCTGGGGTTCTGTCTGAAACGTCGGCAGGTTCTTTTTCACGTAGCGATAGTTCTCCAGCATGCTCCAGCGGAAGAAATAGGAGAAGTACAAGGCCTTCACCCCCACCGCCTCAAGCGCTTCGGGCTCGGGATATACATAGGGTGCCAAGTCTTGTTCTTGAACCACCTCATCCATCCAATTCATTGGGTCGTCGCCCACCTGATGCTCAAGCACCTCGGTAAAGTCGCGGATTTTCAGGGACTCCTCGGACAGCACCCGCCCGCCGTATTCGCTTTCGCCATGCTCCGCATAAAACACCAAGGGAATGCCGTAGCGCACCGCCACCTGCAACGGCAGGGCATTGATCCCGGCATCCCAATGGATTTTCGGATTCCCCCGCTCTATGAAGAATCGCCGCGCCAAATGGCGGGACACGGCCTGATTGGGCCGCACCATCAAATGATCAAATCCCAACTTCAGCAGCTCTTCCCGGTTGTTCATGCCCACATCATTGGGTAGCAACGGCGAAAAGGTCACCAACAGCGGGTTCAGGCCGAATTCGACCTTCAGCCGATGGGCGATATAGGTTGAATCCTTGCCGCCGCTCCACGGCACCACGCAGTCGTAAGGGCCCTCCTTGGGACGCAGGCGCTCAACATAATCGTGGAACTCCTGCCGTCGGGCATCCCAAGCGATGGCCGCCTTGGTATCGGCATTGAGACAGGCGTTGCAGACCCCCTGATCGTCGAACACCACCCGAGGCCGCGTATTGGGCATCAGACAGCGGGAACAGAATTGGATGGATGCCGTCATGCCCTCTCCTCCATGCGCACGGGAATCCCTTTTGAATTCAGGTATCTCTTGGCGGCTTGGATGCTCTTTTCGGTGAAGTGATAGATGTTCTGAGTGCAGACCGCCGAGGCATGTCCTTGCAGAAATCCTTGTTCCATATGTTTCCAGTTACCGCAACCGCCAAGGATTAATACCGGCACGGAGACCGCGTCGGCCACCGAGCGGCAGAGATCCAAATCATAGCCTTGCAGCCAGCCATCCCGCTCCACCGACGTGAGCAGAATCTCTCCCGCCCCCAGGCTTTGTCCCTCGCGGGCCCAACCGACGGGATCGCGGCCCGTTGCCCGAGTGGCGGCATGGGAACGCACCTCATGTCCACCATCATCGGATTGCTTCGCATCGATGCTCAAGACCACGCATTGGCTTCCATAGCGCCCCGCGATGGCTCCGATCAGGCGTGGATCCTCGAAGGCACCGCTGTTGATCACCACCTTGTCCGCGCCGAGCCCCATTAACCGGCGCACGTCTTCGAGGCTTCGGATTCCGCCACCCACGGTCAGGGGCACGAAACAGCGGTCGGCAAAATCCCGCACCACCTTGAAAAAACTATCCTTGTCCCCCTGCCCCGACCGGGTGACATCCAAAACGACGATTTCGTCCACTGACCAAGCATCGACGAAATTGAGAGTATAGCGGTAATCGGGCTCGAACAGCTTGGTGCGGAACAGAACGCCGTTATTAAAGGTGAGGACCGTTATGATCCGCTTGCACAACATGGTTCAGGCGGCTCCCTCGAGATGATCCAGAAACAATCTCGTTGAAAGAAAGCGGAATAGGAATTTGGAGCGGTCGGCATCGCTCATGTCCTGGTCCAAAAAGTTTGTAAAAAGCGCCCGGTTCACAAGGTCAAATATGGGCCCATCGGATAGCAATCGCTCTCGGACGGTTGGATCAGACCGATCAAGCATCGTATCGATCGCCGCATTGAAGCCGCGTTTTCGACGATCCAGGCGCACGGCATCGGGCAGCACTCCTTCCCCTGCGGCGCGCAAGACCCATTTCAAAAAACCATCCTGCACCAGGTATTCTCCGGGGATCGAATAGGCAAACTCGGCTAGGCGATGATCCAGGAAAGGCGAGCGGTTCTCAATGGAAACCCCCATGGAATTCCGATCGTCTTCTTCCAAGATCACCGGCACCACCTCCTCGAACAATTCATTCATCATCCGGTTGCGCAGCCCATCGGTGCAAAAAGCGGTTTCGGTAAAGGTCTCGGCAATCGGGTCTCGCATGAAGCGGTTGTAAACATGATTGTCCAGATAGATATGCCGCCGACAGCCGGGATCTCCAATGATCACATGCGGGTCCTTGAGAATTGGATTGCGGACCATGCGCCCATAGCCTGACCGCCAGTCGGCCAGCAATGCCGGGAAGTCGTCCCGATCCTTCATGCCCGCGAGCCAAAAGTTGTAGTGATCATAATAGCCGGTGAAAAGTTCATCGGCCCCGGTTCCCGAGAGGGCGACCTTGTACCCGGCCCCGGCGATGGCCTCGGACAAGAAGCCATGGACATAATAGGAGATGGTGGACACCGGGGCGTCCCGGCTTTCAATCTGCGCGGCCAGACGTTCAATAAATCCACTGGTCCCCGGCGCGATGACCGTATGACGGCACCCGATGGATTTCACCGTTTCCATCATCGTATCGCGCTCGTCGTAGCGCGGGTCCCGGTCAACGATGGAAAAGGCGTGGATGGGAGTATTTCCGTATTTGGCGGCGAGGGCGGCAATGGTTCCTGAATCGATTCCACCACTGAGGCAGAAGGCCAGGGGTACATCGGCGCGAAGCCGTCGCGTCACCCCGTCGATCAGTTTTTCCCGGGTCCCCTCGACCAGATCGCCCAAGGAGAGGGTCCGAGGCGCATGGGTCAGCGTCCAATAGCGCGTGGGTTCGACCCGAGCAGAAGCATCCACAACCGCCGAATGCCCCGGTGGTAAGGCATAAACGCCTTCGAACCAGCTGTCGGACCGCTTAAACAGGGATTTGTATCCGTTGACCAAATAGGCCCGCAGGCGATCCCGATCCGGTTCCGGCCGATGTCCCGACAGCGTGAACAGGGCCCGAACCTCCGAACCAAACACCAAGGTCCGCCCTTGCCGCATCCAATACAGCGGTTTCTCGCCGAACCGGTCACGACTGAGCCAGAGTATGCCTCGTTCTTCGTCATGCAAGGCCAAGGCCCACATGCCGTCGAAGCGTTTGACGCAGTCTGCTCCCCAAGCCCGATAGGCCTCGAGGATTACCTCGGTATCCGAGCGGGTGGTGAAGCGATGACCCAGGGCCTCCAATTCCCGCCGCAACTCGATGTAGTTATAGATTTCACCATTGTAGACCAGGTTCAGGCCCGCACGCCGGAACGGCTGGGCCGCCCGATCATCCGGATCGATGATGGCAAGGCGGGTATGCAGCAAGGCCAAATGCCGCTGACTGAACGCCGATTGGATTGCTCCGTTGCCATCAGGGCCTCGGTGTTGCAGCGCCGCCAAGGTCATGGACAGAACGCCTGGAGAAACCGGTTCGTCCGAAATGATTCCGGCAAGTCCGCACATGGCCTGTCAATCAGCCTTGTTAAGATCGGCGTCGGCCAGACTCTCGCCCTGAACAAGGTCCCGAGTCAGGACGGCACCCAGGACTTCGGCGACCCGACCGGACTCGATGCCCGTGGCCGGTCGGGCAAACATGATATGGTCCTCGCCCAGTACCGTCCCCGCTTTCAGGTCCGCCGCGGCCACCACGCCCTTTCGCATGGCCCCAAGCCCGGGCAATTCACTGGGTTGAGGCTGTTTGTCGTAACGCCCCAAAGCCGCCCGAAGGCGCGGCATCGCCTCGACCAGGCCAGCCAAGTCATTAGGGTTAAACGATAATTGATGATCTCGAAAGGTCCGCCCTTCTTTTTCATCGGTAAAGTGCACCTCGATGATGGGCGCCCCCAGGGCGATGGCAGCCCAGCAGGCCTCGGGACCGATCACATGGTTGGAATAGCCGACCGTCAAGGCAAACCGATCGGTCAAAAATGGGATGCTACGCAAGTTCGCTTCCTCGATGGGCGTCGGATAGGCCGATACGCAGTGCATCAAAGCCAATGAGTCTTTGAGTCGGCGGTCTCCAATCTCCTCTCTCACCCAGCCGATGGCCTGTTCGATCTCGGTCTCCGTTCCCAGCCCCGTGGACAAGATGACCGGCTTGCCCGTCGCGGCGGCGGCCCGGATTATCGGCTCAAAGGTCAAGTCACCGCTGGCGATCTTAATGACCGGGCTCAGTCGTGCCACCAATGGAATCCAGTCCTCGGTAACCGGTGTGGACAGGAAGGCAACGCCCCTCTTTGCCGCCTCTTCCGCCAACAGGTAATGGGTTCGTTCATCCAGGGCCCGAGCCGAGACCTGTTGAAACCGCTCCGGGTCGCGCGTGGAAATAAAACGAGCGGGCGTATAGCTCTGGAACTTGACCGCGTCGGCCCCTGCCTCCGCCGCCAAACGCAGGAGATCCCGGGCTTTTTTCGGGCTACCTTCGTGGTTGACGCCGATTTCGGCGATGAGCACGCCTTGGTGATCCAGGTTCTTGCCGAACAGCTTCACGCTTTATCTCCCATCTTCTCATCCGTTGCGAGAAGCATATGCACCTCGGAGGAAAGCTTGCGCTCATCCATGACCCGTTGCAGGGAGTCGATCATCGGCAGCATGGCCTCTGTCCATCTCCGGGTCAGATCCGACTCTCCATAGCGCTGGTGCAGACCGAGGGCGACGGACCGCATGAGGTCGGTCACATCGGCCCCGAACCACCAGGATCCCGCCTCGCGAAACCCGTACTTCTCGGCCATCCATGTCAGGGATTGCGGCGTGTAGAGGTGGTTGTGGCCCGACGTACAGCGGGCGTAGACATTGGGGAAGACGGCTTCCCAGAAGGCAGTCACCCCGTGCAAGGGGACGGAAAAGAAGAAGTATTTTATCCGCCGATTGTCCCGCACCGCTTCCAGCAGCCGATGATGATCCCGCACGTGTTCCAGCACGAAGATCATCGACAGAATATCCGCCTCCAGGGTCCGAACGATGTCGAGGGTATGGGCAAAATCCGTTTGCTCCAGGGCGGCGCGATCCATCATGCGGTTGCCCAGGTCGACCTGTTTGGCCGACACCTCGTATCCCTTGGCGGCGAACCCTGCCCGGTGCAGGGCCTCGACGAAGTATCCCGATCCGGCGCCAAAATCCACACAGGACATTCCCGCCGGATCATGGCCATCGGCGACGATGACGTCTCGCAGGAACATGGCCTTGGGTAGATAGATATCCGCCACCCGTTGTCCGAAGGCCTCGGCGGTTTCCGCGCCATAGGCCTGGGCCACGTCGTCCTCCCCCTGCCCGGTGCCGTAATAGGCATCGTGATAGGCTTGCGTATCCTCGAACCGACCGTTGGCATGGCCGCAGGCGGGGCAAAAAAGGTAGTAGGGGATATTCTCCCGGGCACCATTGGGCAACGGGCCGCCGCAGACCTTGCAGGAGGTGCGCAAGGGCTGTTGCCGATAGATGTCCAGCAAGCGCTGCTTGCTGTGCCGCATGACCCGATCCTGTTCGGGATCCGACAAGGCAGCGCTCTGCCCCAGGTATTCGGCGCTGGCCTTACCGTACCGACGCAGCGGTGGGGTCCGATTGCTCATCCGCGCCGGGCAACCGTATGGCACCAGGGCTGATGGACGATGCCGTGGAAGATGAGTCGTCCGCCATCGGCTTTCTGCTCGGTATGCGACATGATGAATTCCCGGTCTTCGTCCTTTGGCAGCTCGATGGGAATGTCGAAGGGATGGAAGTCAGTAGTTTTAAAACCTTTGGATAAAAATATATCTCGGACTGATTTCATCGGGCGGATATAGTGCGTTAGGCCGTTGGGGTGCGCCAGCCAGGTTTCCGTGACCGTCACCTCCTGAGGATAGGGATGGTACATCTCGAACGAAATATAGGATCCGCCCGGCTTCAGGCCTCGGGCCAGATTGCCGATCACCGTTTCGAACTGCCCTGCATCGAAACACCAGCAGACCGCGTTGGTGACCACCACGTCATAGGCGGCCTCCTTGTCCATCTCCAGCAGATTGATGCGCTCGAATTCGATGCCGGACAGGTCATCGTTCTGGCGGTTTTCGTCCACTTGGTCCTGCACCAGGTCGGCCCCGAACAGCAAAGCCTCCGGCAGAGCTTTCTTCAGCACGCGCAGGAAATTCCCGGTGGAACAGCCCACGTCGAGAATCCGGGGGGTTGCGATTCCGGCGCAGGCTTCGACCACCAGCGCCGCCATGGCCTTGTCGCTTTCGCGGGGATTGTCCTCGTAGCGCTTTTGGTAGTCGCTGTAGTCCTTGCGTTTTTCCTTGTTGGTCTCGCCTTCGAGATAGTCGAAATTCTGGTCGGTCATAATTCCTCTTTCATCGTGCAATGGGTGATCGATCGAGACCGTTTGCGACAGGATGGGCTAATGATAGCTCTGTTTTCCTTGGGCTTCCAGAGCAGCGCTCCGATCAAGCCACGGCGCCGCTGAATGGGGCCACCAGCCCGAACAGGCGCCCATCGAAACGGGACAGATCCAGGGTTTCCCGACAATCCACCGCATCCACGCCGTGCAGAAGATCCTGGTCGTAAATTACGATATCGCCCAGTTCCACATGATTTTCCCAGGCAACTTTCTCCTCACCAACCCGTAACCAGCCGCCGCCATCGGTAAAATCCTCGCCAACCCGCGACATGACGAAAGCAACGATGAAGTTCCGTGTGAGCTCGGGCATGGCAGCCGCGATTCCCGCATGCAAGTTGTCCTGATGACCGGCCAGGAATCCCCCGCCCTTGGGGTAGTGATTGATTTGCAGACCATAAAAAGGTCCAGCCGTATCGCCCTCGGCATGCAACCCGAAATCGGGGGCCATGCCGGTCAGCACATTGCGCAGGCGGGCCAAATTCAGCCAGTCCTCCCGCAACCCCAAGGGGTCCTCGTTCCAAAAGAAATAGAAATAGACCCGGACCAGACGGAAAACCTCGGTACCGTAATCCCCCACATCCAACCGTTGATAGTTGGGGGTTTCATTGCAGCGGAAAGGCCGGGCGCCGCGTTCGTCGTTTTGGGCGCTGAATCCCTTGCGGAGAATCCGCCGGACGTGACCGACCTTTTCAGTGCTCAAAGGCCCTCGCAGCACCGCGTAGCCGACCCCGCTCCACAACCGCCCGGATATTCTCCCTGTCGGCCAGCATTGTACTGTATGAGGCGTATTCCAGCAGGTTCGTCAATGCCCTTTGTCCTAATATCGGCACCCCAATTTCTCTTAGTGCCCCATACTACTACGCATTCACCGCAATGAAACCACGGTTCCATCATGATCCACTGGAAGATGCATGGCTCTAGCTATCATCAAAATACGATGATCAAGCACCTCCCCGTATCGGCGCTCACCTATACCTATAATGTCAAAATTCCAAGAGTATGCCGACCATATAGTTTACGTTAGTTGAATATCCACACGCGCCATGGCTATATTTCCCATGGAATAAGGAAAACCACTAGATGCAATACAAGCTTGTCGAGTCGTATATTAGAAATCTGGATCCAGTACGGGTAGCCATCACCCCACAACCACTCATCAATGACTTTAGATGTAAGCTGCTCTCTCTAGGCAGTTGCTTTGCCGGGTTCATCGCCGACGAAATGGGTGAAAGCGGATTTCAAACTCTCTACGATCGGAACGGCTGTGTTCGGTTTTCGGCCCGCGATACGGCTGACTATGTAAATCGGTTGAGCCAAGGGCGATTGGGGGTGAATGATGATGAAATTGCCACCACCGAGGACGGGTCCATGTCAATTTCCATGCGGCACGATCGTGTCGACACGGTCGCCCAGGTTGGTAATGCGGCACTAAAAAAGGCCTCTCGCCAGATCGATTCAAGAGTTTTGGACTTCATGCGCGTCGCGGATATCATCGTCGTTACCTTGGGCACGTCGAAGTATCTGCGTTCAACAACCACCGGGTCTCCCATTAATAGCGGCCTCGGTCTATCGAAGAACGATTACGAGATTATCGACCAAAGTGTTGAAGAGATCGCTTCCGACCTCTCGAACACGTTCCGCACACTGCGTCAGATCAACCCCAATCCCTGGACCGGTGTTGTCACCGTTTCCCCTCAACGTTATCGGTGGTCAAGTTTCGGCGATTACTTTGAATTGGACCCTTCGGAATACGGAGTCGGATCTCACAACCGTGACGGTTTGGTTGCGAATTCTCTTGATAAAAGCAAATTGCGGGTCGCGGTTGAAGATAGCCTCAATCAATTACAGGACCCGAGGATCCTCTATTTTCCTTCGTTCGAAATCGTCATGGAAGAACTCCGCCACAAGGAGCAATTCGATCGGGATATCGCGGATAACTACCACGTCTCTCCGTCCACCAGCGCCTATGTAACCAACCGCTTCCTGAACACCTACGCCAGCAATGAGGTCAAGGAGTTCATATCCAATTTCAATGAAACAGTAGCGCCCTTAAAAAAGAAAAACCCCATGACCTACTCAGGATATGAGGAATGCTTTACTAAGGCAATTAACAGCATTTTGGCCACGCTACCAAAAATACAAAATTTTCATTACATCAAAATCTTGGTCGATATCTATATAGATCACCCAACCAAGAGCCCTGAAATCGAGAAAAGATTAATGTCCTTAAAATCATTGCTCAATATCAGCCGATAAAACAGAGACATCATTATTTAGTTATTGGATATCGGGCCAGCGCTCCGGCATCTCGCCGACTTCCTGGAAGGCGTAGATCTTCAGAATGTCCGCGCTCGGCGCAGCGGGCTCGTAGTAGCCCATATCAATCTCCCCGGCACGGAAGAGACCCAGCCAGCGCTCGAAGGCTGCCTGGAACCATCCCGGTGAAAATTGAAGATCATAGGGCACATAGTAGCGGGTCAGCTTCCAGATCAAAGCGGGATCCCGCCAGGCAGGCGGCGGCTCATGGGCCAGGTCGCTCAGGTTTTCGAGCGATGTGGCATCGGAATAGGGAGTCAGATGGTTCTTGCAGGGAGTCACCAGCTTTTTGCCAAACAGGGGCGCGTGTTCCCCGGTCATGCTGCCCATGCCGATGCAGCCATCGACCAGTTGCAACAGATACTGCGAGGCCCCCCGAATCTGATACTCGTTGGGAATAATCATGAAATTGGGGAAGTAGCGTCGCAGGTATTCCTTTTTCTCGTCGTCCCAGTAATGGCGGCGCTTCGGATGCTCCGAGACAGTCACCCCCACGTCCGGCCCCACTTCGTCAAGGACCCAGCAGAGGTAGTCGAAGGTATGGTCGATGGGCGCATCCCAATCCCAGCCGAAACTACGCGCCCAAACCGTGGGCCAGACCCAGGTTGACTTGAAGCGTTCGCGCACATTGCCCATGGCCGCCGTGAACGGATTGGTTCGCGCATAGACTCCGCTAAGGTACTTGCTGCGGATGGTCGCCAGCATCCTCTGCTCCTCGGGTGTGGATCTATGGCTTTTTACCTCATCGGCATGGGACACCAGAAACGAAGAGCGAAAAGTACCCATAGGATCCAGGAAGCCGGTATTGGGAAAAGGCGCGGTGGAAAAGATCCCGGCTTCCCAGTTGAGCACCAAACACGCCGGAAAAGCGGCGCGCAGGAACGGACTGGCGGAAAAGGAGACGATGATCTCTGGCTCCCAATCCAAGCGGTCCTTGATCAGCGTTCCATAGCGCAGCGCCTCGTCCGGCTCATACCGCCCCGACAGCCACCGACCATTGGTGGTCAGGCTGTCCTGGCCGAAAATATCCAGGGTCTCGCGGAAGGAAATGATCTTCAGGCAGTCCGGCGGCACCCGGGCCGTGAGCCCCTTGGCCGGACCAGCGGGGAGCGCCACGCCCTCCAGGGCTTTGTCGGCCAGATGCCGGTTGGTGATGATGCGAAAGCGTTCGGTCCATTGGCTGGCATCCGATTCCAGCAGCAACATCATGGTGATGCTGTTGTAGAGCCACCAGATCCGCCGATAAGGCAAACCATCATCAACGATGGGATCGATGTAGAATGCGACCCTCATCCGCCCCCCTTCTCTTTCGACCGGTGTTTCGGGGGCGTGTGCAGACCATCCACTGGATTGCCGCAGGAACTCATATCCCGGTAGGCCTGCCACCAATCCTCGGCATAGCCGCAATGGGCATAGTCCTTGAAATACGGGCCGCCGATGGTGAAGTGGATATTGCTCAGACCGGCTCTGTCACGGGGGGGCTGCACATCCACCAGATAGTTCCAACGATCATCCAGTCCACCGATGGCGTCATCGTTGCCGAGCCATTTGAACTGATGCAGTTCCAGCCCGCTGGCATTATCCACGTACTCCGGCGTCAAAGCCCGGCATTTCTCGTTGTTGAACAGCATGACGCTGGACCAGTTTTTCTTGCCGTATTTGGATTGGGTGCGACCGAGAAATTTGGTTTCTTCCACCGGCACATGATCGTGCTTGACCACCTGGACCGCGTATTGCGGATCGCGCAGACTCCAAAGTTTGGCGATATCGTCGAACAGCAACATGTCGCAATCCATGAAAATCGCGAAGCCCTCGAAACCGCATAGGTAAGGCACCAGAAAACGGGAAAACGAGAACTCGGTGGACTGCAACGAATTCTGCTCGCGCGTCATGACGCCTTTCAGGTGCGCCAGGGACAGCGGCGTAATGCTCAGCGGCTCGCTGGCACGGGAAATGATGCTGTGGGAAAGCACGTGGTAGGCAACGGTTTCGTTGGGGTCGTAGCCAATGAAAATCCTGATCATGATACTTCCGGGTTGCCCGCCACAGGGTGCCGCTTCGGCCTGCCGATCTTGAAGGGTTTCACCGGAATCGGCAACGACTCCTTTCGGCAATCGTTGACATTGAAGAGACAGCGGACTTTAGTCGAAAGGACCCGGCAGGAATGAGACCCCGTGAGAGGGAAACGGTAGGACAATGTTGAAAAGATTGATTTCGTTTCTTCGGCGGCTCTTCGGCAAAGACCGCAAGAACAAAAGACCCGTCGATCCCAGCGACGATATATATCCGTTGTACTGAAAACATCCTCAATCAACACACAGGCCTCATCGTGCCCGTTACCGGAGACACTCTTTATATCCCCGACCCCCATCTGGGCTTCACCATTGCCGCCAATGCCTCGGCGCGCATTCAACGGGAAGTCTCCCGTGAGTCCGTCCACACGGATTCCTTGGGACTGCGCACAACCGCGCCAGGCCAGGAACGCGCCACCGCCCAAGTGGCGGCCATCGGCTGTTCATGGACCGAAGGCGTGGGTTGCGATTACGAAGAGTCCATCGTAGGGCAGTTGGAAAAACTGTTGGACAGGCCCGTCGCCAATCTCGGGGTCGGCAGTTATTCCTTGTTGCAATCGGTGATGCGATTGGAGCATCTGGCAGACCGGATTGCGGCCAAGGACGTCATTGTGCTGTACGGAAGCTGGCTGCTCAACCGAAGCCTGTTGGACCGCAAGGACACCATCATTTATCGCCCGATTCTGGCCACGGTGGCGGGTAACCTTTCCGTGGTGCCGCCATCAAACCCGCCCCGGTGGCTGATCGAGATCTACCGAAGCTTGGAAAAGACCGGCGAAGGGCCAGGCTGGAAGCGGACTTTGATGGCGAAACTCCGGGGCCTCGCCCAGCGGCTGCGCGCCGACACGGACGCAGAGGCGACATGGTTGAACGCGGCGGCGGCCCCGGACCGCGCGACGGCCCTAGCCTATTTGGTCGGGCGATTGGCGAGCTTGGCCAAAAGCCGAGGCTTCCGGGTCACCGTCTTTCACCTTTATGAATATGAACGGGAGCTGCGGGAAGGCCGCTCGGTGCAATTGATCGACAACATGATTCTGTCCAAGGTCGCTGATCTGCATCCGGAGGTCCGCTTCATTGATGATTCAGGCATGCGCCACCGGATCACGACCTTCTTTCGTGGGCGGGGCACCACTGTCGAGGACTCCCTCGCAACCATTCACTGGCCGGACAACAATCACCCCAACGCCACCGGATGCGAATTAATCGCCCAGGAAATCGCCGCCCATTTTTAAATCACCGGGCGAAGGGGTCATTGGCCCGAGCAATTTCCAGCGCTCGTTCGAGTACCGGCGCGGGCAAAGCCCCTTGGGCCAGGGCATTCATTTCCGCTTCCGCCGGCGTCAGGATTCCCGGAATGGCCGCGGCCACCGCATCAAAACTGAGACAGAACCGGAGGGAGAAAGCCACACGATCGGCAACGTCGCGCAGATCGAAAGCTTCGAACAACGCCTTGGAGGATTGCTCCCAGGCAGACAGACGAGACCGGGTCCATGCTCGCCGGTGATCCCCATCCTCAAAGACCGTATCGGCGCCCACCGCCCCACTTAGAAATCCGAAGTTCAACGGTGTCCGCGCGATCACGCCTACACCCTGTCGTTTGGCGGCCGCTAAAAGACCGCCATCCACCGCACGCAGATCCAACAGGTTCAAGTTGACCTGTACCACCGGCACCTGAAGTTCCGTGATCGCCCGCAAGGCCTCTGCGGGCGTTTTGGTCGACAGCCCCCAACTGCGGATCACACCGTCACCTTGCAGGGCTTTCAATGCCTTCACCGCCATCGCCATCCGTGCGACATCATCCACCGGCGGATTGTGCAGCATCAACAGGTCCAGGTAGTCCGTCCGCAATCGGCCCAGGCTATCGGACAAGGATCGGCGCAAGGCTTTGGGCGACAGATCCGGGGCGCCGCCGAAGCGGTCCCATCCAGCCTTGGAGGCGATGACCAGATGGTCCCGTCTCCCTTGGGTGGCCTGCCCGATCAACGCCTCGCTATGCCCGTCGCCATAGAGGCTTGCGGTATCGAAAAAATTGATCCCCAGGTCCATGGCCCGATCCAAGGCGGCCAGCGACGTCGGATCATCGGTGGCGCCATAGGAGGTTGCTCCCTCGGTCTTGCCCCCGATCCCCCAGGCACCGAAGCCGATTTCCGACACGGCGATCCCGGTCTGCCCCAAAAGCCGCCTATTCACACCTGGCCTCTCTTTTCGGCGGCCACCATGCGATTGACCAAATCCAGCAGCTTGGGGTCCGTCGGCTCCGGCGGCCCGGGCGATGCGGCAATAGCCTGTTCCAGCCAAGATTTGCTTTCTTCAATCGTGCCCCGCCGAAATGCCAGGTCCGCTGCGGCAATCAGGCTCGGGGCATAGTCGGGGTTATTCGTGGCGGCGTGCCGATAGACAGCGGCGGCTTCGTCGAATCGCGCCTGGGTTTCCAGCAACTGCCCCATGCCGTTCAAGCTCTGCACATCATCCGGATCCTGTGCCAAGGCGGATTGATAGGCCTGTTCCGCCTCGTCGATCCGCTCCAGATCGATCAAAATCAAGGCCCGGGTCTGGTACGCATGGGCGAGATTCGGGTTTGCCTGCATCGCGCGGTCCAGCATCCCCAATGCCGCTTCCAGACGTCCTTGCACCCGGAGAGTTTGGGCAAGGCTGACCATCGCAGCCGCAAAGCCGGGGCGCAGCACCAGCGCCTTGCCAATCAAGCTCAGGGCTTCGTCGGCCCGGCCTGTCTGACGGCACAAAACACCGAGCAGATGCAAGGCATCGGGACTCGTGGCCTGAATCTCCAGCGCCCGCCGATAAAGGGTTTCAGCCTCGCGCAGTTTACCCTGGCCATGCAACACGGCCCCTTTTTCCAGACACACGCGAAAATCATTCATGAACCGTTGTTCCCGACATTTTCCCGCCACCAGCCAAGCGTGGAGCGAATGCCTTCGTCAAGGCCAACCTGCGGCTGCCACCCCAGTTGTTCGCGGGCCTTGGAGCAATCAAGGGCCAAAGAAGTCTTGATGGTGGGCTTGGTCAGGTCGTGTTCAATGCGCAACTCGCGACCCGACGCGGCGATTATCCGTGCCACCAGATCATTGACGCTGACCGCTTCACCGCTCCCGCAGTTATAAATTTCGAAGGCGGTTTTCTGGCCTCCCCTTGCCGCATCGATGAAAGCCACCAGATCATCCACATAAACCAGATCTCGGGCCTCTTCCCCACTTCCCCAGACCACCAATCGTCCATCCTTCGCGGTCATGGCCTTGGTCAGGGTCGCGCCAAAGACGTGGGAATGGGCCAGGTCGAACTTGTCGTGAGGTCCATAGACGTTGGAATGGCGAATGACCGTATGGCGTGTCCGTCCCAGACCCGCATAAAATGCTGCCATTTTCTCCAAATAGACCTTGGTCCAGCCCGCCCCGAAATAGGCCGGGTGAAAATCCCGGTTGGCATCGAAGTCTGATTCCCGAACCGGATCGGGGCTGGAGGCATACATCAGCGTGCAACTGAAGAATATGGTATGGCCAACTCCCTGGTCATGGGCGGCCCGAAACAACAGGGAATTCATCACGGCGTTGTCGGTCACATGGATATGAGGTTGGGTGAGGATATCGCCGGCGCCGGAGGTGGTTGCCGCCGCCTGAATCATCACGTCCGCTCCCTCCACGACCCGCGCCACCGCATCCGGGTCGCGCAGGTCGGCTTTGACCCATTCCACGCCGGGGCAGGAAAAGGGCGGCTTGCGGTGATAGACGGCACGCACCTGTACCTCGCCCCGTCGGGCCAGGGTTTGGGTGACATTGCGTCCGATAAAACCTGTTGCGCCACAGATCAGGGCCGTTTGCATACCGATCCTTTCCTCCCGCCCACACGGTAGCATGGCCCTTTGGGCGGCGGTAACCGTTCCTTGACCTTTGTCGTGGAAAACTTGCGCATGCACAGCGACTTCGAAAACAGCGCAGATCTGACACGATCCCTTTTTGAAACTTGCCTCCGTATTCGGCGGGTGGAAGAGGAGATCATCCGGCTGTATCCCACTGACAAGATCAAAAGCCCGGTCCATCTTTCCATCGGCCAGGAGTTCGTGTCGGCGGCGGTCTGCGCGGCCTTGATGCCCGATGACACGGTTTTCGCCACCTATCGCAGTCACGCCGCCTATATTGCCAAAGGCGGGGACCTGAAAGCCATGTGGGCCGAACTCTATGGCAAACGGGACGGATGCGCGCGCGGCAAGGCCGGATCCATGCATCTGATCGATCAGTCCGTCGGGATGATGGGAACCAGCGCCATTGTCGGCACCACCCTACCCAATGCCGTCGGCTATGCCTGGGCCCTGCAACAACAGAACAAACCCGCCATCGTCGCCTCATTTTTCGGCGAAGGCGCTACGGACGAAGGTGCCTTTCACGAAGCCTTGAATTTTGCCGCCCTGAAACGCGTCCCCATTCTGTTCATATGCGAAAACAATGGGCTGGCCATCTACAGCCGCACCGAAGCGCGGATGGCCAAAGTGGATATGTGCGAACGGGCCCGCGTCTATGGCATGACCGCCCACGCGGTGGACTCCGGAGACATCCTCGACCTGTACGGCGTGATCGCCGAGGCCGTGAACAAGATCCGTCGTGGTGAATCCGGACCGGTTTTCGTCGATGTGGCCACCAGCCGGTGGCGCGATCATGTGGGCCCCGGCGAGGATTTTGACCTCGGGTATCGGCGTGAATCCGAAGTTGAGCCCTGGAAGCACAAGGACTCCTTGGTGCACCTCGCAGCCATGATTTCGAGCGACAGCCGGTCGGCCATCGAGAGCCGGGTCAATTCAGAAATCGCCGCCGCCATCGATCATGCGGAACAAAGCCCCTTTGCGGACCTGTCCGAGCTTACCGACCACCTATTCAGGGACTGACCGGACATGCGCGAAATCACTTATGGCCAAGCCATTCGCGAAGCCACCGCACAAGCCATGCAGGCCGACCCCAACGTTTTTGTACTCGGCCTTGGCGTGGATGACCCCAAGGGTATTTTCGGCACCACCTTGGACCTGCACAAAGACTTCGGCGCGGATCGCTGTTTTGACACCCCGCTGGCTGAAGACGGCATGACCGGGGTGGCCATCGGCGCCGCCATGGCTGGGATGCGACCGGTCCATGTGCATCAACGCATGGATTTCCTGCTGCTGTGCATGAATCAGCTGGTCAATATCGCCGCCAAGACTCATTACGTGTTCGCAGGCGAGGTGTCGGTGCCCCTGGTGGTCCGCTGCGTGATCGGCAGAAGCTGGGGTCAGGGAGCCCAACACTCGCAGGCACTGCATTCCCTGTTCATGCATGTGCCCGGCCTGAAAGTCCTGGCACCGACGACGCCCCATGATGCCAAGGGCATGCTCATTGCGGCCATTCAAGACAACAACCCGGTGATTTTCGTTGAGCACCGGATGCTGCACTACCATTCAGGCCTTGTGCCGGAGGAATCATTTGCCGGAGATATGGGCAAGGCCCGCGTTCTGGCCAAAGGCAAGGACGTCACAATCGTTGCCATCAGCCACATGGCGGTGGAAGCCGCCCGCGCACGCCAAATCCTGGCCCAAAAGGGCATCGAAGCGGAACTGATTGATCCGGTGAGCCTCTCGCCGCTGGATATGGAAACCATTCTCCGATCAGTGCGCAAAACCGGGCGCCTGCTGGTGGTGGATGTGGCCTGGCCCCTTTGCGGTGCCGCTTCGGAAATCATCGCCCAGGTGGCCGAAGGTCTTCAGTACGAGACACCGCCCCAACTGGCGCGTCTAACCACCGCCGCGGTTCCCTGCCCAACCACCAAACCCTTGGAAAACGCTTTCTATCCGGACCTCAACCGCATCGCCGCCAAGGCATACGAAATGGTGGCCGGAGTGCCGATCGAGGGGTTGGATGGCGAACCCGAGAATTGGGACATCGCCGAGTTCCGAGGGCCTTTCTAGCGCGTGTCGGGTCCAATCGGACCCGACACGCGCGACCTTATTGGAATCGATCACGTTTTTCATGTTTGATCGAATCCGATCAAACTCGACGTGATCTAGGACCCCAAACCTGGCATTCTCCGCACGACGAGACTGCCGGTTGGTGATCTTCGGAACTGATCGGGGCGCTTTACCCCAATGGATATCTCCACTAGGGTGGCACAAGGATTTTGCCCAGGCCATTTAGAGCAAAGCATGCCCAGACTGATCATTGTCGATCCCGCTTTGGTGAGCAGAGCCGGCCACCATCTCAACTACAATGTTTCGATCCTCGAGCAGTTCGAACCCCTAGGGATCGAATGCTCCGTGATCGCCAGCACATCCCTGATTGACGCGAGTTTGCGAAATCGCACCAATGCGGTACCGGCCTTTCGATACAACCAGTACGCCCCCAGCGACATATACCGATCCATTCTCGAAGACGCTGGTAGTGCCGGGGAAGCATTGCTTAAGCAACTAACCGGGGGCGACAATGCCACCGAAGACCACGAAGAGCGTGTCTTTTGCGCTTTGATGAACCAGTATTTCCTGGGAGTTTTCGAGAGCCTTTTGACGCCTCTGGTTCAGGATGGCGACATGGTGGTCTTTCACTCGCTCAATGCCCGGATCAGCCACGCGGTGGGACATTGGATTCAGCGGGTCGTGCCGCATATTCCGATCCGGGTCGCGGTCTTGTTCATGGCAACGGACTACATCACGTTTTCAACCATGAAAATGAACTGGAAGGCCTCCGCCTACCAAGTCATGCTCAACAACATGGCGCAGGTTCCGCCGGACCGATTGGTGGTGACCGCCGAAACCCCGGAAATAGCCGATCACATGCATTCCCTATCGGGCAAGCGGGTCCCCGTGGGTGTGTCCGCCCATTTCAAGCCGGAAAGTCTGATCAATGATCTTTTGCCCAAAGGGGACTTCCAAGTTCCCGACGGCCCGTTGAATATCGGCTATTTCGGCCATAGCCGATACGAAAGAGGCACGCATCTGATCCCCGGTGTCATCGAACGGGCGCTCAAGGAGATGCCGGGGCGGGTCCGGTTTACCTTTCAAGCGAATTTGCAGCACGTAAACACCTGGGAATTCCGGGCACCGACCATCCGTGAAGAGGTCAATGCGCTGCGCAATCGCGAGGGTGTGACCCTGCTGACCGGTGAGCTCCAGATCCAAGAATTCTATAACCAACTTGATGCCGCCCATATCCACCTCCTGCCCTATCTGGGACGCTATATCTACTCGGGATCGGGCCTGTTTTTTGAATGCTTGGCCATGGGCAAGGTTCTGGTCGTGCCGAAATCAAGCTATATGCTGCGCGAAATACAATCCCTGAAAGGCGAAACGGCGATCATGGAGATCCCGACGGTGGACAGCCTCTACGACGGCATTGTATCGGCGGTTGAAAACTACGAAACCTTTGGCCGACAGGCGCGGGAATACGGCCCCCAGTGGCAGCGAGACCACAGCCCGGCGGAATTCATGAAAGCCATGACGGCACCCATTAACTGACCTTTTCGGGCCTGTTCGTTTAAGCGACCAGGATATCCAGGCGGTCAGGAAGCAGACTGAACTCATCTGGCCGAACGGACGTAATGCGGAACTGCAACGATTGGGCTGCCGTATCCTCCCCGCCGCTGGCCCGCAGATAAACATCCTTGATGATGGTGTCGCCCTCTTGGCGCTTTTCAAGTCCTAAGAAGTCATACCCTGGCGCCTCATGCACCACCGGCTGACAGCGGATCACATGCTTGGGTATTATGGCCCCTTGCCAGGTCATGCGGATCGTCAGAAACCCGTTCATCGGGTCCAGCTCCGCCGTATCCAATTCAAGAAGGACCCCCGAATCATTGTCGGGGGCATCAAAACCGAATCCTTTTTCGGAAACCACCAAATCCTCGGGACGAATGGTCCGATAGGCCGTGATTCGGTCTCGGATTCCGTCCCGGTCATGGGAGGCCGCAGTCCGTGTCGGCTTGTGAACGTCGCCCACCTGCGATCGGGCCTCGACGATCATGTCCCGATAAACCCGCAAGCCTTCCGCCTCGCTGGAATAGTCTCCAGAGGCAAAAATCTCGATTGCTTCATCGAACCGTTCCCGCCAAAGGGGGACACGATCGGTGAGATACGGAAACTGCACGATATCCTCGCTATAGAGGATCTCTTCGTTTCCTCTTTCATAGCTCAAGCTGTAGAAAGAGGTTCGGATCCGATGCTGCACATGGAAGGCCGCAAACTCTGGCAGGCTTTCGATACCGGACAGCATCATCAAGGCATTGGTGGACACGCCCCATTGGGGCTTTTCATCGTCAATCAATTTGCGGATGGTCACCAGATTCTCGCTGACCCGCTCCCAATCGCCCCGAAACCGGATGGCCTCGTAGCTGTCGCCAACGGAATCGAGACTGACCTTGAACGAAACCCGTTCCTTTTTTCGCAACCAGTCCAGATGCTTGTCGACCATGATGCCGTTGGTGAAGATACCCAATCGGACCATATCCAGTTCCGGATCCTCGACAAATTCCCGCATGAACTGAATCGCCGAGGGGATCGAAAAAGGCTCTCCACCTATGCAATCGACCGTAAGGGCGAAGGGAAACCATGCTTTCCAATGGCTGAACAGCTGGGTTTCTATTTCCTCGTCTAGAAGCTTTCGCTTTGGAACCTGAATACACATCTTGCATTCCAGATTGCAGTTGTATCCGAAGAATATGAAATAACGCAGGGGGAGCGAACGCACCTTTACGATGCCTTTTTCGAATTCCTCCTTTGCCAGTTCAAGATTCCAGGTCTGCTTTTCCGAAAGTTCCACAGCCGAGCTAAACGTGAAATAGGGTTTTCCTTGATAGGGGCCCGATGATTGATAGGCGCAGTCATCGCAACCAGATCGGCCATAGGTCTGCCCCGTCTGGATCTCCCGAATGTGTTGGATATCTGAATGATTCCACAAACGCGGAACAGCAGACATATCGCCTGAAAACTCCTGCCAAGCCGGCATCTTGCCATAGTAGTAGCAGCAGGCGGATACCCTGTTCTCCGGGGCCTGGATATTCAGCTCATACCACGGGGCGGAACAACGAAATCTGCTCATCCAAAAGCACTCTCACAATGGCAATCAAACAAATAAACAAATATGATCATATAGAAATAAATAAATTTCAAGTTCACACGCCATAACAATAAACTATTAATAAAAACTCAATACTTATATGCTTTCGTCCCATCATAACCGCGCCATCAGACACCATCAAGCTTACCGACACCGGGGTTTTTACCATGCCTATGACTCACTGGAACACGCAACCCCACATTCCAAACCACATCATCGCCAGTGGCCTTCTCACTGAACCTTTCGTGCTTTTTGATGTGGGTGTTTCCGGCGGTATCGACAAGGAATGGAATTGCTTTGGGTCTCGCCTTCACGTTCATGGTTTCGATCCCAAGATTTCCGAAATTGACCGGCTGAATCAGCTTAAGCGGCCCAATCATGTTTACAGCGCCAATTTCGTTGGCTGTCCGGCGTTCAGACAAGAAGTGCCCGCGGAACGCCGCACGGCCAACGGATATAAAAGCACGGATAGCTTCAGCCGCACTTCCGCCTCTTGGGCGACCCGTTTCTTGCGGGAAGAGGGAAAAGGTGGCGCGGCGGAGCAATATGTCCAGGAGGACCAACGCATCACGCTTGATGACTATGCGCGGGCCCATAACCTTTCCCAAGTCGATTTCGTCAAGATCGACACGGATGGGGGAGACTATGAAGTGCTTATGGGAATGAAAGACCTTCTAGCCTCTCAGAGCATCCTTGGTATCCAAATTGAAGCCCAGTTTCATGGCCCTGTTGACGACAATGCCAATATCTTCTCCAACATCGATCGGTTTTTGAGAGAAAACGGGTTCGCTTTGTTTGATATGGATCCCTGGCGCTACAGTCGTGCCAGTCTCCCTCAGAAGTTCGTGCTTCCCATCCCCGGACAAACCTATCGAGGCCAGGTTCTTTGGGCCGAGGCTTTATACCTGCGTGATATGGCCGCGCCCAAATTTGAAGCCAATTGGCCGGAATTCCAGGTCAATCTACAAAGGATCTATAAATTGTTGGCCCTTTTCGACATGTGCGGTCTGGCTGATTGCGCCGTTGAATTGGCCGACAAGTACAAAGCCCGGTTGACCGATGAAGCCGGGATAGATCTCGATGAACTCCTGTCTCCTTTGATTCCAAGGATCAATGGTTTGCGCGTACCGCGGAAACTCTACGAAGCGCATTGCATGTCGATGATCAAGCAGCGGAAGTTCGAGGAACTCCCATAGGGATGCCCCCTCATCGAGCCATCCCTGTCATTGACAGAGACCGCGCGATCGATCCGTGATCGTGCTGGCGGCACCCGGTCGATGCCTTCCTTGATCGGCATATTTTTCCCCATTCCAGGCATCCTTTACCGCTCTGACCCGGAGCTTGCCGGGTCGCGGAGACACCCCACCATAATTACTCTTTTATTTTCAGTCACTTAATATATTGGCACGGCGATTGCTCCGGTTGAGGCGGATTTATTTCTAAGTGGAAGGTGAGCCATGCCCGTTACGAGCCTCGACAACAAGCCCGTCGACCCCGTCCTGCAAGGTACCGCTGCGGCAGCAAGAAACGCCGGTCAGGCCGGTGCCTCCGCCACGGCCCAGGCATTTTCAATGCTGGTCGCCGATGTGACCTCTACCCTCGGAACCTCGAGCACCAGTCTCTCCAGCCACAAGGACATACTGACCACGGATCGTCCCCGCCCCTCCGACCACGAGCCGCGCGACGACAGTGATCGTCAAGAAGCCGCTCCGGTCGAACGGGACCGTCCTTCCGCAGCCGACGGCGACCGGCGCGACGACCGCGACGATGGCGACCGGGTCGAGGCCCGGGACCGCTCCGGCGACCATCGCGACGATGATAGCCGCGCGGCCCGCGACGACGGCGATGAAGCCCCGCGCCAGACCGATGACCGCGACGACGGCGGCAATGAGCAGCGGGCCGACCGGGATACGGACCAAGATCAGAACCCCGACGACGGCACGGCAAACCAGAATGCCGAGAGCCAATCCGATGACGCCAATACCGGCCAACAGGCTGCCGCCGATGGCGATGACAACGGACAGCAAGGACAAAATCTTGCTCCCGACGCCCAGCAGGCCGCTCTGGCCAGTCATGAAGCCATGAACGGTGCCGTGACCGATCTGGCCGCCGCCGCCCGTAATGGTCAGCAAAACGCCCAGGCCCAGACCACCCAAAAGGCGGGCGTGGAACAGGTTCAGGTGGCCGATGCCACGCCGGACAGCGCCCTCCGTCAGGGTCGTGGCCAACAGCAGGCCAACACCCAGGCCCAAGCCAACACCGGCGAATCCCAGCAAAATACCGCCAAGACGGCATCCAATGCCCAGACCCAGGCGCAACAGAACAATGGACAATCAAACCTGCAAAATCAGCAGGCCGCCGATTTGTCCCGCCGGGTCGACCCCGGTCGTCAGGTCCAGGTCAATGTATCCGTGACCCAAGACTCCGAAGCCGGATCCGGCCAGCCGCGTCTGTCCGGCGCCACCTTGGCCGCCCTGAGCGATGAAGGCCGGGCTTCCGGCAATCCTGTCGCCTCTTCCGGCCAGAACAGCCAAAGCGGGACCGGCAACAGCCAGAACAACGCCAACCAGGCCATGATGCAGGCCAACGCCCAAGCCGCAAGCCAGACCCAGACCAACGCCCAGGCCCAGAATGCCCAAGGCAATCAAGGCCAGGCGATGAACAATGCGGTCTCCGAGGCCCGGGGCGCTGCCACCACCACACAACAGGCGGCCACCACACAGCAGACCACCACCACCGCCGGTGGCGAGAGCAACAATACCCAGACCGTCGCCACCCAACAGACTCAACAGACCCAACAGACGGCACAAGCCAAGGCCGCTGCCCAAACGGCCCGTCCGGCCCCACAAACCCCGGTCGCCGAGCAGGTGTCGGTACAGATCAGCAAGGCCGTTGCCGAGGGCATGGACAAGATCTCCATCCGCCTCAACCCGGCCGACCTGGGCCGCGTCGATGTGCGGTTGGAAATGTCCGATGGCCGGGTGCAGGTCACCGTGATTGCAGACCGCCCGGAAACCCTGGACATGCTGCGCAACGACTCCCGCAGCCTTGAAAAGGCGTTGCAGGATGCCGGTCTCGATACGGACTCCGGCTCGATGAATTTCAGCCTACGCGATGAACAGCAGCAGGCCGAAGAAGGCGGACGCAAGGACGCAAATGACTTGCCCGTCGATGATGAAACTTTGTTGGACGACCCTGAACTTGAAGAGGTCATGGCCGCCCTTACCGATCCAGACAGCAGCCCCGCCGCGCGCCTCGCGGCCCAGGGCAAGCTGGACATTCGGGCCTAAGGAGAGCACCCATGGTCGACTCCATCGTCGCTGCCACCGCCTCATCAGCCAACGCCACCGATTCCGATATCGCGAAGGCCAAGCTGGCGGAAGATCTGGACAGCTTCCTGACCTTGCTGGTCACGCAGCTGAAAAACCAGGACCCGTTGGATCCCATGGATGCCAACGAGTTCACCAGCCAGTTGGTGGAGTTCGCCCAGGTGGAACAACAAATCCAGCAGAACGCCAATCTTGAAGAGATCCTACAGGCCCAACAGCTCAGCAACCTGGGTTCGGTAGTCAGTTACATCGGTAAGTACGCCGAAGTCATCTCCGATCAGATGCCGCTCGAGAATGGGGCCTCCAAGATGTCCTATACCCTGTTTGACAATGCCTCTCAGACCCAGGTCACCGTGCGCAATGAAAGCGGCACCGTGGTCCACTATGAGCAAGGCGAGACCTCGGCCGGCACCCATTATATGGAATGGGACGGGATCGACGGCCAGGGCGTCCAGCATCCCGATGGGATCTATCAGATCACCGTTTCCGCCACCGGCCCCGACGAGGTTCCGATCGAGGTGGGCTACACCACCTTCGGCCAGGTCCAGGGCGTGCGCACGGATAACGGTGACGCTTATCTCGAACTGAGCAACGGCCACTTCGTCTCCCTCGACGGCGTCCTCTCGGTCGCCGAACCCCCGGGCGGTGATGAGGACTTGGTTAACTAACGACGTGACATAATCGATATTCCCTCGCAGACGGCACGAGGCCAGACGCGGACATAGAAGAGAAGTTTAAGAAAGGAAGAGGAGGACAGCATGTCTTTGTATGGTGCATTGTTTTCCGGCGTTTCAGGCCTCCAGTCGCAATCGAGCTCCATGGGCGCCATCGCCGACAACGTGACCAACGTGAACACGGTTGGATACAAGCGCACGGAAGTGCAATTCCAGACCCTGATCACCAAGCAGGTCTCGCTCACCAAGTACGCAGCAGGCGGCGTGCAGTCCAAACCGCTGGCGGGCATTGATGTGCAGGGCCTTCTTCAGGCCACCTCCTCGGCCACCGACATCGCCTTGTCGGGTCAGGGCATGTTCATCGTCAACGAGGCCTCGACCCCGAGCACCGGCGATATCTTCGCCTACAGCCGAGCCGGTTCGTTCCGCGTCGATGAGGCTGGCTACTTGCAGAACACCTCCGGGTGGTACCTGCAAGGCTGGCCGATCCAGACCTGGGACAACTCCACCCAGGCAGTGGTCAAGACCATCGGGTCGGACGTCTATATGAAGGCCTATAAGAACGATGCGGGCGACACGGTCTATATCAACGACAACATCGTTGACAACACCAACCTGAAGCCTCTCAACTTGAACACCATCGGCGGCACCGCCACGGCGACCACCACCATCTCCATGGGCGCCAACCTGCCGTCTTCCGACGAACCCGGCGACAGTCACAAGACCGATATCCTGATCTATGACTCCCTGGGCAACTCCCACAATATCAATCATACCTGGGTGAAGCGGGCCTCCAATGCTTGGGATTATACCGCTATTCCGCCCAAGGGCTCCGAACGGTTGCTGATCGAAGACCAAACGTCTGCCCGCAACAATTACTACTCTGCGGGACGGCTGGACTTCGATACAATTCCGGATTCCGGCACGTCTATGACCGTGTCCATCAACAGCTCCACCTATACCGTGCTGTTCACGACTTCGGACACATCGACCGTGGATGATGAAACCCTGGCGCTGGCCAGCCAGCCGGAAGATGGGGAAACCATTGTCGTTACCGCCAACGGTACCGCAACGACTTTCGAATTCAATAACGGCTCTCCCAATAGCATGACCGTCGGTTCAGTGCCCACCGACGGCGAGACCATTACCCTCACCATTGGCGGCACGCCTTACACCTACGAATTCGATCCATCCGGCGACGGTGTTTCCGCTGGCAACCGGGATGTCAATGGCGGTACGGTCACGGCGATTGGCAACAATCTGGCGGCCCTGATCGGTACCGATGTCGTCACCGTGGTCGGCGCGGGTGTCACCACCGATTACGCCAACTCGGCAGCTGGCGTCATTTCCTTCACCAACATCCCCGGCGCCACCAAGGTCGTATTCTCGGACGGCACCGGCGGTGACGTGACCACCACCGAGTTCACCTCGGGCCGCACACCGGTCACCATCGGCCCGAACACCAACTCGACCACCGCCAATCTGGCCTCGGCGATCAACACCCAGCTCACCACCGACCTGGGCACCGCCGGACAACAATGGGCAACGGTCAACGGCACCACCATCAGCATCAAGCAGACCCTTTACAATACCACCGCCGAAGTCATCTCGTTGGCCAACTCCGTGGACAGCGGTGGCGGCGCGGGCGTGGTCACCGCGGGCGGTGCGGGTGCCCCCAATACCAGCCTCAACATCGATATCACGGGGCGGTCCTTGTCTCAGATCATGGATGAAGTGGCCGATCGCCTGCAGGGCGCCATGCACTATGAATATGGCGGCACCCCGAAATCTCCGCCGGATGCCTGGGCCACGCGGCTGGCCGGCGAAAGCTCGGTCTACTTTATTCAGGGCTCCGCCGCCAACGCCATCACGGTCGATGCCTCGAACCTGACCACCAATGGTGTTTCATCGGTGATGCAGAATACCTCCTTCTCCGTCGACTCCTTGGATGCTTCCGTTGCCTGGACGACAGCCACCAACTACGCCGTTGAATTCAACGGTGACGGCACGCCGGACAAGTTCTTTGGCGCCGACGAAGCGACCGCCGCCGACCCACGCGCCCAGTATCAAGTCGCCTGGGCCAACGGCGCCGACGACATGGATGGCTCGACTACCCCGGCGCTGTCGGTGGGATTGGGCAACTACAACACGTCTGACGGTCTGACCCAGTTCGCCGGGTCCTACCAGATCAACTACATTTCTCAAAACGGTGCGTCTTTCGGTAACTACGCCGGTATCTCCATCGGTGAAGACGGGGTTGTCACTGCCCTGTTCGACAACGGCGTGACCAAGCCGGTGTTCATGGTTCCGGTGGCCACCCTGGTCAATCCGAACGGCATGGAATCCATGAGCGGCAACGTCTGGATCGAGACCGATCAGTCCGGTCAGCCGACGGTGCGCGAAGCGGGCGACGGTGGCGCCGGTCAGGTGGCCTCGGCCTCCCTGGAAGCCTCCACCGTCGACCTTGGTGAAGAATTCACCTCCATGATCACCACCCAACGGGCCTATTCCGCTTCCACCAAGATCATCACTACGGCGGACGAGATGCTCGAAGAACTGATGCGGGTCAAACGCTAGTCCGATTGATCTTCATGCTTCCTCTCTTGCGAGCCCGGCCCCGGAAACGGTGTCGGGCTCGACATTTAGGGATTTCGGATTAAGTATATGGATGGTGGGCAAAATTTGCCGGGCCTTAACCTCTTGTTCACCATGGCCCTCTACTCTGTGGGCTAGATTGGTAGGGGTTGTATCTGCCGCCCGCAGGGGGCGGACGAACACCCGGCACGCAACGAGGTGACGCCTTGGGCACGTTTATGGACACCCTAAAGAACCTGGGACCGATGCGGTTGGCCGTGATCGGTGGCGTCTCCGTGGCGACCGTCGGGTTCTTGATCTACATCATCACCCAGTTTAGTTCCCAGGACATGTCGCTGCTATATCAGGAACTGGGCGATCAGGATTCCGGGCGCATCATCACCGAGCTGGAAGCCCAGGGCATCCCCTATCAAATCTCCAAGGACGGCACCTCCATCTCGGTGCCCCAGGACAAGGTTCTCGGCCTACGCATGAAGCTTGCTGAACAGGGCGTTCCCTCGGGCGGCTCGGTGGGCTATGAGCTATTTGACAACGCGGATTCCCTCGGCACCACCAATTTCTTGCAGAACATGAACCATCTGCGGGCCTTGGAAGGCGAACTGTCGCGGACTATTGCCAGCCTGCAAATCATCAAGGCCGCCCGGGTGCATCTGGTGCTCCCCAAACGTGAGCTGTTCAGCCGCAAAGCCCGCGAGCCCAGTGCCTCGGTCATGCTCAAAATGCGTGGCCCCAACCGCCTGACCAAGGAACAGATCTCGGCCATTCAACAGATGGTGGCCTCCGCCGTGCCGTCGCTCAATCCCAGCCGCGTATCCATCGTCGACGAGAAGGGCTCTCTGCTCGCCCGCGGTTTTGAGGACGATGGCACCGAAATGGAGACCATGGAGGAACGGCGTCTGGACTACGAAATTCGTCTGGCCCGGGAAATCGAGGATCTGCTCGCCAATACCGTCGGCTTCGGCAAGGTCCGCGCCGAAGTCAATGTGTTGATGAACTTCGACCGCATCACTTCCACCGAAGAGTCTTATGACCCAGATGGTCAAGTGGTGCGCTCCACCCAGACCGTTGAACAAAGTGCCAATGCTCAGGATTCCGAGACCCAGCCGGTGACTGTCGGCAACAATCTCCCCGACCCGACCGGCGGTGGAGGCAACGAGGGCGCGCGTAGCCAGACTTCCGAATCCCGCACCGAGGAAACGGTCAACTATGAAATCTCCAAGACCGTGACCAGCCGGGTCCGCGAGATCGGCGAGGTGGAAAAGCTGTCCGTGGCCGTGGTGGTCGATGGCACCTACACGACCAATGAAGAGGGCGACCGGGTCTATCAGGCGCGCCCGCAAGCGGAAATGGAGCAACTGGCAAGCCTGGTTCGCAGTGCCATTGGCTTTGACATCAAGCGTGGTGATAACGTGGATGTCATCAACATGCGCTTCGCCGAACTGGAAATGGATGAACTGGCCGAAGGCGTCTTCCTCGGCATGAGCAAGGAAGAAATCATGCAAATGGGCAAAAATTTGGCCCTGGTGCTGGTCTTTGCCCTGTTCGTCTTGCTGGTGGTCCGCCCCGTGGTCTCCCGTTTGTTCGAGAGCCGTGCCGAGGCCGAGGCCCAGGCCGCGCTGGAAGGCGCCGGCGCCCCCGCCCTGGCCGCGCCGGGTGGCCCGCCGGTGGTCGCCGACGACCGCATCGCGCCGGAGGAATTGGAAGAACTCATCGATATCGATCGGGTGGAAGGCCGTGTGAAGGCGTCCTCGGTCAAGAAAATCAACGAGATCGTGGAAAAGCATCCGGAAGAGGCACTTTCCATTATCCGCAACTGGATGTACCAGGAAAGCTAATCGGTTTAGCGAGGCACCAAGGTGGGACGAGTCAAAGACGACTATCGAAGTCTATCAGGCACGCAGAAGGCGGCTATCTTCATGCTATCGCTGGGCGACGATCATGCCGGTCGTCTGTTCGAGATGATGGACGACGACGAGATCCGCGAACTATCCCAGGCCATGGCCGGTCTGGGCAGCGTAAACTCCAACATCGTCGAACGGCTATTCGTTGAATTCGCCGACCATTTGTCCACCACCGGCTCTCTGGTCGGCACCATGGACAGCACCGAACGCCTGCTTGCCGGTAGCCTGTCCAAGGAACGCGTCGATCTGATCATGGAGGAAATCCGCGGTCCGGCGGGTCGAACCATGTGGGATAAGCTGGGCAACGTGAACGAGGCGGTGCTCGCCAACTATCTGAAGAACGAATATCCACAGACCGTGGCCGTGGTTCTGACCAAGATCAAACCCGACCACGCCGCCCGTGTGCTGTCCCTGCTGCCAGAAAACTATGCCATGGAATGCGTCACGCGTATGCTGCGCATGGAAGCGGTGCAAAAGGAGATTTTGGACCATGTGGAACGCACCTTGCGGAACGAATTCATGACCAACCTGGCCCGTACGGCGCGACGCGATGCCCACGAGCTCATGGCCGATATCTTCAACAACTTGGACCGCAACACGGAAAACCGGTTCATGTCGGCTCTGGAAGAACGCAACCGCGAATCCGCCGAGCGCATCAAGGCTTTGATGTTCACCTTCGAGGATCTGACCCGCGTCGATTCTTCGGGTGTTCAGCAGCTCTTGCGCCATGTGGAAAAAGACCGTCTGGCCATGGCCCTCAAGGGTGCCTCCGATGACGCCAAGGACATGTTCTTCCGCAACATGTCCGAACGCGCAGGCAAGATGATGAAGGAAGACATGGAGTCCATGGGGCCTGTCCGCCTGAAGGAAGTGGACGAAGCACAGGCCGAAATCGTCACCGTCGCCAAACAGCTTGCGGAATCCGGCGAGATCGTCATCGCCGGCTCCAGCGAGGAAGACGAACTGGTTTACTGATCGAGGCTTTTTGACCGCCATGACCACCGCCAACAAGTTTCTTTTCGACACCAACTTCGGGGAACCCTCCGAGGAAGAGGTCGAAAAGGCCAAAAAGGAAACTGCGGAACCCGAACCGCCGCCGCCGCCGACCTTTTCCGAAGAGGAATTGGCCGAGGCCCGGCGCGAGGGCGAGGCGGAAGGCTATAAGCGCGGCGTCGGCGAGACTCAAGAAGGGCTCGACGCCCGCATGACGGTGTCGCTCGAGCAATTGGCCGAGCACGTCAAGGCGCTGTTCGAAGAAGAACGCAATACAGTCGAGGAAGCCATGCGCGACGCCGTCGCCGTGGCCGCCGCCATCGCCGTGAAGATGTTTCCCGGCCTCAACCGCACCCATGGGATCGACGAGATCATCCACTTGGTCGCCGATACCCTGGACCGCCTGAGGGAAGAGCCGAAAGTCATCATCCGCATCGCCGAGGAGAAATCCGACGATCTGGTCGACCGCATCGAGGAATTGGCCGAAGGCATCGGCTTCGAAGGCCGTCTGACCGTATTGACCGACGAAACCATGACCATCGGCGATTGCCGCATCGAATGGGCCGAAGGGGGCGCCGAACGCAATTCCGGCGAGATGTGGCGTGAAATCGACGAAATCGTCGAGCGCTACCTGTCGGAGGCCGAAGCCGCCGCAGAAGAAGCGGACGAAGCGGATGAAGCCGAGACCGATGGCGAAATGGATGAACAAGAACCGGCGGACATGGCACTGACCGAATCCCCCAAGGCTACCGCCGATCCCGCTCCCGAAGAGGCTCCAGCGGCCCCCCCCGCGGATGAGTCCCCGGAGCTTCAACCGACAACCGACCCAGCGGCGCCGGATTTGCCGCCGGTGGACGTGAACCCCTAATGGAGGGCAAGCAGCATGGCTGACGAAGAAAACTTCGAACTGAATGAACTGGATGGCGATGCCACCAGTGGCGGCGCGATGCCAGCGGACGAAATGGTCGAGGGAGAAGACGACCTTCCCCGCTCCGCCCGGGACCTGGAGGCCGTTTACGACATCCCGGTTCAGGTATCGGCGGTTCTCGGCAAGGCGACCATGCAGGTCAGCCAATTGTTGAAACTGGGTCGTGGCGCCGTGGTGGAACTGGACCGCAAGGTCGGCGAGGCCATCGACATCTATGTGAACAACCGGCTGGTGGCCCGTGGCGAAGTGGTGGTGGTGGAAGACCGCTTGGGCATCACCATGACGGAAATCATCAAATCCGACCGGACCTAGGCTCGGCAGCGAGGAGAAGGGCCCGATGGCCAACGGTGACGATTTCGATTCCGACGACCGGCGCACGACCGTCGACTTCGCGACGATCGTCGGCATTCTGTCCGGCTTCGGGTTGGTGGTGGCCGCGATCTTCCTTGGCGGATCGCCCGGAACCTTCGTCAATCCGCCGTCGATCCTGATCGTCATTGGCGGCACCCTGGCCGTGACCACCGCCAGCTTTTCGCTGGGCGAAATGATTCAAAGCGTCCGGGTCATCATGCGTGCTATTGTCTATTCCAGCCGGGACCCCTCGGCGGCGGCCGAACAAATGCTGCATCTGGCGGAAACTTCACGAAAACAAGGGGTTCTCTCCCTTCAGGGCATGCTTGATTCCCTCGCCTCCGAACCTTTTTTGCACAAAGGTTTGATGATGGTGGTGGATGGCACTCCCGGCGAGGAAGTGGAAGCCATCCTGCGCAAGGATATCTCTTCAACCGAACAGCGCCATGCCCGCAGCGCCAGCATATTGCGCAAGGCGGCGGAATACTCCCCGGCCATGGGCCTGATCGGAACGTTGATCGGCCTTGTACAGATGCTGGGGAATCTGGACGACCCCTCGACCATCGGGCCGAGCATGGCCGTCGCCCTTTTGACCACCTTTTATGGCGCGGTATTGGCCAACATGGTCTTTCTGCCGTTGGCCGCCAAGCTGGAGCGCAATTCCGCCGAAGAGATCATGGTGCATCAAGTCTACATGATGGGCGCCGCCTCCATCGGCCGCCAGGAAAACCCGCGCCGTCTCGAAATGCTTGTCAACAGTGCCCTGCCGCCTTCGAAGCGCGTGCAGTATTTTGATTAGGGAGTACCATCGTCATGCGATTGTTGATCGTCGGAACCCTCGAAGGGCAGATCGGCGCGGCCAGCCAGATCGCGATCCAACGCGGCGCCAAGGTCACCCATGCGGAGACCGTTGAGAAAGCCCTGGATTCCCTGCGATCGGGCAAAGGCGCCGATCTGGTAATGATTGATGTGGCGGTGGACGTGGCCTCCTTCATCATCCAGATCGAAAAAGAACGTTTTCATCTGCCGGTGGTCGCCTGCGGCGTCGGTACCGATAGCCAGGCTGCCGTCATGGCCATCAAAGCGGGCGCCAAGGAGTACATCCCTCTCCCGCCGGATGCCGAACTCATCGCGGGCGTGCTGGCTGCGGTTACCGAGGAAGCCAGTGCCATTGTCCACAAGGGTTCAGCCATGGCGCAGACCCTGAAATTGGCGGATCAAGTGGCCAAGAGCGAGGCCAGCATCATGATCACCGGCGCCTCGGGCACCGGCAAGGAACTCATGGCGCGCCATATCCATAAAAACAGCCGTCGAGCCGATAAACTCTTTGTCGCCGTTAACTGCGCCGCCATTCCGGAAAACCTGCTGGAAAGCGAACTGTTCGGCCATGAAAAAGGTTCCTTTACCGGGGCGGTGGCGCGTCGGATCGGCAAATTCGAGGAAGCCGACGGCGGCACATTGCTGCTGGACGAGATTTCTGAAATGGATGTCCGCTTGCAGGCCAAATTGCTGCGCGCCATTCAGGAACGAGAAATCGACCGGGTCGGCGGCACCAAGCCGGTCAAAGTGGATGTGCGCATCATCGCCACTTCCAACCGCAACATGGAAGAAGCCGTTGCCGCCGGACAGTTCCGCGAGGACCTCTATTTCCGGATCAACGTGGTCACGGTAAATCTGCCCTCGCTTACCGAACGGCCCGAGGATATTGCCCCCCTGGCCGAGCACTTCATCCGCAAGTATTCCGAAGCCAATGAAATTGCCGAGCGCCCCCTGGCCGACGAAGCGATTACCGCCCTGCGCGCCCATGCCTGGCCCGGCAACGTGCGGGAGCTGGAAAACACCATGCATCGCGCCGTTCTTTTGGCCCAGGGCAAGGACATCGGCTCCGACGCCATCATGTTGTCCGGCTCGACCGGCGCGCCCGCCGCACAAGGCGGCACAATGGCAGCCGATGGCGATGCCCGGGGATTGGTCGGACGCACCGTGGCCGAAGTCGAGCGGGATCTGATCATCGATACACTGCAACATTGTCTGGGCAACCGCACCCATGCGGCCAACATCCTCGGCATCTCCATCCGTACCCTGCGCAACAAGCTGCGCCAGTATACCGACGAGGGGATTCCTGTTCCCATGCCCGGTTCCGGCGGCCTCGACCCTGCCGGTCAAAAAGCCTATTGAGTCGCGACGGACCCTGATTGATGGCAGAACCCAACGCCACGCCACCTGTGCCCACCAATGAAGGGGCAACTCCCGCCGAAGGGGGCGGGGGAGGTACGTTTCTAGGGCCCGCTCAGAGATTCCTCAACGCCGCCGCCCACCGTGGCGACATCATGCTCGCCCTGGGCGTCACCATCATCCTTGCGGTGCTGATCCTGCCCATGCCGCGTTGGTTGCTGGACATTGCTCTGGCCTTTTCGATCACCTTCTCGGTGCTCATATTGATGACCGCCTTGTTCATCGAAAAGCCGTTGGAATTCAGCGCTTTTCCAACGGTTTTGCTATTGGCGACGATGATACGGCTTTCGCTAAACCTCGCCTCGACACGATTGATCTTGGCCAATGGTCACGAGGGAACCGGGGCCGCGGGCGCGGTCATCGAGGCCTTTGGCGGCTTCGTCATGCAGGGCAATTTCGTCATTGGTATCATCGTCTTTGGCATCCTGGTGATTGTGAACTTCGTCGTCATCACCAAGGGTTCCGGTCGTATCGCCGAAGTGGCCGCCCGCTTTACCTTGGACGGCATGCCGGGCAAACAGATGGCCATCGACGCTGATTTGTCCTCGGGCATGATTGATGAAGAAGAAGCCCGCCGCCGCCGCAAGGAAGTGGAAGATGAATCCAACTTCTTTGGCTCCATGGACGGCGCTGCCAAGTTCGTCCGCGGCGATGCCGTGGCCGGTTTGCTGATCACCGCCATCAACGTGATCGGCGGCATGGTGATCGGTGTGGCGCAGATGGACCTGAGCTGGGGCGAGGCTGCAGAATCCTATACCCGGCTCACCGTCGGTGATGGCCTGGTTTCACAGATCCCGGCGCTGATCGTGTCCACCGCCGCCGGTATGGTGGTGACCAAATCCGGCCTGACGGGGGCAACGGAAAAAGCGCTGTTCACCCAGTTGGGCTCACAGCCTCGGGCGCTGGGCATGGTCTCGGCGTTGTTGGCGGCATTGGGTCTGTTGACCGCCATGCCGACAACACCCTTCCTTATTCTATCCATCGCCGCCGGTGGCAGTGCCTGGTACCTGCAACAGGCCCAAAAACGCAAGGCCGAGGCAGATCGGATTGCCTCGGAGCGCGAACGCATCGAGGCCGCCGCGGCCCCGGCGGAAGAGCCCATCGCCAATGCCTTGAAGATCGACTATCTCCGCCTGGAACTGGGCTATGGCCTGCTGGGCCTGATCAACACCGGCACCGAAGGCCAGCGGATCACCGACCAAATCAAGGCCCTGCGCCGCCAAATCGCCCAGGACATGGGCTTCATCATGCCGAGTGTGCGCATTCAGGACAACATGCAGCTACCCGCCAATACCTATGTCATTCGGGTCAAGGAAATCGAAGCCGGGCGCGGCGATCTGCGGCCCAACATGCTGCTGGTCATGGATCCGCGCGGCGAAGACCTGACTCTGCCCGGTGAACAGACCAAGGAGCCAACCTTCGGCCTGCCCGCCATGTGGGTGGAATCGACCCATCGGGAAGAGGCTCTGTTCCGAGGTTACACGGTGGTTGACCCCTCGACCGTGGTCACCACCCACCTGACCGAGGTGATCAAGGACAACATGCCGGAATTGCTGTCCTATGCCGAGACCCAGAAGATCATGGACGAGATGGACAAGGACCATCAGAAACTGGTGGCCGACATGGTCCCGGCACAGATCTCGGTGGGCGGCATTCAACGGACATTGCAGAATCTGCTCAACGAGCGCATCTCCATTCGCGACTTGCCGACCATCCTCGAAGGCATCTCCGAAGCCTGTGGCTATACCCGCAACATCCTGCTGATCACCGAGCATGTGCGCTCGCGCGTGGCGCGGCAAATCAGCGACACCTATGTGGATGACGAAGGCGTGTTGTCGTTGATCACTCTGTCTCCCATGTGGGAGCAGGCTTTCTCGGACAATCTGGTGGGCAACGGCGACGACAAGCAATTGGCCATGCCGCCCTCCCAATTGCAGGAATTCATCAACCAATTGCGTGATAGCTTCGAACGTCAGGCCATGATGGGCGAAATGCCGGTGTTGCTGACCAGTCCGGCCAATCGCCCTTATGTGCGCTCCATCGTTGAACGCTTCCGGCCCATGACTCCGGTGTTGTCACAAAACGAGATTCACCCCAAGGCCCGCATCAAGACCGTCGGCCAGATATAGGAACCGCCCGTTGCGCCTGAAAACCTTCACCGCGCCGACCACCGCCGAAGCCATGGAATTGGTCCATCGCGAGTTGGGTGAGGCGGCCATTGTCGTCGCCAGCCAGAAAGGCGTGGGAGACAGCGGTGTTCGAATCACCGCGGCCCTGGAGGCCCCCGACTATGAATCGGACCTGGCCTTTGCGCCGGAAGCCGAAGCGGTGGACATTCCCGAAACTCTCCGCCAGATCCTGATCCGTCACGGCCTACCGGTGCCTCTGACAGAACAGGTCCTGCGCGATCTTCAGGCGGGGCATCATGACGAACCGGTTGGCGCCCTGGCCGCCGCCCTTGACGCATCCTTTGTTTTCGATCCCCTGCCCGACCCGGCGGATCGACCCCCGCCGCATACCCTGATGCTGGTTGGCCCCCCCGGCGCCGGAAAAACCCTGGCCACCGCCAAGTTGGCCACTCGGGCCTCCATGAATCAAATGCCGCTCCGGGTGATCACCACCGATACCAAGCGGGCCGGAGGCATCGAGCAGTTGGAGGCCTTTACCCGCATCCTCGGTCTGCCCCTTGCCATTGCCGACAGCCCCGAAGCCCTCGGGGAGGTTCTGGCCTCCGAGATCGATCTCACGACAATTATCGACACGCCGGGCTGCAATCCCTATGGGGACAGCGACATGGAACGCCTTAGCGGGCTGGTTCAGGCCGCCCACTGCCATCCGGTGTTGGTCCTGGCCGGAGGGGGCGATGCCCTGGAGGCCGCCGACATGGCCGCGGCCTATGCCCCATTGGAATGCGACCGACTGCTGGTCACGCGCCTGGACATGACCCGTCGTTTAGGCAGTCTGATTTCCGCCGCCCAAGGCGGTCGATTGAAATTCTCCAACGTCAGTACCACGCCGCAGGTAGCGGACGGGCTCAGCGCGCTGAACCCGATGGCACTGGCACGATTGATCGTTCCTCCTTTTCACGCTACCCAGGACTCAGGTCCGATGATCGCGAGCGCCTCATGAACACACCGACCTCCAATCCGACCCAACAGACCCCGCCCGGTCGGGGTAAGAATATGATTGCCGTCGCATCGGGCAAGGGGGGCGTGGGCAAGACCTGGTTTGCCATCACCCTGACCCACGCCTTGGCTGTGCGCGACTATCACACTTTGCTGTTCGACGGGGATTTGGGCCTCGCCAACGTGGATATCCAATTGGGCTTGATGCCCAAGCATGATCTGGGCGGGGTCATCTCCGGTCGCATGGCTCTCAATCAAGCCACGGTTCATCACGAGGAAACCGGCCTGGACATTATCGCTGGTCGCTCCGGATCGGGCAGCCTGGCCAATATCCCAGCCAGCCGTTTGCAGATTCTCACCGAGGATCTGCGCATGCTGTCGGCAACCTATGACTGGGTGGTCATGGACCTGGGCGCCGGGGTCGAGCGCACGGTGCGGCAAATGGCCGAACTGGCCGGAACCTGTCTGGTGGTCAGCACCGACGAACCCACATCCCTCACCGATGCCTATGCCTTTATCAAGGTGCTGCACATGGAGCGCCCGGCCACCAACATCAAAATCGTGGTCAACATGGCCAATTCCCGCAAGGAAGGGGAGCGCACCTACAACACCCTGCTCAAGGCCTGCGAGGGCTTTTTGAAGATCTCGCCACCCTTGGCCGGTGTCATCCGCCGCGATCCCAAGATTCCCGATTCAATCCGCGCCCAAATGCCGCTGATCACCCGGCACCCCAATAGTGAAGCGGCCCAGGACGTGGAGACCATCGCGAAAAACCTCCTGGACTAAGGGGCGCAGGCCATGAGCACCGCCGTTCCTCCGCCCAGTGGCACCCCGCCACCGCCGCCGCCGCCGCCGCTACCAACCCTCGTACTGCCGCAACCGCCGCCCGCGCTGCTCAAGCTGCCAATCGGCACCTTGTTGCAAGCTTTGAACCTGCCCAAGGCCGGCGCCCCCGGGGCCAACATTCAGCTGCAATTGCCGACGGGTTCGGTCAACATCACCGCCGCCTGGCCGCTGCCGCCGAAGAGCCAGCTGACTTTCGCCATTGAAAGCCATCAACCGACCACCGTCTTGCGCTTGGTCAGTGTCAACGGCAAACCGGCCACCCCGGCCATGATGGCGCAATTGATCCAAGGCAAAGCCACGGGGACAGCGCAAGGCGGCCCGTTCGCCGCGCAACCGGGTGGTACCCAAACCCAGGGTGTCACCGCTCCCACCCCCCTATCCGGACCGGTGGTGGTTGCCCGAGGCAATGCCATTCTTGCCACGGTCCTGAAGCCCGCGGCGCCAGGCAGCCCGGCCGCCAATACCGCTCAATCTCCGGTCTCACCCGCCCCGCTCCAAGCCGCCGCCGCCCCATCGCCAGGCCCGCTATTTCCAGGGAGCAAACAAACCGCCGCTCCGGTGATTCCCGGTGGGACAGCCCCCACTCCTGCTGCCTCGGCACCCCCGACTCCAAGCTCGACAACGCCCGCCAGTCCGCCTCTAGCGCCAGGCACTCAGGTACAGGTCCGCATAGTCGCCACCGCCCGACCGGGCAGCGCCGCCCCTTCCGCACCTGCCACGCCCGGCACCACGCCGCTCACCGGCACGGTCACCGGCACTACCGCCGCCGGTCAGCCCATTGTTTCCACGGCGCAAGGACAATTGGCCCTGGATACCCGTATTCCTTTGCCTCAAGGCACGCAGGTGCGTCTGGAAGCCCTGGATCTGGCGGCCTCCGGGCGCCCGCAGTCCTCTCGGGCCGCCGGGACCCCGCCCCCATTGGATCCGCTAGGACGGGAATGGCCTGCCCTCAAACAGGCCATCGAGGCCTTGCAACAAGTGGATCCCGGTGCCGCCCAGCGGCTGCTCGACGGAGCCATGCCAAAACCGACGGCCCGGTTGGGGGCCCAGTTGTTGTTTTTCATGTCGGCTTTGCGCGGCGGCGACCTACGGCAATGGATGGGAGGCGACGCCAGCCGGGGCCTGGCGGGACGTCGGCCTGACGTGCTCGAACGATTGGGCGAAGACGTCAAGGCCATGGGCCGAGCCGCCTCTCCATCCCAGTCCGGTGACTGGCGATTGTATGGCCTGCCCCTTTACGACGGCCAGGAACTGGCCCAGGTCCGCCTAATGGTCCGAGACCATCCTTCCGGTGATGAAGCCGCCGAAGAAGGCGAGACCGACGAGGAAACCCGTTTCATCGTCGATGTGGATCTGACCCGCATGGGCCGTTTGCAAATGGACGGCTTGGTAAAGCCCTCGGACAAGCGCTTTGATTTGATCTTGCGCACAGTCGATCCCCTATCGGCGGAGATGCGCGATCATATCCGCGGTCTGTTCAAGGAATCCGCCGAGATCACCGGCTTCATTGGCGGCATCAGCTTCCAGATTGGCGGTGGCTTTGTCGAACCGCCCAGCGAAGCCCGCCATAGCACCGATCCCCGCAGCCTTGGTTTGGATGTATAGCTCATGGAACCCAACGAACGCCGTGCCCTGCTCGAATGTGTCGTCAACCCGGACGGGCGCCTGGACTACGTGGTCGATTTATCCGGCGATCTGGCCAATTTCGCCAATGCCCGGGTCTCGATCCGTTATGTCCCCGACAAGCTGATTGCCCAGGCGCAGACCCTGTCGGCCTATTTACATGAAATCTCGACCATGGACTGGCCCAACCTGGAACAGGCGGCGGTGACCATCTTGCATGATCTGAACAACGAACTGGTGCCCCGCTGGGTTCAGGTCATCGTCACCTCGGACCCGGCCCGCCAGCCAGGCATTGCCAGCCATTCGGTGATGCTGGAGGAACGCCAGCCCAAGTGGGACAACCGTGATTTGCTGTCTCACCTGAAACGGGTGTGATCAGGGTTTCATCAGCACAAAGAAGGCATAGCCATAAAGAGCGTGATGGCGGCGGAACAAGACGATCTCTCGGGCCGTGTCCTCGGCCAAGGCGACCATCGCCGGGTCGCTTACCTTTCGATAGGATTCCACCAGCCGCGCCATGGGCGCGTTGAACTCCAACTCCCAGACCTTCGAGGACAGGCGTTCCGTATGCAGAAACCGCCATCCGGCCTGTTCGGCGGCGACGATGTTTTCGCCCACCGATCGCATGCCCGCGTAGTTGCCTGCCCAGAAGGTCCGAAGCTCGTCGGGAACGTCTTTTTGGAACCAGGAACACTCAGAGATGACGGCCAGCCCCCCAGGCTTCAAGACTCGCATGAACTCCGCCAAAGCAATGTCGAAGCCGACGGTAAAGACCGCGCCCTCGGACCAGACCAGATCGAGGCTTTCATCGTCCAAGCCACTCTCGGCCAAGGAGGCCAACCGGGTCTCGACCTGATCATCGACACCACGCACCACCGCTTCCGCCTCGAAGGCCTCCAAAAACGGTTCATGAATGTCGATCCCCACCACCGAGGCGCCCTGTTCCGCCAGCACAATCCCGGCGGCCCCCGTGCCACACCCCATATCGGCGGACTTTGGACGTGCGGGCATGAGCGAGGAAAAGCGCTCGTACAGGCATTCGGTAACGGCTTCCGAACCGGGGCCCTGGCGAGGCATGGCTTCAAAGAAGGTGAACAGCTCGGCGGGCAGCCCCGCCTTCAGATCTTTGGTCATGATGGAAAACCCTATGGTGTGGTGCGATCCCGCTCATGGAGCAGCATATATACCACTCGCCAGAGCCGATAGGCATCACCGACACTGAAGGCGTCGAAAGTGACGTGTTTGAGGCTTTGAAGGATGGTCAGATCCACCCGATCTTCGGGCACGGCGGCAGCCAGGGCCTGGCTCTGGGTCGCCGGGATCAATGGATCGTCGCGGCCATGCACCAAAATCAGTTTCGGTTTCAGAGCGGAAAAATCGCGCTGGGCCAGATTCAAGGCGGCGATCTCCTTGCTCACCGTGATGGGCAACTCGGCCATCAGCGCGGGGACCTTTTCCGGCTGTTTGTTGTCCAACAGTGCCATCACCGCCCGCGCGCCGCCGCCCAATCCCAGGGGCAGGCCCATGGCCAGACCATCGGGCGCGCCGCCGCTGGCCGCCAGAGAGGCAAGGTATTGCCCGTCCTGGGGATCGGGCAGCAGGGCGGCATTGGCCTTGAGGAAGGCCCATTTGGCGTAGGGGGCGGGCTCCCGGTGGTACCAGGCGCCATTGATGTTGCGATGAAAGCCGGTGGTCAGGAAGGTAATCACCGCCGTGCTGTCATGATAGCCGCCGATGCCCAGCAGCCAATCCACCCGTGCCGCCACGTCGGCATCCAAAGCCGCCAGCATCATCGGCCCCACCGCATAGGACACCGCCAGCATGCCCACCGTGCCATCGCTGGCCTGGCCCAGGTAAATGGCCGCGTCGGCGATGGCTTGGGCACCGTCGGCGCGCAGTTCCAGACCGCGCAGCCCCGGGACCTCGGGCATCAAGATGGTGAACCCGGCCCGGGCCAGGGTTTCGGCCAAGTCGCGGAATGCCGGATGGGTGCGCCCGGCCTGGTCGGCGCCGGGGATCAGCACCAACGCGCCCTTGGGCGGCGTGCCCGGTTCGACCAGTTCCCCTTGATAGGTCCGCCCCCGGGCCTGATAGGCGATGGGCTTGAAGGTCGGCGCGGGAGTCTCCTGGTCGAGCCAGCTTTGCTCCACCGCCGGCACCATGTCCTGCACCACCAGCAGCGCATCGAACACCCGCCGCAGGTCGGCCCGGTATTCCCAGGCCCCCACCACCAAAGCGGCAATCACCGCCAACAAGGTCAGATGAAAACGGATACTCATGTGGCTTCCCCCGGGGGAGAGTGTAGCAGATTTTCGCGCCCTATGGTCCGGCTTTCCTTCACACGGCGACCAATGCCGCCGCCGCCGCCCGTTCCTCGGCCAGCAGGACGTTGAAGGTGCGGCAGGCGGCGCCGGTATCCATCCATTCCAGGACAATGCCGTGGTCGTCCTTGAGGGCCTTTTTCAGGCCCCGGGGCGGCAGCACGAAAGCCGGGCCGCAGCCGATCAGCAGCAGGCGGGCTTCCGCCGCCCGGTCGAGGATGGGGGTCAGACTATCCATGGTCACGTCTTCCCAGCGGGCCACCGGCCAGGCCAGTGTCTCGTCGGCAAACACCAGCACCGATCCATCATGTTGCGTTTCGGCGATGCGAAACTTGCCGTCGCCATAGCCTCGGATGAGTTGGCGTCCGGCGGGGATCAGCGGGGTAATGTCGAGGGAAATGTCAGGCTCCCTCAGTTGCCGCCTGGCCATCGGCCTTGTCGCCGCTGCGCCGGGGCAGGTTCATGTAGAGCATCAGCGGAACCGCCAGGAAGATCGACGAATAGGTGCCGATCACGATGCCCCAGATCAAGGCGATGGAGAAGCCGCGAATGACCTCGCCGCCAAGGAAGTACAGAGCCAGCAAGGCCAGCAGGGTGGTGACCGAGGTCATCACCGTGCGCGACAGGGTCTCGTTGATGGAGATGTTGAGCACCTCGGGCAGCGGCCTGGACTTGTAGCGTCGCAGGTTCTCGCGCACCCGGTCATAGACCACCACCGTATCGTTGATGGAATAGCCCGCGATGGTTAGCACGGCGGCCACGGTGGACAGGTTGAATTCCATCTGGGTGATGGCGAACAGGCCGATGGTGGAAAGAATGTCATGGACCAGGGCCACCACGGCGCCCATGCCGAACTGCCATTCGAAACGGAACCAGATATAGATCAAGATGGCCAGGATGGCGAAGCCCACCGCCTGTAACCCGGACCAGAACAGCTCCTCGGACACCTTCGGACCGACGAACTCCGTGCGTCGATATTCAAAGCCGTCACCCAGGGTTTCCTTGACCTTGGCCACGGCAATCTGTTGCGCCTTTTCGCCGCCTTCTTGACGTTGGACGCGGATCATCACGTCGGTGGGCGCGCCGAACTCCTGCAAGGAGACCTCGCCCAGGCCCAGGTCGCCCAGAACCGAGCGCATATGGCCGATGTCGGCGGCCTTCTCGGAGCGCACCTCGATGACGATGCCGCCTTGGAAGTCGATACCAAAATTCATGCCACGCAGGCTGAACAGTGCCACCGAGCCAATGACCAACAACAGCGAAATCAGGAAGAACGGCCGGTGCACGGAAACGAACGGAATGTTGGTTCCCGGCTTGATAAGGTTGAAGCCTTTCATGGTCCCTCTCCCCTTAAATGGGCAGCGCCGAAGGGCGCTTGCTACGCAACCAGGTGACCACCATCAAGCGGGTCACCATGATGGCGGTAAACATGGAGGTCACGATGCCGATGGCCAGAGTGACGGCGAAGCCCTTCACCGGCCCGGACCCGAAGGAGAACAGCAGCATGGCCGCGATCAAGGTGGTCACGTTGGCATCGATGATGGTGGTCAGCGCGCGCTGATATCCGGCGTCGATGGCGGCAATGGGCGTTCGCCCGATGCGGCCTTCCTCGCGGATCCGCTCGAAGATCAGCACGTTGGCATCCACCGCCATACCGATGGTCAGCACGATTCCGGCGATACCGGGCAGGGTCAGGGTTGCCTGCAAAGCCGACAGGGCACCGACGATGAGTACCAGATTGACCAGCAAAGCCACATTGGCCATCAACCCGAACAGGCCATAGGCAGCGCCCATGAAGACAATCACCAGCACCAGGCCAATGATCGAGGCGATCTTACCGGCGGCGATGGAATCCGCGCCGAGCCCCGGGCCAACGGTGCGTTCCTCAAGGATGGTCAGCGGTGCGGGCAGCGCGCCAGCGCGCAGCAGCAGGGCCAGATCGCTGGCTTCCTGTACCGAAAAACCGCCGGTGATGATCCCCGACCCACCCAGGATCGGCTCGTTGATGCGCGGCGCGCTGATCACTTTTCCGTCGAGCACGATGGCAAAGGGTTTGCCGGTGTTTTCCGTGGTGATCTTGGCGAACTTGCGCCCGCCGATGCCGTCAAAACTGAACGACACCACCGGGCGGTTCTGCTGATCGAAGGTCGGCTGGCTACCCTCTAGGTTTTCGCCGGACAACTGCACCCGTTTATGGACCACATACATGCGCGGCTGGCCACTGGCCGGATCAATCTCATCGGCCGAAGGAACCAACATGGACCGCGGCGGAACCCGACCGCTCAACGCCTCGTTGAGGTCGGTCTTGATGTCCACCAGGTGGAAGGTCATCTTGGCGGTCTGTCCGAGCAGGGCCTTGATCCGCTCGGGATCCTTGACGCCGGGCAATTGCACCAGGATCCGGTCTTCCCCTTGACGCTGAATGGTCGGCTCACGGGTGCCGGTTTCATCAATACGCCGCCGCACGATCTCGATGGACTGTTCCACCGCCGAGGTAATGCGTGCCTTGGCCGCTTGCTCGGTGAGGACCACTGTGATCAAACCGTTGTCGCCATCGGTGACGAGGGTTTCCCTGTCGGCCGCATAGATCAGGTCATGGGCCTGCTCCATTCTTTCCAGGTCCTTGATGCGCAGGGTGACCTTGTCGCCGCCGTTGTTCAGATCGTCATATCGGATTTTGGCCTTGCGCAGTTCCGCCCGGGCGCTATCGACGATGGAGTCCATGCGCTCACGGATGACCGTTTTGAGATCCACCTCCAGCAACATGTGCGAACCGCCCTGCAGATCCAGGCCCAGGTTCACCTGTTGACTGGGAATGAAGGACGGCAGCCCTTCCGCCGTTTGCCGATCCACCAGGTTGGGCAGAGCAAATGACAACCCCAATAGCCCGACCACGATGATCAGGATCACCTTCCATTTGGCCATGTAGACCATGCGGCCCCCCTTGAAATCTCGCTATATGCTTCGTTTGAAGACGACTACTTGCCGCCGAGCAGCTTCTTCAAGCCGCCGCCTTTGCCTTTGCCGTCGCCACCATCCTTATTGTCATCGGCGGCACCAGTGTCATCATTGGCCGCCGGTTCGGTCTTGGCCATGACCTGGGCGATCATCGCCCGCATGATCCGGACTTTAATGCCCTCGGCGATCTCGACGGTGACTTCTTCGTCACTGACCACCTTGGAGATGGTACCGATGATACCGCCGTTGGTGACGATCTTGTCGCCGCGACGCAGGGCCGCCAGCATTCCTTTGTGTTCCTTGGCCCGCTTCTGCTGCGGGCGGATCAGCAGGAAGTAGAAGACCGCGAAGATCAGCACCATCGGCAGCAGGCCGGAAATCAGGTCGCCGCCTCCCGCCGCCGGGGCGGCCTGGGCATAAGCAGGGCTAAAGAACATCAGAAACTCCAATTCCTATCACATCACGCGCGTTTTTGGCTGGCCGGACTATAGCGACCCGGACGGCCAATGCAAATCTAATGTAGTATGATTGACGCTCGCTGCCAGGGCGACTACCGTTCCGGCATGACCGACAACGAGACCATGGCCCTTCTGAACCGCATCGCCGATGCCCTGGACCGGCTGGCACCGCCTGCCACCGATGGCCTCACTCTGCCCGAAGGCGACGCCTTTGTCTGGCAGGCGGACGCGCCTCGATTGGTGCCTGTCCCCCGGGTCAATCGGCTGCCCTTGGCTCTGCTCAAGGGCATTGAGCGGCAGATCGAGACCCTGCTGGCCAATACCCGCCGCTTCGCCGAAGGACTGCCCGCCAATAACGCGTTGCTGTGGGGCGCCCGGGGCACCGGCAAAAGCTCGGTGATCAAGGCGGTCCATGGATCCCTGGTGGCGGATAACCCCGGCGGCTTGGCCTTGGTGGAGATTCACCGCGAGGACATCCCCACCCTGCCTCAACTGCTCACCGCCCTGCGCCATAGCCAACGGCGCTGTCTGGTTTTCTGTGACGATCTATCCTTTGACGCCGATGACACCAGCTACAAATCCCTGAAAGCCGTGCTGGAAGGTGGTATCGAAGGACGGCCGGAGAATGTCTTATTCTATGCCACCTCCAACCGGCGCCACCTCATGGCCCGGGATATGATCGAAAATGAACGCTCAACGGCCATCCATGCCTCGGAAGCGGTCGAGGAAAAAGTTTCCCTGTCTGACCGCTTCGGCTTGTGGATCGGCTTTCACAATATCGATCAAGACACCTTCTTTGCCATCATCGAAGGCTATGCGGATCAATACGGGCTGTCGGTGGACCGGGAGGCGTTGCGGGCCCGGGCGGTGGAATGGTCCATGACCCGAGGGGCCCGGTCGGGCCGCGTCGCCTGGCAGTTTATCCAGGACCTGGCCGGTGAGCTTGGGCAACGGATCGATGGCTGAGGCCACACCGGGAACATATTGAAACCGAACCCGTTTTTCGCATTGGACCCTATCCGGTCAAACACGACGGGCTCTTGTATCCCCTTCAGGTTGACAAGCCGCCCCCCAAAGCTTGCCCGCGCGCGCCTACCGCGACAATTCCCCTTGGAATACTTTCAATACCATGGAACACATGACCGTGTTGGGGCAGGTGTGGGTCTGCACGCAGCTGTTGATCCGTTCATAGGCGACCTTCAGCGCCCGAGGGTTTCCGTTCACCGCGTCGCGCTTGTAGTCCTCGGTCAACTCATTGCAAGCCGACAGCATATTCAGCATCTCGCTTTGGTCGAATTCCGTTGTCATGAGGCGCCCCCTTCGGCCTGGGTGTGGGTTTTAGAATAGCTCAAAATTGGAGCCGAAACCAGCCCACCCCATATTGCACCGCAAAAAAAACGTACGATATAACTTTATCTGATTAGAAAATTCTAATACAATAGTCCTTTAGGCATGGGGCCGATTCCCGATTCGGAAATCGCGCGGGTGCACAATGCAATGAAGGAGCGAAAAGAACATGGAATCCTTGATTGAAATGAAGCCGGAATGGAACGAGAAGCTGGAAAGTGTTGCCGCATTCCTCGCCTACGGCCCGCAAATGGAAGCCGCCCGCATCGCCAAGGAACTAGAAGAGGATCTGGCCGAATACACCGGTCCCGCCGTGGACATCGCGCGCGAGCGTCTGAGCCTGCTGGTTGACGGAATGAACGTCGCCGCCTGATCGCCTGATCAGAGAGCCGTGACGGCTGTTGGGCTTCCCCGGGTCTATCCAATGTTTGGATAGGCCATAGGAAGCCCTGCCCTTTTTTATCCTCCCTCGATTCTCCCTTGCCGCTTCAGGGTCTTCCCGTTAGCGTCTAGCGCAGGCCGCGTTCAATTGATCCCGGTAAATCCGCGCGGCCCAATTGATATCGATCACGTTATTTGCGTTGGATCACATCTGATCAGATGCGGTGTGATTGAGGCAACAAGTTCGCGGCAAAGCCGTTGCAAGCCTGGGGAGGCAACATCATGACGGAACAAGCGACAGCACCGGCCAAGGCCGGGCGTCTGGCAGACCGTATCCGCGTCATCGACATGGGTGAGCCGTTCGTCTGGCTGGGCAAGGGCTGGAACGATCTCTGCCGGTCGCCGCGCATGAGCCTGGCCCATGGGGTGATCTTTACCGTGACGGGCCTGGGCTTAAGCGTCGGACTGCGTTTGGCGGGAATGGACTACCTGATTTATCCACTTACCGCCGCCTTTCTCATCGGTGGACCGTTCCTGGCCTTTGGGCTCTATGACATCAGCCGCAAGTACGAAGCCGGATTGCTGCCGCGTCCTGGTAAATGCCTGACCGCCGGGCGCCATAACACCTATCACATTCTCACCGCCGGGCTGGTGCTGATGCTGTTCGCCATCATCTGGAGCCGCTTCGCCGTTCTCACCTTTGCCCTGTCGTTTCCCCATGTGGGCGGCAGCCTGGAGACGGTCATCGACCGCATCTTGTTCACCATGGATGGCTGGATCTTTTTGGCCACCGGCACCTTCATCGGCGGCATCCTGGCCGGGATCGCCTTTTTGTTCGGCGTGATCACCCTGCCCATGATGCTCGATCGCAAAGTGGACGTGTTTGCCGCCGCCGGGGTCAGCTTCATGGTCATCGCCAAGAACAAAGGCGCCATGCTCACCTGGGCCGGATTGATCGTCATCTTCACCGGCGCCGGCCTCGCCACCGCCTACATCGGCCTCGCCGTCACCCTGCCCCTCATCGGCCACGCGTCCTGGCACGCCTACCGGGCCTGCGTGGATGCGGAAGCCTGGCCGAAAACCCCGGAGGGATAAGGGGGGGAGAATGGGAGTGGCGGCAATACCAATCCCGACAGGTCAGGCAGCGTCCTCGCAATCGAGTTGTTCAGCCGACTTGGTCGCCAGATCTTCGTCTGAACAGGCAAGAAAGCAGTTTAAATTTCCCAGAAACCGCGTTTTCGGCTAACTTTCAGGCTGGTTTTGGGAGGGATCCGGGGAATGCCGGTTCGCTGGAACGTGTAACGCCGATTGACGTCGTGATGCCGCACGTCACGCTACTCAACTTCATCGAAACGGGAGACTTCAGACCATGGTGTTTCCCGATTCAACGCTTTTCAGCAGGCGCCGAATGGGTTTTTGGTTGCCAAGGCCTGAGAGCCATTTGGATTGTTTCGGCCAAACGGAATGTGGTGAGACCTGGATTTATTAGGTTAGACGGGTCAATTGAAAGGATAAGTAAGAATAATGGCATGGGATTACCTACTTTGGCTCCAAGTTACAGCTTTCATTCTGTTGATGGGACTCTCGGCGTTTTTCTCAAGTTCCGAAACCAGCCTGTTCTCCCTGGACCGGGTCAAACTCGAGCAGATGGAGCGCGAGGGGAATCCCAAGATTACCCTGATCCGACACCTGCTCAACCAACCCCGACGCCTAATCGTCACCATTCTGATCGGCAACGAACTCGTCAATGTCGCGGCCTCCGTGATTTCGGCTTCGGTGGTGATCGCCCTGTTCGGGCCTGAAAGCAAGTGGATCAACCTTATCGTCATGGTGCCGATCCTGCTGGTGGTGGGGGAGATTACCCCCAAGACCCTGGCTATTCGCAACAATATGGCCTTTGCCACGGCCCAGTGTCGTCCCATCGAGTTTTTCGCCAAGATGATTACGCCGTTGCGCTGGGTGGTTCGTCACATCGCGGACTATTTCATCACCATGGTCGTCGGCAGCGAGCGCTCGCGGGCTAACCTTCTGACCGAGGACATGGTACGTTCCTTGGCCCGCGAGGCGGTTGGCGAAGGCGCGCTGGACCATCAAGAAGCCAAGTTCATCAATCAGATCTTTGATTTCGGAGACAAGGCCCTGCGCGAAATCATGACTCCGCGCTCGCGCCTGTTTACCCTGGACCAATCCCTTACTCTAGCCGAGATGGCCGCCGAATTGACCCGCACCGGCCATACCAAGGTTCCGGTCTATGCCCATGACCGCGAGACCGTGCTTGGCATGCTGTTTACCCGCGACCTGTTGGAGGTCGAGTTGGACCATTACCCCGAGCCCTTGAATGCGGAAAACCTCGCCCCTTTTCTGCGCACGCCCTATCTCGTGCCCGACTCCCGCCTCGCCGCCGACCTGTTCCATACCTTCCGGCTGCGTAAGCTATCGGTGGCTCTCACCGTCGATGAATATGGCGGCGTGACCGGCATGGTCACCATGGAAGACCTGCTGGAATGTATTTTCGGCGAAATCCCCAGCCGGTCGGAAATACTCAAAGAGCGCGAGATGGGTTTCAAGCAGCTTGGAACCAACCACTACCGCGTGGATGGAACCATGACCCTGCACCTATTTGATCGTTTGACTGGCCTGCAGCTTCAAGATAGCCGTGTCGAGACCGTCGGCGGTCTGTTGTTCAATGCCTTTGGTGAACTTCCCAAGGTCGGCGCACGCATGACCTTGGGGACCTGTGAGTTCAAAATCCTGGCGGTCTCCCACCAACGCATCGCCGAAATCGAAGCGATGATCACGCCCCTCGATCCCGACAATATCGAAGCTTTTGCCGACGCCACCAGCGAACCCGACAATGTCGAAGTTCTTGCCGACGCTACCAGTGAAAAGGAGGCCTGAGCCATGGAACTCCTCCCCGGCATCCTGACCATGATTCTTTGTCTGGCGTTGGAAGCCTTCTTTTCAGGCTCCGAGATCGGCATCATTAGCGCTGATCGCATGAAGCTTCGCCACGAAGCCGCCCAAGGCTCGCGCGGCGCTCAATTGGCGCTGGAGATGCTCAAGAAACCTGAGTGGTTGCTTTCCACCACCCTCGTGGGCACCAATATCGCCGTGGTCTCCAATACCACAATCGCCACGGCCCTGGTCATTGATATGGTCGGCGAGCGTTATAGCTGGCTTGCGATCGTCATCGTCGCACCCTTGATCTGGATCTTTGGTGAGATCGTCGCCAAAAGCATCTTTCAGCAACGCGCCGATGCCATTACGCCGCGCGCCATTTTTGTGCTGCGCGCGGCATCATATCTGTTTTACCCGCTGCTTTTGGTATTCACCGGTGTGACCAAGATTGTGGCCCGGGTCTTGGGTGGCGGCAAGACGCTCAACCCATTTACCCTGCGCGAAGAGATCGTCACCATGATGGAGATGTCTGCCGCGGAAGGCGATATTCTGCCCGATGAGAAAAACATGATCCGCCGGGTTTTTAATTTCGGCGAGACCACGGTTGGCGATGTCATGATGCCGCTGATCGAAGTCGCGGCCATCGAATGCGGCGCGAGTTGCGGCGATGCTCGGCGTCTGGCCATCGACACGGCGCATAAGCGCCTGCCGGTCTATGACGAACGGATCGACAGGGTGACCGGATGCCTCAATGCCCTTGAACTGCTCTGCGAAGAAGCGGATCAATCGATTACCCCTTTCATCCGCAGCGTGCGCTACGTGCCCAAGACCAAAAGCATCGAAGACCTATTGCTTTCGTTCCGCCGCGAAGGCGACGTTATCGCGGTGGTGGTCGATGAATTCGGCGGGGCTGAAGGCATTGTCTCGGTCGAGGATATCCTCGAAGAGGTGGTCGGTGAACTGGAAGACGAATATGACACCGAAACCCCGTTGATCCGGCGGATCGGCGAAAAGGAAGTGCTCGTCGATGCCCGGATCCCTCTGCCGACCTTGGCCGATGAAGCCGCCGTCACCCTCCCCGAAGGTGATTACGAGTCCCTGGCGGGCTTGTTGCTCCAGATCACCGGCGAGATCCCCGACCAGGGGAGTCATTTGAACTACCAAGGCTATGAATTCATCATCGAAAAGGCCGATGGCCGCCGGGTCGAAAAGGTCAGAATTCGCTGGTAGGGCGATGTCCCGACAGCCATGGGGCAATCCATGCCCGGATCTACGGGCGGCACGGGCGAGTGCGGGCACGGAACGGATCATGTCGAAGAATTCCCGCCGGTTGGGATCGCAATGAACCGAGTGCAGGATCTCGGCTCTGATTTCACCCGGTCCCTGCCGAAGGGTGACCGCGCTTCGCCACCGCCCGGGGCAGATACTTCAATGGATCGATGGCCGTTTTGCCTTTGCGCAGTTCGAAGTGCAGTTGCGGCTGGGTGACGCCGCCGGACGAGCCGACGCGAGCGATGCGCTGGCCTTTCTTGACCTTTTCGCCGCGCTTGACCAGCAGATCCTGATTGTGGGCATAGGCGGTGACCCAGCCCTTGGCATGCTTGATCAGCAAAAGGTTGCCAAAGCCCTTGAGCTCGTTGCCCGCATAGACCACCACGCCGTTTTCCGCCGCCTTGACCGGGGCGCCACGCTTGGCGGAGATATTGATACCGTCATTGTGCAGACCCTTGCCCTTGGTGCCGAAGCCCGACAGCAACTGCCCTCGCACCGGCCAGACGAAATTGCCCGAGCGCCGGGGCGGGGCCGCGGTGACCGCCTTGGGGGCGCTGGGGGCACGCTTGGTGATGGTGACCTTTTGCCCGGGCTGGGGTCGCGCCACCGGGGCCTTGCGGATACTCGGCTCGCGGCTGGTACGGGAGGTGGTGGGCTTGGCGGTTTTCCGGACGGGCTGCGCGGCCACCTGCGGCATGGCACTGCCGCCGGGCAGGGCCAGCCGTTGACCGGGATAGATCACATAGGGCGACCTCAAACCGTTGAGCCGGGCCACGGTGGCCAGCTCGGCGTTGTACTGCCGGGCAATGCGGCCCAGGGTATCGCCGCGCACCACCGTATGCACCGCCACCCGGGGCAGCTTCAGCCACTGGCCGATGCGCAGAGCATAGGGCGGCTTGAGTTTGTTGGCATCGATGATCGCCCGCATGGGGACCTTGTGACGGCGCGAGATGGCATAGACCGTATCGCCGCGCGCCACCTTGACCTCGGTGGCATGGAAAAAGCCCGCGCTTCCGGCCTGGGCGGCGGAGGGGCCGCGCGACGAGCGGCTGGGCTCCATATCGACGGTGCCACAGGCACCGAGCAGCAACAGAGCCATCAGGCTTATGAGTGGGGCGAATCGCATGGGCGCAGTATGCCCCCGCCTTCGCCGCATCGCAATAATTCGAAGGAGGGCGCTACAGAACCACGGTCTTGATGCCGTTGAGGAAAACCCGATGTTCCGCATGCAGGCGCACGGCCCGGGACAATACCTTGCTTTCGATGTCGCGGCCCAGGGCGATCAGGTCCTCGGGATAGTCGCGATGGCTCACCGGTTCGACGGCCTGTTCGATGATCGGACCTTCATCCAGATCCTCGGTGACATAATGGGCCGTGGCACCGATCAGCTTGACGCCGCGATCATGGGCCCGGTGATAGGGCTTGGCGCCCTTGAAACCGGGCAAAAAGGAATGATGGATATTGATCGCCCGCCCGCGCAGCTGACGGCAGAGCTCCGGCGACAGAATTTGCATGTAGCGCGCCAGGATCAATAGTTCCGCGCCCGTTTCCTTCATCAGGCCGAGAACCTGCGCTTCCTGGGCCGCCTTGTCGCCATCGACGATGGGCAGATAATGAAAAGGGATACCCCGGGATTGGGCGTTGGGGCGCAGGGACTGATGGTTCGATGCCACCGCCGTCACCTCGATGGGCAGGGTCCCCTTGCCGCTGCGATAGAGCAGATCTTCCAGGCAATGGTCGCCCTTGGAGACCAGCACCAGGGCCCGAACCTTCTCCCCCTTGTCGTGCAGCGACCAAAACATATCGAACGGCTTGGCCACGTCGCGGGCGAAGCGGTTCTGGAAAGCGGGCAGGCCCTGCTCGCCGACCAACTCGAACTCGGTACGCATGAAGAACTTGCCGGTGGAGCGGTCATCGAACTGCGAGGAGTCGAGGATATTGCCTTCCACGTCGGCGATCAACTTGGCCACAGCGGCGACAATGCCGACCTTGTTCTCGCAGGACAGGCGCAGCACCAGATGCTGATGGCCATTGCCGTTGCGGCTGTCGCTGTTCATACCCGGGTCTCCTTAAGGAATTGCTCCGCGCATAGACCACAGGGCAGCGGTGAAATCAAGTCCTGCAACGCACGACGCCCCGCCCCCTGATTGGGGACGGGGCGTCGGTAACGGGCAAGCAAACGCTTAGCCGATGATCTTGTCGACCTTGTTCTGGTCGGACAAATAGGCTACCGGCGTGATGTCGGAGCCCAACAGCGGCTTGATATAGCGCATGAAGTCCTCGGTGACGCCATTCCCGGCGGCATTGATGAACTCATCGGGCATGACCTTGGTCTTGGCGGCCACGTCGGTGAGCTTGTCGAGAACGAAGTCGACTCGATATTCGCCAACACGGCGGATGGTCACAGTGCCGCTCTTGTCCAGGTAGTGGGCGAAGTTCACCGCCCGCTGGCCAACCTGACGGGCTTCGCGCTGATCCACATCGGACACACAGCCCAGGAACGAGCGCTGCATGTAGCCCAGGGTATCGGCGCGCACACGCTTGATGCCGGTCTTTTCCTTCACCGCGTCGGACAGCAGGTCGCCCAAAGCGCCGGTGCCGGACAGTTGCACGTTGCCGTGGGCATCCTTTTCGATTTCGCTCATCAACTGAGTGATGATCGGGTTTCCCGAAGCGTCGTGGATGCCTTCGGACACGGCGATCACGCAACGACCATACTTGTCGTAGGTGGTCTTCACGTCGGTGACGAAACTATCCATGTCGAAGGTACGCTCCGGCAGGTAGATCAGGTGAGGCCCATCGGCGGAGTTCTGAGTCAGACCGGCGGCAGCGGCGGTCATGAAGCCCGCGTGGCGGCCCATGACGATGCCCAGGAAAACACCCGGCAGCGCCTTGTTGTCCAGGTTCAGACCGGCGAAGGCCGAGGCCACGTAGCGCGCCGCCGACGGGAAGCCCGGGGTATGGTCGTTGATCACCAGGTCATTGTCGATGGTCTTCGGCACATGGACGCAGCGCAGGTTGTAGTTCACCTTCTCGGCTTCCTCGGCAACGATCCGGCAGGTGTCGGAACTGTCATTGCCGCCGCAATAGAAGAACGACTCGATGCCGTGCGCCTGGCAGACCTTGAAGATGTTCTTGCAGTACTCCAGGTCCGGCTTGTCGCGGGTCGAGCCCAGCGCGGAGGACGGGGTCGCGGCAACCATTTCCAGATTGGCGTCGGTTTCCTGAGTCAGATCGACGAAGTTCTCGTTAACAATGCCGCTCACCCCATGCAGGGCGCCATAGACGCGCTCAACGGACGGGATTTTGCGGGCTTCTTGCACAACGCCAACCATGGACTGATTGATCACTGCGGTCGGGCCGCCACCTTGGGCGACCAGTACTTTACCCTTCAACATGCTTTGGATCTCCTCCCCTGTGAGAGATACGAAATGGGTCAGGCCTTTCGAACGGCCTTGATTAGGATTTGCTGTTATAAGCTATCCGGGGTATCGCCGTCCAGCCGAGAACGGAAAACCCTTGGCACCGGTGGATGAGTTTTTCATGACAGCATCCCCGCCACCGAAAATTATGTAATGTCCTAACAGATGGAATCGTGCCAGTATTCCCTGTCGTCACGGATCCGGGGAACTTAAAGGGGGAGCCATGACCGCCATACACCACGCGTTGGTGCTCAATCTGCACCAGCCGTCCGGCAACCTTGAAAACCTGTTGGACGAAGCCAACTGGGAAGCCCGCGAAATCCTGTTCGCCATGGACCGCATCCCGCGCGCCCTGTGGGGCTGGGAAGACCTTGGCCGGGTGCACCTTTCCATGTCCGGCACCTTGCTGGAAACCTTGTCCAACAATGCATTTCAGGAACGGGTCTATGGGACCGTCGATTGCGGCGCTCTGCTCTGGCATCTACAGAACGACAAGATCATCAATATCCTCGGCACCGGTTTTTATCACCCGGTTCTGCCGCTGATTCCTCAATCGGACCGCAAGGAACATCTTGAACGGTGGAAGGGCCTGGCCAGCCACCTGTTCTGGCGTGACGGCTTTAACGGTTTCTGGCCGCCGGAGATGGGCTTCTCCATGGAGCTGATTCCGCTGCTGAAGAGTCTCGGCTATCGCTATGTACTGGTGGACAGCGATCACGTGGCGCCGGCCAACGGGTCCATGGAATGGCAGGATTTGCGCTATCGCCCCCATATCGCCCGCCATGAAGGCGACGAGATCGTCGTCGTGGTGCGCGACCGGGAACTGTCCGACGCCCAGGAATCGGGCATGGACTTCGGCTGGTTCGAAAACGAACTGGTCGAGCGTACCCGTTGGTGCGATTTCGAGCCCTTGGTCACCACCTGCACCGATGGCGACAACGGCGGTTGGTTCCGCAATACCAATTGGCAGTCCAATTTCTGGGGCGCTTTCTATGAACCACTGCTCACCGCCGCCCGCGATGATACCGGCCCCATCCGCCCGACCTTCATCGATGACTATCTCGACCGCTTCGGTACTTTCGGCGAAGTGACCGTCGGCACCGGCGCCTGGAACACCGGCTGGCATCATGGTCATGGCTTTACCCAATGGACCGGATCGGACCTGCAAAAAGCCGCCCTGGCGCGGCTGCCGGACATCAGCAAGAGTGTCCATGACGCCCGCTGGACCGCCTATGAACAAGGCCTGCACGATCCCGCCTTGCATCACGAACTGGAAGAATCCATGTGGCGGCTGTTGCGGGCTGAAACCAGCTGCAACGTCTACTGGGGCGAAGCCTGGGTGGATCGCTGCGAGGCGGACCTGGAAGAATCCCTGGTTCATCTGGCCCGGGCGCAGGCACTAATGGGGTCCGACTGAGATCATGACCAAGGCTCCGTCCCCTCGCAAGAAGGCCGCGCCCAAGGTCCCGGTCAAAGCCAAGCGCACGGCAAAGGCCGCCCCCCCGCCAAAGAAGAAGCCCGCGCCCAGGAAAAAGGCTGTCCCGAAGCCGAAAAGCAAGCCGGTACTCGACATCGTCATGGCGGCGTCGGAATGCGCGCCTATTGCCAAGGTCGGCGGGCTGGCCGATGTGGTTTACGGCCTTTCTGGCGCCCTACAATCCCAAGGCCACAACGTCGAAATCATCCTGCCCAAGTATGACTGCCTGCGCACCGACCATATCGACGACTTGCGCATGGAGATGGAAGAGCTCTGGGTGCCCTGGTACGAAGGCGCGATCCATTGCTCGGTGCTGGCCGGAAGCGTTCACGGACGGGACTGCCTGTTTATCGAGCCCCATTCGGACGAGAACTTCTTCTTCCGCGGCGCCTTTTACGGCTTTGACGACGAGCCCTATCGCTGGGCGTTTTTCTCCAAGGCGGTGCTGGAATTTCTGTTGCAAAGCGGTCGTCGCCCGGACGTCTTGCATGTGCATGACTGGCAGACGGCCCTGGTACCGGTGCTGCTGTATGAGGTCTATGCCCACAATGGCCTGGATAAGCTGCGGGTCTGCCTGACCATCCACAACTTCAAGCACCAAGGTACCGAAGACGCCGGAATCCTGCATGCCACCGGGCTGGGACGACCCGAATACTATTTCGATCCTCAGCGTATGGGCGATATCAATCCCGCCTTCATCAATTTCCTTAAGGGCGGCATTGTCTACGCCAACTTCACTGCCACCGTGTCGCCCAACCACGCCTGGGAAGTGCGCCATACGGACCAGAGTTTCGGTCTGGGGCAGGTGCTGCATATCCACCAGGATCGCTTCGGCGGCATCCTCAACGGTCTCGACTACGACATGTGGAATCCGGCCGCCGATCCTTTGATCCATTGCCCCTATGACAGCCGCGACGTGGACGGCAAGTACGGTAACAAGAAGGCCCTGCGGCAACGCTTCCTGTTGCAGGAAAGCTATCGCCCCATTGTCGCCTTCGTCGGCAGACTGGACGCCCAGAAAGGCCTGCCGCTGATCCGCCATGCCCTTTACCACTCCCTGGCCCACGGGGCGCAATTCGTGCTGCTTGGATCGAGTCCCGACCCGGCCATCCAGAAAGAGTTCGAGCAGCTGAAATGGCAATTCAACGACAACGAAGACTGCCATATGGAGCTCGCCTTCGACGAGGAAGCGGCACACCTGATCTATGCCGGAGCCGACATGATGGTGGTGCCCAGCGTGTTCGAGCCCTGCGGCCTGACCCAGATGATTGCCCTGCGTTATGGCACTGTGCCCATCGTGCGCGCGGTGGGCGGGTTGGCCGACACGGTGTTCGACTGGGATTACTCGGATATTCCTCAGGACGACCGAAACGGTTATACATTCCACAATGCCGACCTGCCGGGCATTGAATCGGCCTTGAACCGGGCCATCGCCCTGTGGAACCATCATCCCAGGGCCTTTCGCTGGATGATCGAAAACGGCATGAAACAGGATCTATCCTGGAGCGGCCCTGCCGGTCATTATGTCGACGTTTATCAGTACATCCGCCATAAGTAGCCTCACGAAGGATCGAGTCCCATGGATACCCTGCCCGAATATGTGGATGGTCTGCCCAACATCGCCGGTCGTGAAGATCTGATCGACAAGGTCATCGCCGACAGCCGCGACGAACAACTGTTCCTTCCCCATAGCCATATTGATTTCGGTGCCGCCAAATCCTGCTGTGCCAATGCCCTGCACATGCATCAGCCGTTGATCCCGGCGGGCGGTGGCGACCTGCAAACCGCCGAGATCATCGGCAACCTGCAAGACATGATGTGGCATCAAGACATCGGCGACAACCACAACGCCCCCGGCTTCCAGTGGTGCTACAAACGCATCGGCGAGTTTATCCCGCAACTGGTCGGCGAGGGCCATAATCCGCGCGTGATGCTGGAGTATTCCGGCACCCTTTTCCATGGCCTGCGGCAGATGGGCGCCCATGACGTATTGGACGCGCTGAAGAATATCACCGTCAATCCGGACTATGCCCGTTGTGTCGAGTGGCTGGGCATGCCCTGGGGACACGCGGTGGCGCCGTCGACCCCGGTGCAGGATTTCCGTCTGCATGTGAAGGCCTTCCAGCACCATTTCGCCGCCCTATTCGGCTTGGATGCCCTGAAACGTTTGCGCGGCTTCTCGCCCTCGGAGATGGCCCTGCCCAACCATCCCGACGTGGCCTATGAATTCGTCAAGACCCTGAAGGACTGCGGCTATCAATGGGTTTTGGTGCAGGAGCATTCCGTCCAACAACCGGACAATGGTTGGGGCCCGGAACTCAAGCACCTGCCCCACCGCCTGGTCTGCACCAATTCGAAAGGCGAGACGGCGAGCATCATCGCGGTGATCAAGACCCAGGGCTCGGACACCAAGCTGGTGGCGCAGATGCAGCCCTATTACGAGGCCCTGAGCCTGGACCGCTGGGAGCTGGCCGGGCAGTCGGTGCCGCCCATCGTCACTCAAATCGCCGACGGCGAGAATGGCGGCGTGATGATGAATGAATTCCCCGGCAAGTTCATGGACGTGGCCCGCGAGGCCTCGGGTTCCCAGACACCCATGGTCAATGCCTCGGAATATATCGAGTACCTGGCCTCCATCGGCATCGGCGAGGCCGATCTGCCCGCCCTGCAACCGGTGTTCCAGAACATGATCTGGGAGCGCATGAAGCCCGGCGACGGCCCGGACAAGCTGGCCCAGGTGATCGAGGAGTGTAAGAAAGAGGACCACCGCTTCCACATGGATGGTGGCTCCTGGACCAATGACCTGTCCTGGGTGCAGGGCTATGACAACGTGCTCGGCCCCATGGAAGAAGCCAGCAGCGCCTTTAACGAACGGGTGCTGGCCAACAACATGCCCACCAACGAGAACCGCTACCGCAAGGCCCTGTTCCACCTGATGAGCAGCCAGACCAGTTGCTACCGCTACTGGGGCCAGGGGCAATGGACCGATTATGGCCGCGAGATCTGCCGCCGGGCCAAGGATATCGTGACCTACGACTATCCGGGCTGACCATGCGTCTTGATCACGTCGTGTTTGATCGTCAGGAAACGCCCGGTTCAAACATGTACCGAAGGGTTTTTACCGCTTTATCCTTGGGGAGCGTTAAGACCTCACGATAGAGCTCAATGAACAAACGACACCCCTCTCCGACAACCCCGCCGTTTTCCGCTTGTTGGTATTTTTCAACAAAATCTTGGCCAAATCGTTCACTCAGTTTTGTGAAAACGGCTTCGAGGTAAGGCAAAACCTCATCTTCCCCCACGCCCGCGTGCGCGAGATCAAGCGCGGAGGCAATGACCATTTCGGAAATCTCAAGATCCCTCTGCAATTCCTCTTCGGACAAATAGTCTCTTAAATCCGTGAAGTGCTCACCATCCGGGAAGATATAATAGTGGCATGCGATCGGATCCACGGCGTCGATCTTACTCATCACATTTAGAAGGTAGCGGCCACCCTCCCAGATCGCTTGATCCGATGCCTGATAAAGGTATTTTTCCGTGACGCTTCTAACAATGGCCTTGATGAGGATTAATACATCCTTCTCGGATTCGCCATTCATCATCCCCGCGGCGAAAGTATCAACAATGGCCGAAAAGGCTTCTTCATCCACCTGCTTTATCAATACATACAATGGCAGATCCAGAAGGCTTTTCGTGATTGTTTCAGTGGCGGTCGATTCTTCGTAACCGGACAAGGCGAATTGCCCATTGGAATACTCCGTCGCAAAGCGAGCCTTGATGACTTCTTCGTGCGTTGGATACCACATGGAGCTATTCGGTGTATGGTAGGCTTTCATCATGAAGTCGCGGTCAATACCGGAAACAACCGCGTCATCGACAATTTCCTGGCTGGTTTCATCGAATTCGGAGGTTTCCAAACCAACGATAGAGGCTTGATGAAATCCGAGCTGCCCGGTCCATCGATGCAGATATCGCGTCACGCCCCCGGAAAAAGCAATGGTGCAAGCGGATTCACACGATGCCCCCACATACGTATCCAGCTTTGCCGCCCGGATATAATTGCGAAGTCGAATGGCCTCGCCAATGCGCCCGCCATGACTGGATAAATGCACAACGCGGATCTTGGGGTTGGCCCGCACAACCTCCTCCAGCTTTTCAGTCAGGCCAAAAGTAATCCCTCCCTTCACCTCGACTTCGGTACCGGCGTTCAAAACCCGGAAACTGTGCTCCCCCATTTCCTCGTCACCGAGGAGGATGTCCATTGATTCCACTATCTGCGGCACGCCCGACGTTACCACGGGAACGACGGACCTAAAGACACCGATGACCACCATTACCTGCGCCAGGATCGCCCAAAATCCGGATCCACCCCGCTCTTTGTGCCGACTGGCCGACCGCCAAATCCCCACCAATTGCCAGACAGACAATACCGACACGCTGGTCCAGATAAAGACAATCGTTACCAACCCCCAAAAAGGATCGTATTGCTCCGGAACGCCGGCCAGCCCTTCAACGACGATCGCAAAGAGAAAGGTGAGCACGACCCCATTGAACCAATAGGAGACACCAAGGGAAAGGTCGCCACGCCAATGACGCCCCAGCCAGGATTGAGAAAACCAGGTCATGAGTCTCCCTTCGTATGCCAAAACGACCGTTGAGGTTATTCAGGTCTACGGGTCACTCATACACCATTTTGAATCTATTTAAATAAATAACTCTCTCTAAGATAGCCGTCGCGGCGTTTGGTTTTACGCGCGCCATCACGGGCCGCCTTCTGGTGAAAGGGGCGAACCTGGCGGGCATGGATTGGGTGATTTTCCTAGCTGCCGGCCTAAAGTCTTTCGCGTATAATATGACCCATTGTGACCGAATTATTTTGCCTTAGGGGCAGGAGCGGCGCGCAGGGCGTAGCGGGGCTACGGTCAAGGGTCGCGACGCTCCCCTTAGCGCGTGTCGGGTCCAATCGGACCCGCTAGACACGCGCGACCTTATTGGAATCGATCACGTCGTGTTTGATCGAAACCGATCAAACACGACGTGATCTAGGCAAAAGGATCGGCCCGCAGGGTGGTCTCCGGTGGCCTCCGGTGGCCGCCCGCGGCGTCAAAGTCCCTCACCGATGCGCCGCATCGCTTTCGGGATCTTTCCTGGCGGTTCGACTCACCGGAGACCATCACAATGGGGCATATGAAACGCGAAAGGCTCTACCCCCCCTTCTTCGCCACCCGCTTGCGCATCAAGGGCCGAGACCCGGGGTCATCCTGTGTGCGTTGCTTTCTGCCCCCCTTGGGGAACTTGGGCTTGAAGTCTTTCTTGCCCTTGGGTTTGCCCTTGGCCTTGGATTTTGGCTTGGTCCGTGGCTTGCCGCCGGGGCCATCCGATTTCGCTTCACCGCCTTTGAAATTAAGCCCCAGCTTGGGTCGCGAGCCCGGTTGCGGTACGCCGCGCACGGTCGGCCTGGCGTCCGTTTCAGCCTGCGCCTGTTTAGCCTTGGGCGCTGTCTTGGTCGGGCGCTCGGGCTTGGCGGCCCGTTCCGGCTTCTTTTTCCACGGGTCGCGTTTAGGTTTTTCTACAGGCTTGTCCGCCTGATCAACAATCTTCTTGGACCAGGAGTTGGATTTCGGATTCGGCTTTGGCTTGGGGGATGGCTTGGCGGGTGCCTCGACCGGTTTCGCCTTGGGTTTCTCGGGAGGCGTATGAGCGTCGGTTTTCGGCCCCTCATAGGGCTTTTTATCCGCGTAGGGTTTCTTGCGGGCATAAGGCTTGCGCGGACCGGCATCTTTCGGCGGTTCCGGGATGCCTTCCAGCCGGGTCACGGAAATGGTCTTTTCCACTTTCTGTCCCGGTCCCAGGGCCTCCATGAATCGCTCGATGCTGTCGGGCGCCAATTCCACATGGGTTTCCTTGGCATGAATGCGGATGGCGCCGATTTCGTGTTTGGTCACATGACCGGCGCGACAGAGCATGGGCAGCAGCCAGCGCGGCTCGGCGGTATGCTCACGGCCCACGGACAAGGAGATCCACACCCCGTTCTTGAAGTCGTCACGCTGCCTTTTGGGGCGCTCCACCGGCGCGGTATTCAGCAGTTCCTCGGGTGCCGGCTGTTCGGCCCGGCGCAGGCGGAGAAAGGCGGCGGCAACCTGTTCGGGGGAATGCTGATCCAATAGCTCCTGGGCAAAGGCTTGTTCGTCCTCGGAGAGGGCTTCGGTGAGCATGGGGTCGGCGAGAATGCGTTCGCGGTCCCGGGCTTGAATATCCTCCACCGACGGTGGGTTGGCCCAGGTGGCCTCGATATTGGCCGCGCGCAACATGCGTTCCGTGCGCGAGCGCCAGTTATGCGGCACGATCAGCGCGCTGACACCCTTTCGCCCCGCCCGCCCGGTACGGCCGCTACGATGCAGCAGTCCCTCGCGATTTTTGGGCAGATCCGCATGGATGACCAGCTCCAGGCCGGGCAGATCAATGCCCCGTGCCGCCACGTCGGTGGCGATACAGACCCGGGCCCGGGCGTCGCGCATGGCCTGCAGGGCATGACTGCGCTCGTTCTGGCTCAGTTCCCCGGATAGCGCTACCACGGAAAAACCGCGATTGGCGAAGCGGCTGGTCATATGATTGACCGTGGCCCGGGTGGAACAGAACACCAAGGCATTCTTGGCATCATAGAAGCGCAGCAGGTTGATGATGGCGTTTTCCCGATCATTGGGCGCCACGGTCAAAGCGCGATAATCTATATCGAGATGCTGCGACTGCTCAGCCACGGTGCTGACCCGCACCGCGTCGCGCTGGTAGCGCTTAGCCAGATTGGCGATGGATCGGGGCACGGTGGCGGAAAACATCAAGGTCCGGCGCTCGGCGGGTGCCGCGTCGAGGATGTATTCCAAGTCGTCGCGGAATCCCAGATCGAGCATCTCATCGGCTTCGTCCAGCACCACGGCGCGCAGGCCCGCCGTATCCAAGGAACCGCGCTCGATGTGATCGCGCAGACGTCCTGGAGTGCCGACGACCATATGGGCTCCCCGCTCCAAGACCCGGCGCTCGGTGCGCATATCCATGCCGCCAACACAGGAAGCCACGGTGGCGCCGGTCATTTCAAACAGCCATTCCAGCTCCCGCTTGACCTGCAAAGCCAGCTCGCGGGTTGGCGCAACGGCCAAGGCCAAAGGGGCCTGAGCGAAGGCAAAGCGGCCATTGTCATTGAGCAGGGTCCGCGCCAGGGCCATGCCAAAGGCGACGGTTTTGCCCGATCCGGTCTGCGCAGACACCAAGGCATCGGAGTCCAGCAGGTCAGGACGCAGCATGGCCTCTTGTACCGGGGTCAAATGGGTGTAGCCACGCTTCGTCAAAGCCTGGCCCAGCGTCTCGGCGACGCCTTCGAATTCTGTCATTTTTCTTCTTTCGGAGTGGTGAGCGTGCGGTCTATTCCAGACTGATCAAGCCTTAAGCGAAACTCTCCGCGACGACCGTCAAGCGGCGCACCATAACAGAACTCCTCTCTGTTCACCATCCCCTCGCGCCGAGTAGAATGGTGGCTTGTACCCGCAGCGGAGTCCCCCATGCCCCCTCTCCCCTTGAAACTGATTCTCGCCGGACGTGACGATCACGACCCCGCTTTGCAGGCCTTGGCCTCGGCCTTGCGCGATGGGGGGATGGAAGTGGTCTATTTGGGCAAAGCACCCGCGGCAACGGTGCTGGCCGACGTGGCCTTGCAAGAGGATGCCCGAGGCATCGTCCTCGTAGGCGTCGAAAGGGTCGATATACCCGATGTCCCGGTGGCGAGCATTGACCCAGACAGCGAGGATGGCGGCGCCGAGGCCCTGCGCCAACTATTGGAGAATCTTTCATGAGTCTCGATTGGCTGCCTAAGCTGGCCGAAGGGAACCGGGGTGCCCTGGCCCGCGCCATCACCGCCGTGGAAAATGAAACCGCCGATGCCCAGGCTGTCCTGGCAGAGGTCCAGCCGCGCCTCGGGTGTGCCCGGGTGATTGGCTTGACCGGGTCGCCGGGGGCCGGGAAATCCACCCTGGTCTCGGCCCTGGTGGCGGCCTTTCGGGAGCAGGATCTGAGCGTCGGCGTGGTGGCCGTGGATCCCAGCAGCCCCCTCACCGGCGGCGCCATCCTCGGGGACCGGGTGCGCATGTCCGACCATGCCGGAGACCCGGGCGTGTTCGTGCGCAGCCTGGCCTCGCGGGGGCATGTGGGTGGTCTGTCACGCACCGCGGCGCGGGTGGTGGATGTGATGGACGCGGCGGGGCGCGACCGGGTGGTGGTGGAAACCGTCGGCGCCGGGCAGTCGGAAGTGGAGATTGCCGGGCTGGCCCAGACCCGCATTGTGGTGGTGGCGCCAGGCATGGGTGACGACATTCAGGCGGTCAAGGCGGGCATCCTGGAAATCGCCGATATCCTGGTGGTCAACAAGGGGGACCAGCCCCTGGCTCAGGCCTCGGCGGCGCAACTGGGCGATATGGTATCCATGACGGCCAATGGGACAACAGGCGGTGCCTGGTCGCCGCCGGTGATCATCACCACGGCGGTCACCGGAGAGGGCATCCCTGAATTGGCCCAAGCCATCGACGCCCATGGCCGTTGGCTGGCCGAGCATCCGCGCGGGTTGGACCCGCAAGGGCGCACGAGGCAGTTGGTCGCCACGTTGGCCGGGCAAAGACTGACCGATGCCCTGCTGGAAAGCGGGGACAGAGCTCTTGAAGACCTTTTAGCCCGGGTCGCGCGTGGCGAAACCGACTTCGATTCCGCCGCGCGGGAAGCCCTTAAGCTAATGAGTCAGGCACCGTAACGGTCGCCGAACACAAAGGCCTCGGTTTCCTTGATGTCGTGTTCCAATTCATCGGTGATGGAGGCATAGAGGTCACGAATGGACACCATGCTGACCACCTGACCGTTGTCAACCACCGGCAGGTGGCGCACGTGACGGGTCTGCATGAGCCTCAAGGCGCTATAGGCTGTATCATCCGGGGACAAGGTGTCCGGGTTGGGCGTCATAATCTCGGCTAAAGTGGTTGCATCGGGGGTATTGCCGGTGGCGACGACCTTGCGGGTAAGATCCCGTTCGGTGACGATTCCGACCAGATTGCCATCTTCAAGAACCACCGAAGCGGCGACGTTGCGCTCGGCCATGCATTCGGCGGCGGCGCGAGCCGAGTCCGACGGGCTGAGAGCGCAGGCAGTTTGGAATTGAACAATATCCGGTATGATCTTCCTGTGCATAACGTAAAACCTCCTAATTTATGTCGGTATTACTGTATTATTTTTATGTAGGCACTCCTCCGAACAGCGCAAGTGTAGCATGAAAAAGAGGGCCTCCGCCAATGGAAGGCCCTCTTTCGTGTAAAATTGTTTTATTTCAGGTCATTGACCTTGGAGAATTCTAGAAATCACCCTTTGCGGCTGAATCCATGATCTCCACCAGTGTGTCTCGGACCCGGATGGCGATATCCAACACTTCGCCTTCGAGCTTGGCAAACTGGATCATCAAGTCCAGATCCAGCATCTCGAGCCACAAGCGGCCTTCGGGGTCTTCCACCAGGATGATCCGGCAAGGCATATAGGCGGCGAAGCTCATGTCCACATCGACCATTTTCCGCGCATCTTCCGGATTGCAGAACTGGTAGATATCCAACTGCGCCGACTTGACGCCGCGATTGTTGAGTTCGGTGGACAGGGGCTGATGCCCGACGAACTTCATGTTCAGTTCCGCCGCCTTGGACATCATGGACTCGCGCACGTCTTCGGCGGTCAGCCCTTCGGCCACCTGCTGCATGACCACGGTCTGCTTGATCTCGAAGGAATTCATGGCGATCAAAAGACCACCCGCCGCACCTGCCGCCAACAGCACCAGGGCGAAAATCAGTTTCAATGCTCCGTTCATGGTTCCCTTCCCATATTTCGCGGACCCGAATCAATCCGGTCCGGCCTCCTCCCACCAACTCCCCGGTGCCTCGCATTGGGCCTCGGGATCATTGTTCGAGCGGCCTTTGTATCCCAAGTCTGGGGGTCCGGGCAATGATCTGGGTTAGACGCATTCCGGAATCATTCCAATATGAGCATTTTCCTGCGGCAATTCTTACGACATTCCTGTATTCTTTCGGATATGTTGTCAGGGGAACGTTGGGGCAGCCCATTTAAAGAACGGGCCGTTGTTGTATTGTCCGGAGGCCGAACGCATTGAATATGAGCCAGAATTTCCCCCAGAGCGGCAATGAAATCATCGACAAGCACCACGCGGACCTGACTCGGCTGGTCAGCAAGCTGGCCCATGCCTGGATTATGGAACAGGATCCGAATGCCTGCGACGCAGTCATCGACAGCTTTCTCGCCAATTTGGATGACCATTTCCAGACCGAGATGACCATCGTGCGCGCCGCCGGATTCGCCGGTTGGCAACGGCACAACGAAGACCATGCCCATATCATCCGCAAGCTGCGCAAGCTCGCCGACGGCAAGGGTGAGGACTATATGTACCGCTTCATTGACGAAGCGGAACGCACGGTATTCGAGCACGAGTTGCTGGGCGATCAGGAATACTGGGAAGTGTTGGCCCAGACTCCGACCGAGCACCTGATTACCTGGGACGACTCATTGCTGGTCCATGACGAGATCATTGACGAGCACCACAAGGCTTTGGTGAACTATCTCAATCGGCTCTATGGCTGGATCATGAACGGGGTCGAGGAAGAGGTTTTCCTGGAAAACTTCGCCCAAATCTACAGCTTTACCAAGGTCCACTTTGAGCACGAGGAATCCGAATTCGCCACCATTCACTCGGCGGAAGCCCAGGCCCATGCCCGGGATCACGCTCGATTGCTGTCGGAACTGCGCCATACCATTGAAAATCTGCGCAAGGAAACGGACATGGACGATGCCCGCATCTTGATGCGTGATTTCGTCCGCTTCTGGCTCATCGATCACATCCTGGTCCACGACAAACCATTTTTCCTGCACAGGGGGTGACCCAGCCCCTTGATGCCATTAATATGCCCGCGTGAGTCACCCTCACCGCGGGCGTGGTGAAATTGGTAAACACATCAGACTTAAAATCTGACGGCGGAAACGCCCTGCCGGTTCAAGTCCGGCCGCCCGCACCACTCCCCTTCCTTTGGTTCCTGCTGTAAAAAAATGAGCGCCCGACAACGCTCATTCTGTCGGTATCTATTACACTTTTCTCATATGAATGCGGGTGGCGCGTGGCGGGAAAAACAGGCTTGCGCATCCAAGTCTCTGATTAAACTACTTATGATTGAATAACATTTTACTCTGGCACAGAATCTGCTTCTCCTTACCGGGTAATCCATTGGCTCGACAAGCCCAACGGTTGAGCGCGAACCTTTAAGGAGAAAATGACCATGACCGTATCCAAGAAAACGGCCATCGCCCTGGCGGCCGCCTTGCTATGCGCCACCACCACGGCCCGGGCCGAGATCATCGGCACCTATGATTTCAACGATAATCAGGTGCCCGATGGCTGGAGCTTTACCTCCTGGTCCCCACGCAACGGCTATGGCGCCATCGAGAACCAGCGTTTTCAGGTCCACAACATCGATGGGGGCGGCTACCTGACCTATGACCTGAACGGTGAATCATATGACAGCTTGACCATGACCTACATCGGCTCCATGGAGAGCATCTACTGGGGCAATAGCAATTGGCTACGCGTGGAGACCGACGGGGGAGCCTTCGTCAGCCGCAGCCGCATGGCCTCCTACAACTACGGCAGTAACCGCATGCGCGCCGATATCTTCGAAGGCGATGACCGGTTCGGCAATCTCCATACCTACGCCGACACCATTGGCGCCGTGCCCAACGACCCGGGCACCTACCGTTGGACCCATACGCTCCAGGATGGCAGCCTCAACATGCTGGTTCAGGACCTGGAATCCGGGGCCGTCATTCATGACGTCACCGCCGCCATTCCGCTGATGGACCTGTCCACGGCCACGAGCCTGTCCCTTTATCAGTACATCAACGCCGAGTCCTATCACTACACGCCGATCATGGGCTGGATTGACGATCTGGTAATCACCGGCACCCCGGTGGGCGTGCCGGAACCGGGCAGTCTGGCGTTGTTCGCCACCGGGCTTTTCGGGCTGACCCGCCTGCGGAGAAGGAACCCCGGCAAGGCCTGAGCTCTTCCTTTTTCATCCCGGCGCGTCCATATGGCGCGCCGGGATATACCCTCCGTGAATAGCCCCGCCCCCTTTTTAATTTCCGTTTTTGACCGGCGGTCACCATGCTGGCGACGATCGACCTTGCCCAGCGACAATGCCCGGAGACAATGCCCCATGTCCCGTCTGCCCAGCCTGTTCCTGTCCCACGGATCGCCGACCATGGCCCTCACCGACGGACCGACGGAACGGTTTCTGGATAAGCTTGGGAATCAGTTGGCGCGGCCAAAGGCCGTACTGTGTATTTCGGCCCACTATCTGGCTGCCGAGCCAACCCTGTCCAGCGGCGGGGCGCCCGCCACCATCCATGACTTTTACGGCTTTCCCGACGCGCTCTATGACATCGACTACCCGGCGCAGGGAGACCCGGTCCTCGCACAACGGGTGGCCGACCTCTTGGCCAAGGCCGGGGTCCCGACGCACATGGACCCGCTACGCGGTTTCGACCATGGCACCTGGGTGCCAATCGGTCGGATGTTCCCCGAAGCGGATGTGCCCGTGGTTCAATTGTCCCTGGATCCCCGACAACCGCCCGAAACCCATCACAACATCGGCAGCCTGCTGCGGCCCTTGCGGGACGAGGGCGTGTTGATCATCGGCTCCGGCGGCGCGACCCACAACCTGCACCAGTTCGTCCGCGCCATCCCCGATGCCCCACCACCAGACTGGGTCAGTGACTTCGATACGTGGCTCCACGAAAACTTGATCAGTGGCCACCATGATGAGCTGTTCGACTATCGCCGCCGTGCGCCTCACGCAGCAAAGAACCATCCCACCGAGGAACACCTGCTGCCACTCTATTACGCCCTCGGCGCGGCCAGCCCGGAAGAACCTCGAACCCGCATCCACTGGGCCTTCTCCGGTGGCGCCCTGAGTCTCGCCGCCTATGCCTTTGGAGATCGGCCCGGGGACTGAAGCGCGCGCCATCACCACCCGACGCCCAGCCCCTTAGCCCTTGCTCATCACGGCCCCTCCATCCTGCTCCACGCCCCATGACTTGTTAGTAATTGCTCACTTACTAATAGGGTCGATGACGGGCCGGCCTCCGTGAGGCCGCGCGGAGTTCCTCTCGTTTCAGGAAACGGAGACACGCCATGCCCCGCCGCATTGCCATGATCTTACCACTGCTCGCCCTCCTCCTACCCCTGTCGACCCAACCGGCCCGGGCGGCCGATCCCATGCAAGGCATTCCCCAGGCCATCAAACAGCAGATGCAGTTGATGACCCCCGAGACCCGCCAGGGGGGCTTGGCCAAGCCCCCCTGGCATCCTTGAGCTTACAGCCCTTGGACACTTTCTTCATAAGACAAGTCTTTCGCGTTACATATGACCCATTGTGACTGACTCATTTTGCCTTAGGGGCAGGAGTGGCGCGCAGGGCGTAGCGGGGCTACGGTCAAGGGTCGCGACGCTCCCCTTAGCGCGTGTCGGGTCCAATTGAATCCGACCCGCGCCAAGCCTGAAATCCAAGCCAGAACCCGAAACGGCGAACAAACGAAACGGGCCGGATCTTCGAGGATCCGGCCCGTTGCCATTCTATAGAGGGCGCCGTGATTTAGGCAGTGGCTTCTTCGCCGCCCTTGGAGCGCTTGTAGTAGCCATAGGCGGCAATGGCGCCGAGCACGCCGACGGTCCCAAGAGCGATCGGCCCCCAGATGCCCAGACCCAGGCCGAGACCCAGGCTCAGACCCTTGGCGCCACCCGTGGCGACAGTGGTTCCCGTCGCGGCGGTTCCCGTGGTGTTGGCAACGACCATGCCCTTGGCGGCACCGGCCTGCGTGGCGGCAGCCTTACCGGCTCCGGCGGCAGCCTTGGTTCCGGCCAAACACTTGGCGCCACCAGCGCCACCCTTGGCAGCGGCGCCTTTGCCCATGGCACCCTTGGCCATGGCGGCGGCACCTTCGTTTTCAATCTCGCGAGCAGCGGCGGCTTTCGCGGCACCGCCCTTCATGGCGGCAGCCTTGCCACCCGCGGCACCCTTGCCAGCGGCGGCCTTGCCCATGGCGGCGGCGCCTTCGTTTTCGACTTCGCGTGCGGCGGCTCCCTTGGCCATGGCGGCCTTGGCGCCACCAGCTTTCGTGCCGGCCACGTCGACCTTGGCCACGGTGGCCGCGCCACCCTTCTTGGCGGCGGCGGCTTTGACCCCTGCAGCCTTGCCGGTCATGCCGTTGAGCTGAATATTGGTGAGATCCACGGTCGCCGGCCCGGTGATGTTCAGGGTTTCTTTGGCGCCGAGGGTCAAGGTGGCGTCGGTGATAGGCATATCGAACCTCGTTAAATCTGGTTATTCCATCAATCGGGCATGCAATCGAACTGGCCCCATAGCGAAATTGATACCTGTACAGCACAGAAAACGCAAGCACTGTAATTGCAAGTAAAAGCCTCTATCCTTCCGAGTAACTCAAAACAAAACCTAGACAGTTATATTATTACATTCAATATATAAATGAGAATTATTATCAATTACTGAATTTATCTCCCGATTTTACCATGTTAGCTCGGGAAGCAAGCCCCCCCCCTCAATTTCACACCTAGGTCAAGCGCAAATAACGTATGGGACGTTACTTCGTCCTGTTGAAAAAACCATGGCGAAGGTTCCGTTTCGCAGCCGAAATACCCTCTATTTTGGGTATCCACGCCGAATCGTTACTTAAGGTTTGGTGCCTGCGGCGGAAGAGGCGGTGGTTCCGGCGTAACCGGAGTCACGGCGGGTGCCGGGGTGGAGTCAGGCAATGGCGCCACCTCCGGCGACGGCATGGCGAAGAACTCGGTCCAGTTGGCCAGCAGGTCATAGCCCACAACCCAGCCTTCTTTAATGAACCAGGGAATCTCGCCGATGGTCAGGGTATAGGCGATCAGCCAGGCGGCGATCATTTTGAGAAATACATTGCGGCGGCGGCGGTCGTGCCTCTCCAAGGCCAGCATGACCCGTTCCACCTGATTGAGGATATGGGTGCTTTCCTCCTCGTGTCGGAGCCAACGCAGCATTTCCGCTCGACGCTCCTTGGATTCGCCCTCCGCGCTGCGCGCACGGGGTTTGGCCCGGGGTACCGGGCGATCGTCGGGTCCCGGCTCGCGGTCGCGCCGAGGCTTTTCCAGGGGATCGGGATGCATTTGCGGCGGTGGCATGTCGATGGGTTCGCCGGGGTCGAGCTTTTCCCGGTCATCCCGGCTCCTCGAACGTCGGCGGGGCTCCGGCGGCAGATCCTCGGCGAGCAGTTCGAATTCCTCGAAGGCTTGCTGTTTCTTGCCACCAAACAAATCAAACAGACGGCTACGTTGGTATTCCTCGGGCTTTCTGGCCACGCTTCACTCCGCTCCGCAACAGCATTACGGATAGACTTACGGCGACCCGAGGGCCGCCGCAAGGTTCTTCAGCGCAGTTGACCGGACTTTCGGTCGAATTCCTTGATCTTGGTACAGCTGTCGGCCTTGTCGCACTTGTGGCAGCCGTTACCGAAGATCTTCGCGGCGATCCGATTGATCACGTAGTAGAACCCGAATCCGACCACAACGGCCAGCAGCAGAGCTTCGATCATTAGGGTCTCCCAGCTAGATGATGATCGCCCCGATGGTGACGATGCCGAAGGCCATGGTATAGGCCAGCACCAGCGAGAAAGCCACCGAGAACCCAGCCCACTTCCAGCCGCCCGCTTCCCGCTTGATCACCGCGATGGTGGCCAAACAGGGCGCATAGAGCAGAATGAAGACCATGAAGGCAAAGGCCACCAGCGGTGTCATGGACCCAGCCAGGGCCTGTCTCAGGCCGGTGGATTCCTCGTCCGCCTCCTCGCCCTGGGCGTACATGACCGCATAGGAGGCGACCACCACTTCCTTGGCCACGAAGCCAGTGAGGATGGCCACCGTATCCATCCAGGTAAAGCCGATGGGTTCGACGATCGGCGCAAAGCCACCGGCGATCCTGCCCAGATAGCTCTTTTGCAGTTCCTCGCCCGACTTCTTGCTTTGCAGGACGGCAAGCTGCGTGTCGCGGGCTTCGCTCTCGGGCTGGGTTTCCAGCACGGAAATCTGCGAATCGTAGTCCTGCGAGTATTGAATGTTCTGCGGGAAGGCCTGCAGGAACCAGATGATGATCGAGCCCACCAGGATGACGCCCGCGACCTTTTTCAAGAAGCCCAGGGCCTTTTCACCCATGTGATGCATGACCGCGGCGGCCGTCGGCATGCGGTAGGGCGGCAGTTCCATGACAAAGGGTTCGGATTCGCCCTTGAACACGAACTTGTCCAAAAGCACCGCCGCCAGCACCGCCATGACGATGGACAGCATGTACATGCCGAACACCACCGTGCCCGCGCTCTCGGCAAAGAACGCACCGGCGAACAACACGAACACCGGCAGCCGGGCCGAACAGGTGATGTAGGGATTGACCAAAATGGCAATCATCCGCGACCGGTCGCTCTCGATGGTCCGGGTGGCCATGATGGCGGGCACGTTGCAGCCGAAGCCCATGACCAGCGGAATGAAGGCTTTGCCGTGCATACCGAAGCTATGCATGATCCGGTCGAGCAGGAAGGCCGAGCGCGACAGGTAGCCGGTCTCGCTGAAAATGGCCATGAAGAAGAACAAAATGACGATGTTGGGCAGGAAGATGATCGTTCCGCCCATGCCGGCGATGATGCCGTCCACCACCAAGTCATGCACCATGCCCGCCGGGAGGATTCCGGAAACGACCTCTGAAATCCAGCCGACCCCGGCATCAATCCAGTCCATGGGAATGGCGCCGACGGTAAAGGTGGTTTCGAACATCAGCCACAGGAAGCCCAGGAAAATGGGCAGCCCAAGGACCGGGTGCAGGGTCAGGGAATCGATAAAGCGGGTCATGTCCATGCGCTTGGCCATGTCATCGACCTCGCCGCCCACTTCCATCAAAAGACCGTGGATGAAGCCGTAGCGCGCGGTGGCGAACATGGCCTCGACGCTTTCGCCGTGGGTCCGCACCAGCTCTTCACGGTCGCTGGTCACCAGCCCCACCAATTCATCATGCTCGGCCTCGCGCCGCAGCACTTCGTCATCGCCTTCGAGAAGCTTGATAGCCAGCCAGCGGCTCTGGGTTTCCTTCAGCATGCCGGGATGCAGATCGGCGACCTGTTTCTCGGCCCGCTCGATGGCTTCTTCCAGATGGCTGTCATAGGGCACCCGCAACGGATGCTCCGAGGGCAGGCCCTCGGCGACCGTGACCACCGCATCCAGCAGAGCCTCGACCCCTTCGCCGTTTTTGGCCACGGTTTCCACCACGGGGCCACCGAGCATGGAGCCAAAATCACCGATGTTGATGGTCCGTCCCTTGGACCGCATCTCGTCGGCCATGTTAAGGCAATAGACCCGAGGGGCGCCCATCTCGATGAGCTGAGTGGTCAGGAACAAGCTGCGTTGCAGATTGCCCGCGTCCAGTACGTTAAGGACAATGTCGGGGCGGGTGTCTTGAATGTAGTCACGGGCGATGCGTTCTTCCGGCGATTGGGAGGTCAGGGAATAAACCCCCGGCAGGTCGACGAACTCCAGGGTCCAGCCCTTGTGTTCGACGGCGCGCATCTTCTTGGCCACCGTGACCCGGGGATAGTTACCCACGGAATCATGCGATCCGGTCAGCTTGTTCGACAGCGACGTCTTGCCGCAATTGGGGTTGCCCACCAGGGCAACCGTCACCCTACGCTCGTGAAGGTTCATTATCTTCCCTCGGAAAATTTATGTGTCTCGAATGGCAACCTCAAGGGTTGCCGCGCATCAGCCTTCGATGACGATCTGCTTGGCTTCCGCCTGCCGTAGGCTCAGCTTGTAGCCCATCAGCTCGTAAGCCCGGGGATCGCCCAGGGGGGCTTTGCGATCCAAGGAAATCTGCGTTCCCTTGACCACGCCCATGGAGGACAGACGGCGCTTCAGCGAATCATCGCCGGAGATGCAGATAATCGTGCTCTGCTCACCCGCTTTCAGGTCGGCCAGTGTCTTGTCGTTCTTGGTGTCGCCACAGCAATCATTACAGTCGTCGATCATATCGCCCCCGATATATTTGTTGCGTCTCATTCGCAATAGCGGCGCAATACTATTGATTCTGAGTATCATTACCAAGCGAAAAAAACGCCTTTCCTTCCTCTCGTCGAGAATCGACGGCTCAGACCCCTGAAAAACCATAATAATTATCCGGTTTTTTTCTTGGGGGGGGGGTGAATCGGCCTAACCGCGCGAACTTTTGCGCCGCAGGGCTTTTTCCAATTCAACCAGGAACAGGACCGACGAGGCCACCAGGACGATTCGAAGCCAGGTCTCCGGGCCGATGGCGGCAACCCCGAACAGGGTCTGCATGAATCCCAGGTAGGTGAAGCCGATCTGGATGATGATCAGCAACCCGACCGCATAGAGCGCCACCGGGCTGCCCAGCAGGCCGCGCCGGTTGAGCACAGGCCCGATAATGGACCGCGAATTGAACAGATAAAAGATCTCAAACAGGATCAGGGTATTGACCGCCACCGTGCGGGCCTCGGCCAGGCTGGCCCCTTGGGCGGTCTCCCACAGGTATAGACCGAAGACCCCGGTCACCAGGATCAGCGACACATAGGTAATGCGCCAGATGAAAAGCCGGGTCAGGATAGGCTCGTCCGGCTCGCGGGGCGGGCGCGCCATCACATGCGGTTCCGGCGGCTCGAAAGCCAAGGCCAGCGCCAAGGTCACGGCAGTGATCATATTGACCCACAGAATCTGTACCGGGGTCAGCGGCAAGTCGGCGAAACCAAACAGCACGGCGGCCAGAATGGTCAGCGCCTCGCCGCCATTGGTGGGCAGAATGAACAGGATCGACTTCTTGATGTTGTCGTCCACCGTCCGCCCCTCCTCCACCGCATGGGAGATAGAGGCGAAGTTGTCGTCGGCCAGCACCATTTCGGCGGCGTCCTTGGCCGCCTCGGTGCCGTTGCGGCCCATGGCCACCCCCACATCGGCCCGTTTGAGCGCCGGGGCATCGTTGACCCCGTCGCCGGTCATGGCGACGATGCCGCCCTGGCCTTGCATCAGACTGACCAGCCGCAGCTTATGTTCTGGACTCACCCGGGCGAACACATCCACCTGGGACAGCCGCGCCGAAAGCTCTTCGTCGTCCAGGTCATCCAGTTCAGCCCCGGTCAGGGCGCCGTCGGCATGGGCCAGATCCAGCTGCCGGGCGATGGCCCGGGCGGTCAGAGCATGATCGCCGGTGATCATCTTGACCCGGATCCCGGCCCCGCGACAGGTCCCCACCGCCGTCACCGCTTCCTCCCTCGGTGGATCGATCAGGCCGAACAGGGCCAGCATCACCAAGTCCCCGTCGATGTCGTCGAATTCCAATTCCAAGCGATCTCCCGGAACCTCCTGTACGGCCACCGCCAGCACCCGCTGCCCGCTATCGGCCAGGGTCTCGGTCATGCGGGACCAATAGTCCCGGTCGAGAAGACCATCGCCGTCCCGGGTCCGTTGGGTGCGGCACATCTCCAACAACCGCTCCGGCGCCCCCTTGACGAAGACGAAAGCTTCACCCGCGTGGCTATGGTGCAAGGTAGCCATGAAGCGATGCTCGGATTCGAATGGAATCAGATCCGTGCGCGGATACTGACGGGCCAGCAAGTCGGGCTCCAGTCCGGCCTTGATCCCGGCCACCAGCAGCGCCCCTTCCATGGGATCGCCATTGACCCGCCAGTCGCCGTCCTTTTGTTCCAACGAGGCATCGTTGCACAGGCAGGCCGCCTCCGCCGCCTGGATCAGAGCGAAATCCAAGGGCGCCAGCAACTCCGTGCCATCGGCATGGAATCCCCCGTGGGGGTCGTAGCCGGTACCGGAGGTTTCGAATCGCCCATCGGCGGTGACCAGTCCGCGCACGGTCATCTCGTTGCAGGTCAGGGTGCCGGTCTTGTCGGAACAGATGGTGGTCACCGCACCCAGGGTCTCCACCGCCGGCAGACGCCGGATGATGGCGTTGCGTTTGGCCATGCGCTGAACCCCGATGGCCAGGGTGATGGTCATGATGGCGGGCAGGCCTTCGGGAATCGCCGCTACCGCCAGCCCGACCCCGGCCAGGAACATCTGAACCGCCGAATAGCCCTGCACCAAGACCCCGAACAGGAAGGTAAACATGGTGATGGCGAGAATGCCCGCCGTCAGCCAGCGACCGAACTGGGCCATCTGACGCAGCAGCGGCGTGGTCAGTTGTTCCACCCGGGCGACCAGGGCACTGATGCGACCGATTTCCGTTTCCTTGCCCGTGGCGATGACCAATCCCGCCCCTTGTCCGGCGGTCACCAAGGTGCCCGAATAGGCCATGCAGCGGCGATCGGCGAGCACCGTTTCCTCCGGTCGTGGTTCGATGGTCTTGCTCACGGCGACGGATTCGCCTGTCAGCACCGCTTCCTGAAGACGCAGTTCCCGTCCGCTGAGCAGCCGCAGGTCGGCGGGCACCTTGTCGCCCGATTGCAGCAGTACCAGATCCCCGGGCACCAGATCCCGCGCCTCAATGACGGTTCGCCGTCCGTCCCGCAGGACCATGGCCTGGGGCGACAGCATATTGCGGATGGCGCGCAAGGCATCCTCGGCCTTGCCCTCTTGCAAGAATCCGATGATCACGTTGATCAGCACCACGGCGACAATGACCCCGGTGTCGATCCAGTGTTCCAGCGCGGCGGTCATCCCCGCCGCCGCCAGCAGCACGTAAATCAGCACATTATGGAACTGCCGCAGGAAACGCACAAAAGCGCTGACGGGCCTCGCTTCCGGAAGCTGATTGGGGCCAAATCTGGTTAGACGCTCTTGGGCCTGAAGATCACTCAGGCCATCGGGCCCGCAATCCAGAAGCTGTTGCACCCGCCCCATGTCCAACGCATGCCAAGGCACGCGCACAGGCGGCAACCCGTTGGGTTGCCGATCCGATCCATCCATGGTCGCGGCTCCCTGTTGGGTACCGAATAGTATAGCATTAAACGAGCCGGATAGGGACCGTTAGCCGGACCAGTCAATCACGATTCGGTTTGAATCCAACCGAAATAGCCAACTGAAAGTTCGCCTCGGGTTGGCTGCTCATGGACAAAACCAGATGGCTAATGGAATCCGTTCTCATACCCTTCGAAAGGAGACGCTCCCGGTGTTCGCCGACCGGCACAATATCATACAGCGTGGACCTGAGGTCGCCGTCCCGATGGCTGACTTCTCGCAAATGGAACCATTCGATCGTGTCGCGAAAAAAAGCTTCCAGCGTTTGAGGAAAGCCGGGCTCCTTCCATGATTCAACGTAAATCGTACAGAGCCCGACATCCAGCGATACCAGGGCGGCATTCCCCAATTGAGGTGGCAGCAACCATGCCTTACCGGCCCTCCCACCCAATAGTGCCTTTTCGCCTTTCTGATGGAGCCGGGGGAGAAGCCCATCATCGCTGGACAGAAAATCGGCCAGTTTCTCCGGATTCCCCATGTGCTTGAGGCAAGTGAGCGCCAACACATTAAGCAGCGTCGTTGTTTTTGAGCCGGACTCTTGGGCAAACACCGGCGGCGATATCAGTGCAGCAACCATCAAAAGAACGGCGCTCCACTTGAAAAACCGAGCAACGCTCCGGTATGTCCTTCTGGCTTCCAAGTCCCTAAACCCGATCAATCCGCTCGTTGATATCCGGCAGGTGAAGGAATCGCAGCAGGTTGCGCATTTCCTCGCGGGCCATGTCATAGGATTTGGTCTGTTTGACCGAAAAGGCGTCGTTTTCCAGATCCATCACCGTCAGCCCGGCCAGGAACAGTTGCCGGTAGACCACCCGCTCCTTGAACCCGTCGGCGAGACGGAATCCGAGATTTTTCGACAGATCCCCCAAAGCCGTGGACATCAGTTGCTTGTTATGGTCGGCGAAATTGCCCAGCCGGTTGCGCAGCACGATCCAGTCGAGCCCTTTGCGGTCCCGCTCCAGGCGCATCTTGCGCTGGTTCCAGACCATGCGGGCATAGATCCCCGGGCGGGCGGCCTTCAGATCCTCGCCATCGATCTCCGCCAGCAAGTCCAGATCCAGCAAACTGTCGTTCACCGGAGTAATCAGAATGTCCGCCGCCGCATGAGCCTGCCGCGCCAGCAGCGTATCGTTGCCGGGACAATCAATGACGAGAAAGTCGTGGCTCTTTTGAGTCGAGGTAATCAGCGCCGCCACTGTTTCTTCCGGGCGCGGGCCGTCCTTGGCCAGCTTATTCAGGTGACGCGGGTCCCAGTGGTCGGGCATGGGCAGGTCGATCTTCCGCGAATCCACCAGCGTTTTGCGATTACTCATATAGCGGGTGAAGCTGCGCTGTCGGCGGTCCAGATCAAAGCTGGCCACACGGAAACCCATGCGCAACAAGGCAACCACCAAATGCATGGCGGTGGTGGTCTTGCCCGAGCCCCCTTTCTCGTTGCCCACGACAATGGTATAGGTGCTTGAATCGGTCATACTTTGGTCCCCTGGGGCGCCTCTTTTGGGGGCGCGCGCGGGGATTATCCGGTATTATCGCGGACTTGAAAAGAGTCGGAGCCTGTTCTCGGACAAATTTGGGGGAAACACCCGCCGGTGACCTTCTTCACGCAATATCGTCAGACATTCCTCAGCGAAGCTGCCGGGGCCGCCGCCGACCTGGAGGGCACCCTTGATCTTCTCGGTGCCGAACCGGCCTTGGAAAAAGCCGCGTTGATTCGCGCCGAGCGCTCCCTTCACGTGGTCAAGGGCGGCGCCGAAGCCTTCGGCTACGAGCCCATTGCCCAGCTTTCCGAGAGCGCCCAATACTTGGTGCAGACTCTCAAGACTGACAAGCTCAATGCCTCGCCACCGGTGCTCGACCTGTTGCGGGAATCGGTGCAGAAGCTTCAGAGCCAGATCCAAAAGGCCGAAACGGAACTTCAATCCGCCGCGGCTCAGGCCGGACCGGTCCCGTTGCCCGTTCACGATGACAAACCCGCTTTCGGCTGGAACGTGCCCCTGAATCCGACTCATCAGCCGGACTCCGCGGCCACCGACGCGCTGGCCGACCATGCCCGCGAGGACAAGACCGGCCAGCCCGAGGGCATGGCGCCTTATGACCACCCCGCCGACGATATCGCGCCCTCTGATCTTCCCGCACCCAAGGATAAGGAAGAGGACAAACAGCCCTGGAGCCGCATCCTCGAACAGGCGGCGGCCAAGCAGGGCAATCCCGAACCGGTCGCCGAGACCCCGGCGCCGTCCGAGGCGGAACCGGCCCTCGAGGCCGCCCCCGAATCACCGCCCGTCGACCCGGAGGCAAAGGACAAGGAATTGTTCGAGGCCTGGGCCCAGTCGGCCCGCCGGGTGCTGGCGCCGGGCAATGCCGAGATGCTGCACAAGGTGGATGAAATCGACGGGGCCCGCGAACCGGAAGCCGCCATTGAAGCCATGGAAGAAGCCTTGGCCGACCTGACCGACCCGGAAGAGACCGAAACCGTTGTGGCAACGGATCCTGAACCCGAACCCGTGACGGAGACCACCGACGAACTGCTCGCGCTGATGGAAGATGAGCCGGCCCCCGTCAAAGCCAAGAAAAAGGTGGCCTCGCCCAAGGAAGCCCCCGAAGAAATCAAGGCAGAGGAAGCGGAGCCCATTCCCGAGCCCTTGCCCGATCCGCTTCCCGTCGTCGAAGAAGAACCAGAGCCGGAACCCGAGCGAGAGCAGGCCGCCGCCCCGGAATCCCCCCCCACGCCGGAGGTCGATGCCGACATCGACGTCCAAGCTGAACAGGCCGATACGCCGGATCCCGCGCCCGTGCCAGAACGCGAGCCCGAAAAAGAGCCGGACCCCGACCCGGTCATTACCAAGCCCAGCACCGATGACGAAGACGATTGGGATTTTTTGCGCGACGAAGACCGCAAAATCACCGTGGATGACGAGATTGATGATCTGCTCGGCAATCACAGCAGCCGAAACAAGAAAACCAAGCGCCGCCACAAGGGCTTTACCGAGGAAGAGAGCAGCTATCACAATCGCTATCGCTGGGGCGCAACCAAGGATGGCCGCCATCCATTGGCACGGTTTTTTGACTCCATCTTCGGACGCCGCCCCAAGGCCTCCAAGCCCGCCGACCTGAAAAAGAAACCGGAAAAAGCTAAAGCCAAGGACGATGATGACGAATGGATCGACCTATTGTAAGGGCGACGGTGATATTTTCAGGCTTTGTTAACGCCGGGTTCGGAAAATAGCCTGTCGATCAATGTATTTAGGGACAGACCAGATGGTGGACCAAGCGACCATGGATGACAACGACCAGGACAACGCCACACCGCTCAGCGCGGGCTTCGGACGCGCTGGCCTGATTGGATCCGGGGTCTGGATCCTGCTGTGCCTGTTCTACATTTCCTATTGGGTCGGTTGGGGCAACCTGTTTTCCATGCTACCCAGCGAGATGGGCTTCATCTTCCTGGTCGCCGTTCTGCCTTTGGGGGCGGTGCTGGGCCTCAATGTGTTGATGAATATTGGCAGCCAAGTTTCCATGGTCGGCAACCTGATGTCCAAGCAATCGGATATGGTCGAAACCATCGGCGAAGGCGTCCAAAAGGTCGCCGAGGAAACCCGCCAGAGCCGCGAGATTCTCGTCGCCGACCTGACAGCCCACAAATCCCTCGCCCAGGACATGGCAGCCGCGCTGGAGAACCAGTCCTCCGGCCTCACCGCCCTGACCACCACCTTGCAGAACATGCCCGCCCCCGTGGCCGCAGCCCAAGGCGGCGCGGTGGACGAGGAGCGCGACGAAATGTCTGACTTGGCCATGCTGGTCAATCTGTTCAACGTCGCCCTGTCCGACCTTAGCGTCACCTGCACCAGCTTGGTCCGGGTCCTGCGCGAGGATGCCGGATACTCCAAGCGCGAGGTGCGCGAATTCATCGGCGAAATGGTCAATGCCTACGCCACCGGCGACAAGAACGTGTTCTTCCGCGCCATGAAGGCTCAGTTGGAGGCCCACCCGGAAACCCTCGACCAGATGAAGACCCTGAGCAAGAGCAATACCCAGGTCCGCCAAGCCATCTCCAAGCTGCTGCGCGAGGCCGAACAGATCATGCAGTTGGTGCAGCGATTCGACCGTCAGCACCTGTTCCGCATCGTCGTCGAGGATGGCGACCTCTGGGGTCTGCGCCAGATCCTCATCGAGCACTTCACCGTAGAAGGGAATGTGCGGGGGTAGGGCCGCAACGGACTTTAGCGCGTGACGGTTTCGATCGGACCCGTTGGACACCCGCGCGCCTATTGGAATCGATCACGTCGTGTTTGATCGAATCCGATCAAACACGACGTGATCTAGCCGCAAAACAATTATGTGCTTAGGCCACCGCCTTGCGCCGACGGGTCCAGCCCAAGCCGATCAGACCTGCACCGAAAAGCGCCAGAGAGGCCGGTTCCGGCACCGCGCTAGCACCTGTCACTTGAAGGGTATAGTCGCAGGGGCCGGAGCAGTTATAGCTACCGGCGGTATGATCTGCGGTGGCGACCATATAGAGGCCCGTGTAAGCTGCGGTGAAGATCAGTTGTGGATCCCCATACGGCCCACCAAAGGTATTGCCTAGAGTATCATCGGCACCGCCGATGCTGATGGCATTGGCTGTGCTTGAGTACAAGCTGCTGAATGCCGAAGTATCACTCTCCAAGCCGAACCAGACACCCATGATCGGATCAAGATAGTACTCATTGCGGCGATTGGTGACGGTGACAACGTCACCTGCCGAGGCCGTAAAGGTCCAGAAATCCCATCCGCTCGGACTGGATAGGCCATTGTTGGCCGAGGCACCGTAATGCAGGGTACCGTCCGTAAGATCGCCTTGGAAAACGATGGGAACCGCATCAGCCCGATCACCAATGAAAACCGTCACCGCCAACAAGGCAACACCCAAACCGTGTTTAAACATGTTTTTCATTTTTATTCGCTCCGTTGAGTTGTGCTTTCAAAGAACCTGTATTTTATTCGCCCACACTCAAATCACATAGCAAGAAACATACCAATAACAGGTACCTTTCTGGCAATCATCGCTTTCTAGGCCTGCCGCAAATTAGACTATTTCAAATTTGTAAGGTGGATTGACACAAACCCCCATGATCGTCCGTCCTAAATTACAGATTGATGATCTGGCGCGGCCATAAGGGAGGTGTTCTCCCTACTCGTAAGTACATAAATAGGCCGTATCCACCAACACCTTGACCAGAAACTTGCGGTCCGCATCGACCTGAAAGGACTGGTTGGGCGCGAAGGTCTGCCAGTCGTCCTCTCCGGGAAGTCGAACGATCAGGGCACCGCTGATGACGGTCATGGTTTCTTTCTGCGACGTGCCAAACTCATAGTCGCCGGGGGCCATCACGCCGACACTTGCGGGCAGGGTCTCGCTCTGAAAGCCAATTGATTTCACCGCGCCTTCGAAATACTCGTTGACCTTCAACATGGCGGGTGAACTCCTCTTCTTTGTGGGGAAAGGTGCCGCTACGGCGGCGCGGGTCGCTACCGCAAGTTCGGCAGCTGCCAGGCAAAGCCGGTATCGGCCGCGGGATTGGCCGGAACCTGAACGACGATATCGTGGCATTTGATACAGCGGCCCGCTGGGGGATGGGGCATCTCTGAATCCGGGCGCAGAGGCGGGCCCAGCTTGCGGACCTTTGACATCTGTTCCAACAGCGCCCCAACCGGAGTTTTATACTGGGTGCCGGGGCCCGGGCCGCCTTCGTAAAGGTGACAATCGGTACAAGCGCCCACGTATGGATGTGGCATGGGCTGGGTGGGCTTGATGCGCGGAATTCGCTTGATGGCCATCAGCTTCATTTCCGGCTCCGGGGCAAAGACCTTAACCAGCCCACCGAAAAACGTTTCCTGGGTCGGCGCATCCAGGCGGCCCACATAGTGGGAGCGGAAAATGCGATTGGTTTCCGGATCGGTCCAGCCTTGTAGGCTGAGGTGGGAATACTCCCAGGCGATTCCCAAGGTGATGACGACCACCATAAAAACCACGGCGACCTTGCCGCCGGTGCGATGCCAGAATACCTGAAACCAGAGCACGACTCTGAGCCCGGCAAGCCATTCCATGATTTTGTGGTAGATGGCCATGGCCCCGCGCGCCCTTAGTTGAGCTGGTTGGACCAGATGGCAAAGCCCTCGTCATTGCGCATTTGGCAGAGCTTGCCGTTCAGTACCAGGGTCTTGGCATAGATGAAAGACTCGGGCCGCTGCCTTTGATCGAACTGAAAGGCCACGCCCCGCACATAGGAGCCCTTCTGGACGTTGCATCCCAGGTGCACCACCCACCAATCCGGCGCGACGGATACTTCCTGCACCGGATTGACCCCGTCGGCGACCCAGATATGCATCTGCCCCCAACCCGCCCCCGGCGTTCCGGCGGCGCCGCGATGAACGACCCGTTCCACGCGGCCCTGGTAGCGCACGGTCTTGGCCGCGCGGAAAGGAACCAGCCCGGCCATCTTCGGCGGTTGGGCTTGTTGTTGCGGTTGCTGGGCGCTTTGCGGACGTTGCATGAAAGGCATGGTCGGCAGATTGGCGACGTTTCGGCCATTGGGCGCGATCATCTGCCCTGATTCCGGTCCCCACAAGGCGGTCTGCGCGGTGGGGGGGCCCATGGGGCCGACCTTGGGGACCTGGCCTTGTCCCCGTCCTTGCCCTTGGCCCTGCACATGGCCGGGATGCAGATTGGGATCGGCGGCATTGCCTTGGATCCCTGGGATACCTCCGGGCCCCACGGACAATGCGCTTCCCGCAGACATCTCGAACTGCTGGAAATCGTCTTCCCACAGGTGTTCCGGCAGCATGGCAGCCCCGGCAATACCGAGAATCACCACGATCCCGAAGAGGAAGATCCAGTTTTCGATTTTCATGTCCGCCTCGTGCTTAGTGTTTCCCCCGCGAGGCTGGAACCGATATCCCGGCCCCTCGCGCTCAGGCGGCGATGCGAACCGGTGTTACGCCCACATGCACGTCGCGCACATGGTCCACTTCCGCTTCGATCTTGCGTCGGATGGCATCGGCCACCAAGTCGCTCTCGAAGACCTTCAGATCCGCATCAACATAGATGTTAATGTCCAGATGGACGTCCTCGCCGACGTTACGGCCGCGAATATAGTGCACCCCGTGAACATGCTGCGAATCCTTGGCGATGTTGTAGGCATCCACCAGCACATCATTTTCGACCGAGGTATCCATCAAGCCGTTGATGGCGTCGATGTTCAACTCGATACCGATCTTGGCGACCAGAATGCCGACGCCGATGGCGGCCAGACGGTCAGCAATGGGGAAACCGACAACAGCGGCGACGATGCCGATCAGCACCGCAACGGATGACAAGGCATCGGAACGGTTGTCCCAGGCATTGGCGATAATCGCCGGACTGTTGTTTTGACGACCGACGCAGCTTTGGTAGCGGAACATCAATTCGTTGGTGGCGATGGACACGATGGCGCCCAGAACCGCGAACGGGCTGGGCGACGATGTGTTCCCGGCGATGATCTGCATGGTCGATTCGTACATCAGGTACAAGGCGCCGAAAAACAGGATCAGCCCGACGATGGACGAGGCGATGAATTGGATATTGCCGTACCCGAAGGGATACTTCTCATCGGCTTTCTTGTCCGAGACCTTGACGCTGAACATGGTGACCAAGGTGGCAACCACGTCGGCACCGGAGTGCATGGCGTCGGCGACCAGCGCCGCTGATCCGCTGAGAACACCCAGAACCCCCTTGTAGGTGGTCTGCCCGATGTTGATGAAGAATGCCCACCAGATGACTTCATCCCGGCATTTTCTGCAAGCTGCTGTGGTCATTTGTTCAAATAATCTATGATGTTTTGGCCAAGGATCTGATAGTTGCCTTTAATCTGCTTTGCTTTCATCGCGTTCTCCTTGATCAGGAGCAGCACGCTCTTACGGTCGGTTCCCAAAAGCTTCGCGGCCTCAGCGCTAGAATAGATGCGGGCCGGACGAATGTCGCGGCTCGCCATATCCCAGAGGCGCGCCGCCTCGGAAATAACCGACAGGAGTATGCCTCCCCTGGTCAGTGAACGCCAAATCATTTCTTATCCTTGTGGTCCATCTGCAACAAATCCTCGAAAATGTCCGGGGTAATGGACGGAGCAGAGGCGCCTTCGGTGGTCGTAAAGTAGTCGATGCGCTTGAAATCGGTCATTTTGGCCAGCAGATACCAGGGGAACTTGGACACGTTGACGTTATATTCGCGCAGGGACATATGGAACTCCATGCGCCGGGTGGCGATTCGGTCCTCGATTTCCACCAAGGACCTCATGGCTTCCTTGTAGGTCTCCGCCGATTTGACGTCCGGATATTGCTCAACCACGGCTAACAAGCGCCCGAGCGAAGATTCCACCGATCCGTCCCCATTCAAGCTCTGCAGTACCTTGTCCCAATCACCCCCCAAACCGCCATCAGGAAGGCTCGGGATGCCCTTGAGAAGTTGTTCGGCGATGGCATCGGGCAACTTGCTTTCCTTGATGATATCGGCACGGGAATCAGAGGCATTAAAAAAGATCGAATGCTCCAAGGCCGCGTGGTTCAAGGTCAGCTTGACCAGATTTCCAAACAGATTGGACCGACGCTGCAAGGCGGCTTGGAGGTTGCCGCCCTTGGTATAGACGTCTTCCCGAAGCAGGATGAAGTTATTGAACTTATAGAACAAAGTAGCCGAGAACAGCACCAGCGCCACCACCGAGAAAATGGCGGCAAAGCGCACGCCGCGCACCGGCGGCGCGCGAAACGGCGGGTCCAGCTCCTTGTGATAGAGCTGGGCCAGGATATTCTCCGATACCCGTGCCTGTTGGTTCGGCCCGTTGCCGACACCTTCCGGCTTGAACGAGTATTTAGCCATAATCCTTGCCTACCCCCGGTTCACTCAATCGTCTTCCAGATCGCTGGCTTTCTTGAAGTGCGCCACGGCGGTTTCGTGGTCACCCTTCTGCTCATAGGCAAAGGCGATGGCCCGGTGTACCCGGGGGTCCGTTGCCTTGATCTCCAACGCGGCATTGAACTGCTCGATGGCCGCGTCATGCTGGCCCTGATTGTCGAGCGCCAATCCCAAACGGTATATGATGTTAAAGTTATTCGGAGCGTTTTCAAGCGCTTCCCGCAGCAGCGGGATGGCTTTCTCAAAACTTTCGATCCGCGCATAGGCCACCCCGAGGGTCGCGGCGGTCTTGACCTTGTCCCGTCCGGTGGCATGGGCGGTTTCCAGTAGTTTGACCCCGCGCTCCATCTGCCCGGTCTTCAGACAGGCCACGCCCAGGAACAGCATGGCTTCGAAATCATCGGGATACTGCTCGTGCACCGCATCGAGCATGACCACGGCGCGGTCATACTGGCCCTTCTTCGCGGCGACAATACCCTTGTCGCGGTAGAAATCGGCCTTGGCCTGGTCACTGATGCTGAACACGGACTGAAACCCGCTCACCATATTGCCGGTGATGCGTTGCAGAACCAAGGTCGTCTGCTGTGCGTACAAACCCAACGTGTCCATGAGGTCAAGATTTTGGCCCATGTGTTCCTCTTTTGGCGGTCATGATCGAATAAGATGAAAACTAACGAATAACGTGGCAGGCCACGGCACCTACTGTATTACGTGGCAGGCCACGCAGGGCCCCCGATCTTCGTGAGGACGAGCCTCACGGAGCGCCACATCCTTCAATATGGGCGGCGGAGGCAATGTTATCAGATCGGGATCGGGGGTCAACTCGAATCCCTTGCCGATGGCGTGGCACTTGGTACAGGGGCCGCGGTCGCTATGGGGCCGCGGGTCGCCCGGCATGATCATCGGCGCCCCTTCCAACTGAGCCAAGCCCACATCGGGGTTGCCGTGCATGACAAAGGTCAGGCGACGCATGGCATATTCGTTGCCAACCATTTTCTTGCGCTTGCGGAAGACCGAGATCTTCACCGACTTTTTGTGTCGATGAATACGGCTTTGCTTATGCAGATCCGTCAACAGGACAATGGGCTGATCTTCCAACGCAACAATCACGTCGCCGCCCAGCATGCCGGAATCGGCGGCATTCATGGTTACCTCGCCTACCATCAGCCCCTCAAGCCACAATGGCATCTGAAGCTTGCGGGCCAGTTCGGTGGTCATCTGCCGGGCATCGAGACCCTGCCAATGGATTTCGTAGGGCAGCAAGTCTTTGGGGATGTAATTGGGCGGAGTCGGCTGGGCCGTATCGACCATCTGCATGGGCTTCACGTCGCCCATGCGCGCGGCAGCCCCCGCCGTGGTCTGCCGCTGCCAGGGCTGCGGGGTCGGCTGGTTGGGAGCCTGATCCCGCGGTTGCACTTGATTTTGTTGCTGTTCGGGCAAGGAGAATTGCGGTGTCACCGGAGATGGCTGAACCCCGGCGAACTGCTGCGGAGCCCCTTGAAACGCCGCCTGGACCGGCTGAGCCGCTTGGGCGGGCATGCTCTTGGGGTCCGTCGGCTTGGGATTTTGTAACTGCTGCCGGATAGGCTGTTGATCGGCCAGCATGGAAAACGGTAGGCCATCGGTCTCGCCGGGCAAGGCCCTGACTTCCGGGTCGGCCATGTCCTGAGCCAGGGTCGGACGATCGGCCCGGGTGGTGCCGATGCCGTCCTTCCACAGATCATGGGTGGCGAATCCCACCAACACCACGGCGGCCATGGTGGCCAAGGTGGCCCCGACAATGATCAGGTTTTTATTGACTTCCATACTCGATCCCGCCCGGCGCTCAGTTCAAAAACAGCAGCTTGACCGCAATGGCCAGCATGACCAGGGCATAGCCGCCCTTGAGCACCACCACCGGCAGCTTGCGCATCAGCTTGGCGCCGATCCAGCCACCGATAAAGGCGCCGGGGATCATCACCGCCGCCAGGGTAAAGGGCGCGTTCCAATCGATCAGGCCGGTACTGATGCCATGGGTAAAGGCCACGGCAGCACCACTGATAGAGGCCCAAAAGACCAGCACCGAGGCATTGGCGATGGCGTTTTGCAAGGCGACCCGACCCAGGTAGCGCTGCAAAGGCACTTCAACCACGCCGCCGCTGATCCCCAGGATACCGCTGATCAGGCCCATGGGCAGGCCAAGAGCCACGGACAGCCACACCGATAGTTTCCGTTCCTGTTTTTCCTGCTCGGCCTGTTCGCCGAACATCATGTCCATGTCTTCGTCGTCCAGGTGGGTCTTGCCCTTCTTGGCCCGACGCCGCAACACAATCTGGTCGGCATGATCGACCAACAGTTCCTGCAAGGCCTTGGCGGTCATCAACAGGGCGAAGCCACCAAGCAGCAGCTTGACCACCGAGTCCCCGGCCCAGTTGCCAATAAAGTAGCCCGATGCCACGCCGATCACGGCCCAGGGGGTCAAGGCCCGGACCTTGGCCCACATCACCAGGTCGGTCTTGGAATTCCGATAGGATGCCGCGCCATACACAAAAATATTGGTCAGGTAAGCCACCGGCCGGATCAAATACATGCCGTAGCCAAAGAACACCATCATGCCCGCGACCTGCAAAACGCCGCCGCCCATGGTCATCATGCCGCCCAGAATTCCGGAAATAATCGATAAAAGGGTTAAACCGGCGATATCCGCCAAAGGAAGTCCGGCAACGCGGCCGGATAAAAGATGATCAGTATCTAGGAGAATGTCAGGAAAATGGACCTGATGCGGATCCATGATCGGTGAGGGGGCCACGGTGGGTGGCATCTCCTGTGGTGCCGCCGGGGGAGCCTGAGGCTGTCCCATGGCGATATTGAATGCCTTCGGCGCGCCCTGCTCCGACCCGACCAGCGCGCGCGCCTGGGCCCACCAAGCGGAAGCTCCGCTGGTGCCCAACTCGCTGGTCGGCGGCACGGCCACGTTTTTGGCCATGGCCTTTGTCCCCGGGAAGGCGGCGGGGGCGGCTTCGGGAGCCGGAGCCAGATGCGCCACCTTGCCGTCGATCTTGAAGGGCACCACGTCCTGGAAGTGGGCCGCCAGCACATGGGCCGGAACGGCGTAACCGACCAGGTTGCCCGTACCATCTTGCAAGGCGACATTGATGCCGATCAGCTTGCCCGAGCTATCCACCAGCGGACCGCCCGTCTGCTCCCAACTGTAGACCGCATCGGTACGGATCAGATGGGAGATCCCGGCCTTGCCAACGGTCACCGCCTCATGCCGGGCCAAAACCGTGCCTGCCTTGACGATGGCGCTGCCCGATCCCCCATGCCCGAAGGCATAAACATTGACCGGCACCTGCTGCTGGGTATTGGACAGTTCGAAGAACATGAACTTGTCGTTGGTCAGCAGCTTCAGCAAGGCAATGTCGTGGGTGGCTTCCGACTTGACCACCTGGGCGTCATATTGCTTCGGCCCGGAGGGCGTCCGCACATAGACCCGCAGGTTTTCCACGTCCTGCACCGCATGCAGCGCGGTCACCACATATCCGCCAGAGCCCACCAGGGCACCGGACGCGGTAATGGACTGGTTGATGGTCCCGCTGCCGATCCCCACCACGGCGGGCGGTACCGTCTGATAGAGCCTTTGCAGGTCTGGGGCCGCCACATCCCTAAACAGGAAGTTCGTTACCGATGTTTCGGCATAGGATTCGAAGTAGTCGTCCTCTCCGTAGCTTGAGAGGAGGTAGAATCCCCAGCCGAACGTCAGCAATACAAACACTGTCAGAATCAGTGTGGGTATTCGCCACTCCCTTGTACAAAAGAGAATGGTGTTGCGTGCCATATGGCCGCTTATCTCTTCACTTTCGATCATTCCGCAAACCCGTCGGTTTTATTCGGTCATGATGACCGCATTTGGTGAAGACATGGACGAAGCAAATGTTCCCTTACGGAAACTGAAAATCTCAGGTTTTCCCTGGGAATCCCCCACTCCGGCACACCTCTCCGATGATGATGTAGGTATCATATGATCAGCAGGACGTAAAGGGACGACAACAACAGGAAAATCCCCATCAGCGGCAGCCCCCAACGTAAAAACTCCTTGAAATCCAAGGTTCTCCCTTCGGGCATATGAGCCAGCATGTCCGGGTGGTCGCGCAGATAGGCACTGAGCTGGGTTGCCGCGACGGCCCCCGCCGTGGCCCCGGTCAGAGCCGCCGAGGACCCGGCTTGCACGCCAAGGGACAAGGCCCACCAGACGGTTGGATCCTGCACATCGGCCACCAGTCCGGGCGCCAGGGAGACGAACAACGCCGTCGAAGGACCGGCATTGAGGAAAATGGTCGAGCCGGCGGCGGTCCACATCATCACCAGCAACCGCCCGGCTTCGCTGTCTCCGGCAATGGCGTAAATGGCCGATGAGAATCCGTCGGGCACGCCGGCAGCCACCAAGCCACCAACCAAGATGAACAACCCGGCGAAAAACTGGATATCGCTGACACCGCAGGCCTCGGCGATCTCGTCGTTACCGAAACGGGCTCCGGCGGCCGCGATCACTCCGGCCATGAGCGCGATCCAACCGGGACGGATCTGCAAGGCATCGGCCATCAGAAAACCGAGAATGGCCAGCCCCAGGGTCATCAGCCCCAGGCGCAGCCGGAATTGATCGATCCTTGGCAGTTCCCAATCGTCTTGGTCATCGTCTTCCACTGGGCCGGAAGGCACCACCCGCAATTCGTGACGCCGGGATTGGAAAAACAAGAGGGCGGCGGTCAACAGGACCAAACATGGCACCATCATGCCGCCGATGAAATCCAGGAAGCTCAATTGTGCCGCCGAGGCGATGATCATGTTGGGGAAGTCGCCGACCATGGTCGAAGCGCCACCCAGATTGGAAGACACGATCTCGGCGATGAGCACGGGAATGGGATTGATCTTCATGCGCCGACAGGTGGCCAGGGTCACCGGTAGCAACACCACCATGGTTGCCAAATTATTGATGGTCAGCGATAGGGCATAGGTCAGCAGGCTGAACACCAACAGCAGCCAAAAGGCATTGCCCCCGGACGATCGCGCGGCACGGTCGGCCAGATGAGCGAAAACACCCGAACGGGCCAGCAGCGACGAGATGGCACTCATGCCGAAGATCAGCGCCAGGGTCTCGAAGTAAATCGCGTCAATGGCATCGGAGAAGGAGTAGAATCCGGAAAGCGCTCCGACCAGGATCATGGCGATGGCGCCATAAAGCACCGCCGAATGCCGGTCGATCATTCCTTTGAAAATGACGGTAAAGACCCCGAGAAAGATGGCCAGAGCGACGAGGGTATCCAAGAGGTCAGCCCTCCTGGGCGGTCACCAAGGTCGGATTGTCTTTTTCCCAAGCCAATCGCAGTTCGTCGCTGATCTCGCCGGTTTCGGCGTTGACCGTCAAATGACCCACATGGGAAACCCGGGACAGAATACGGCGCTTCACCGATTCACAGATGTCATAGGCCTCGTCGATGGAGATTTCCGCATCCACGCCGACCACCACTTCGGCCCAGATTTCCTGGCCCACGCGGCGGGAACGAAGATAACGCACTTCCTGCACGCCTTCGGTGGTCTCGATCAGTTTCTTCAGGCCGTCGCGGGCCTTGGGCGACAGACTACGATCCATCAGGCCCTTGAAGGAATCCCAGAACACGTCACCGCCCAAGTAGAGCAGATGGATGGTCTCGATGACCGCGATCACCGGATCGATCCAGGGCATGTTCAGGTAATGGGCGCCGACGATGCCCGCCGCCACACCGGCCGACGCCGTGGCGTCCGCGTGGTGATGCTTGGCCAGGGTGCGCACCATGGGGCTGTTGGACTCGATGGAGACACAGCGCGAATAGTAATACATGAACACATTGACAGCCACCGACAACAAAGCCGCCCACAGGGCGATCATATGCGGCGCCTTGTGTTCGTCATGGGTCAGCAGCACGGTGACGGCATGGACCAGCAGATAGCCGGTGACGATCATGAAGATCACCGAGATGGCGAAGGACAGAATGAACTCGACCTTGCCATGACCGTAGGGATGCTCCTCGTCCAAAGGCTTGGTGGACACGGTCATGCCGATGATCACCAAAATGGACGAAATCAAATCCTTGGCGGAGTACATGGCGTCGGCGACCATGGCCTGAGACCCGGCAATCAGGCCCACAAACAGCTTCATCACCATCAGCACGCTGTTGGTGATGAGGCCGACCCAGCCCACGGTCTTCGAACAGGTCACACACTTTTCGTAACGCATTACTCTTCGCCCTGCTTCTTTGTTCCCTTTTCCTTACGCTGTCCGCCCACCGGGACGCAAGGACAAACCCGCCTACATGCGGCGGATTTGATTACCTGGAGGTCTTGCGTAGCGGTTCTGCTTCCCCCGATCCCGCAAGGTCTTGATGATCACGCTGAAAATGGCGGTCACGAAGCCGACGAAAAACGACAGCCCAACCACCACGATCAACGGTACTTCCACCGGATTCCCGGCGATCAGGTGAACGCTCACCATGTCCAGGTTCTGGCTGGCGAACAGCACGATCCCAATCACGAGGACCATATAGATGACCAATGTCGCCATGCCTTCTTCGAACCCTTTCGCCGGATACCCTGAATTTCCTTATGGTCTATAGCCTGTTTGTGACGCTTTGTCAGCCGCTGACCATATCCCCCAACTGCCCCCAGTATTCCGGCGGCAGTTCCTGTGCCAGTTTCAGTGCGCCACCGGCGCCGTCGTAATCCGGATCCTGGACACAGGTCACTTCCACTTCACCGTAATCGGACAGGTGATTCTTGATATAGGTCTCGAGCCCGGCAATACGCGAGCCGCCCCCGGCGACGATGATATTCTTCAGCACCGTGGCCTGATCTTCGGGCGGGAAGTTGCGAATCAGCGTCTCGATGCCTTCCAGTACGTCGGGCAGAATGGATTCGCAGGCCGCCTGAATCGCCGCGGTCACATCCCGTTCCACGGGCTTGCCATCCACCCGCAGATTGGCCTTGATCGGGCTGGCCGCCTTGCCGACGAAGGAATGGGCTTCCTTGATGGCACGGGCCACATGGGCATTGATCTGCACATCGGGATAAAGATCGATAATGGCCACTTGCAAACGCTCGTCGACAAAGTTGCCGGCCTTGGGGATGGTGATCTGATCTTCCGGTGCCGGGACCATGCCCTTCAGCGCGCAGATGTCGATGGTCCCCGCGCCGATATCGATCACCAGGCTGTTGACCAGTTTACCCTGACCAAAGGCAACCATGAACGGCTCGGAAACCACCATGGCCGTTTGAACCACTTCACGTGCCAGCCCCAGCAGCAATTCCTTGTTGGCGTTGGAAGCGCGGGCGGGCACGCCGATGATGGCACAGACCTCGTCCCCCTCTTCGGGCTTGGACAGGGCCAGCACATGCTTGAACAGGTGACGGGCCACTTCCATGTCCCGGTCGCCCAGTTCGCGAATCACGCCGTCTTCCAACGGATAGCGCAGCTCCAGATAGGACCGGGTGGCGATGGCCCGATCGCCGACCACATAGGGCGCCCCCAGCAGCTTCACGCCGACGATATCCTTGGGATACCCGACCACGGAACTGACCATGGCCTTGGCTCCACGATCAGACATGATCGCCGTGTGCGATGTGCCCAAGTCGATGCCCAGGCGCAGGCGCTTTTTGGTCTTAGGGGCGGGCGCGGTATCCGCTGCCATGTCGATCACCAGTCCGTCGTTGTCAGCATTCATGGAGGCACTCCTTCGTCATCGAGGTTATCTTGTACCGATTCTACCGGCCCGGTCGGGATACTGCTCCCAACCTGGCGACTTCGCAACACAGTATTTGCTCCTGTGTCGCAATTGCATCGGACAGGATAAACCTTCTGAGACTTAGGACTTATCGGCCTCTGCTTCTTCAGTGGCGGCCTCGGCAGGGGCTTCTTCAGCGGCCGGGGCTTCTTCGGTCACCGGGGCTTCCTCGGTTGCCGGAGCGGCTTCCTCGGCGCCTTCGCTCTTGGAGAACAGCGACGTGACGCTGGAAGCGGCGCCGGTGGCGACACTACCGGTATCCTTGACGATCTCCACCGCGCCGACCTTGACGCATTCGACGAACTCGGTCCCGGCACGCATGCCCATGCCCGCGACGCCCAGGCCGAGGGCCTTGCCGTCCTTGACCAATTCGGTCGCACCGAAGGTCAGGTTGTCTCCGAACCCAGTGGCCACGCCCTTGGTGACGTTGAAGGTGGTTACGGCACCACTGCGAACCAGATTCACCACGCCACCGAACACTCCCTCGACGGGGGTCGCTGTTGCTGCTGTCATTTCTTGTCCCTCGTTGCTGCTGTTCGCGGAGGCATCGCCTCCATCTCCATTGGTCTTCCAGGGATTGCCTTCGGACGGCAAGACCCCTTCCTTCTCATAAATCATCTTGCGCAGGGTATCGTTGCCCACATCTTTGGCCAGTTTCTGGCGCAAGGCGGCGACACTCTGGGCAACGATCTCTTCGCCCTGGTCGGTTTCCTCGGCCTCTTCCTCGGCGACCTCTTCAGCCGCCTCGGAGGCAGGGGCCTCATCCTCGGATTTCTCGGAAATCTCTGCGACATCGTCCTCGACATCGTCCTCGACATCGTCCTCGACTGGCGCCGATTCGGCTTCCACGGGCTCGGAAAGGGCTTCGGCCACGGCCGCCTCGACCACTTCCTCGATGATCACTTCCTCCGCGACGTCTTCTACGACCGGTGTCTCTGTCACGGGAGCGGGTTCTTCCGTCACCTTAGCTGCCTTCTTCTTTGCCATGTCGTCCTCGTCTTGGTCCGTGCTCTCGGTTTTAGCCAGCGATTCCGCCCAGTCCGAATCGCCCGCCGAATCGCCAACCGACGGATAGGGCTGCGGCTCCGGATCGATTTTGGCCTGCACCACTTCTTCGGCCGAGGCGGCGGCCTCCACGACCTCGACCTCGGATTCGGTCGCGGCGGGCTCGACGATCTCCGGCCCGGGCTCTTCGGTCGCCACAGAAGCTTCCGCATTGGGCTCATCGCGGGTTACCCAGGGAATCTCGCCTTCGGGGGTATCGGGCACCGGCGCATCATCAACCGGCGTCGCGGCGGACTTCGGCACAGGGTCCGGTTCGGTCCAGGGGGTATCGGCCCCCTCTTCGCCTTCCGACAGTTGGGCGGCGCCGCGACGGCGGCTCAGCTTGGGGATATTGGTAGAACGGGACAGGGGCGCCTGTTTCCCGGCCCAGGGAGAGACATCATAGATATCCACCCAAGCCTGTTTCGGTGCCGATTCGCCGTCCTGTGAGTTCTGATCCGCCATGGATGCTCCGTTGATCCGTCTACCGCCCGAAAAGTCCGGGACGCCTTTAAACCACTACCAGGAATTCGCTGCCGTTGCGGTTGACCCGAAGCATGACCTGCTTGCCATTGCCGTTGGCCTTGGCTTCCATCATCGCCTTGTTGAAAGCCTTGGCCGAGGGCACCCAGGTATTATTGACCTGTAGCACGATGTCATTGGCCATCAGGCCGCCCCGCTGGGCCCGCGAGCCCGGAGTGAGCTCGGCCACCTGCGCCCCCTTGATGGGCGACCCATTGGGCGCCATGGCGCCCTTGGCCGGCATGAAAGTTTCGATTTCCATGCCCAACCAGGCAAATTCAGTCGGCACGCGGGCAGCCGGTTGCTGCTGTCCCATGCGAGCCGCCATCTGGTTGGCGGTCATGCCTTGATTGGGGCCCGCCATTTGCTGGCCTTGTTGGCCCATCATCTGTTGGGCGGTGGGGGCTTGGCCAGCCTGCATCCCACCAGCCGGGCCACCAGCCGGGCCACCAGCCGGGGCAATCGTCAGCTTCTTGCGTTTCCGCTTGCCATTGCGCTCAAGACTGACGCGAACCTTGTCGCCTTTCTTGAAGCTTTTGAGGATTCCGGCCAGTTCGCGTGGGGTCGAGACCCGGCGACCATCGGCCTTGAGGATGATGTCCCCGGACTTGATCCCAGCCTTATCCGCGGCGGATCCCTTGACCACCACCGGCACGAACACGCCCTTGCCTTCGGGATGGCCGAGAGCGGCGGAAATGACTGGCGTGATGGGCTGGACCACGGCGCCGAGGATGACGAAGCCGGCCCGCTGTCCCATGCCTTGACCCTGGCCACCCCCCGGGCAAGGCGCGACGGTGCCGCCCTGGCCCTGGGCCACGGCCTGACCGCACGGACCTTGGCCTTGGCCCTGGATCACGTTGAGCGCCAGGGTGTTGGGCGGTCCGGCATAGCTGAACGGCTGGGTATTGTTCAGAGCGTTATTCTGGCCCTGCGTGGCCGCTGCGGCGGGCAGGCCGCTGGCAGTGACGATCTGATGGCAGATCTTGCAGTCCATCTTTTCCCGGCCATCCTTGTGCGGCGGGGGCATCCCCGCCTGGATCGGAGGCGCAGCGGCGGGCGGCGGTGCGGCGACCGGCGCGGCGCGCACCTGCTGCTGACCACCCCCGGCGCCTCCCGGCGCGGGCATGATGTCATGACAGATGGTGCAGTTCATCTGCTCGCGGCCATCCGTATGAGGCGCGGGCTGATCGGCGCGGATCGGCGGTCCCGACTTGGGTTGACCACGCCCCGGCGCCGCCACGGGCATCATGGGGAAGAACACCGGCTGGGCTCCCGCCTGCTGACCACCGGCTCCTGTGATGTCGTGGCAGATAACGCAGTTCATCCGATCCCGACCGTCTTTCTTGTGATTGCCGGGAATGCCCTGGTTGGCGCGAATCGGGGGGCCCGACTTGGGCTGCGCCGCACCGGGGGCCGCCACGTTGCGGGCAATCTGGGCCACCGGATTGACGGAATTGAGGAAATTGATTTCTTCCAGGACAAAGGTTTTGACCTGGTTGGACGGAATGGCGAAGCCAATGCCGGAGAAAGCGCCGGTGGGGGTGTAGATGGCGGTATTGATACCGATCACCTCGCCTTCCACGTTGACCAGGGCGCCGCCAGAATTGCCCTGATTGATCGCCGCATCGGTTTGCAGCAGGTCCTTATGGGTGACGTTTTCAATCACCAACGATTTACGCATACCCGAGACAATGCCCCGGCTGACGGTCTGGTCCAGGCCAAAGGGGCTGCCGATGGCGACCACTTCGTCGGCGACGGTCACATGGGTCGATTCGCCCAGCATGGCCGCCACCAGCGGCGCCTTGGGAGAGATCTTCAACAGAGCCAGGTCCAACGACTGATCAAGCTTGACGATTTCCGCCCGATAGCGCTCGGTGCCCACGTCGTCGAAAACGGTCACAAAGACCGCGTCGGCGCCGCGAACCACATGGTAATTGGTGACGATATAGCCATCGTTGCGAATGATGACACCGGAACCAACGTTCTCAAGGGACTGGCCCGAGAACGGCACGCGAAAGCGCGGCATGTTGGGTTCGGGATTGGGATCGGCAGCGGGCTTCTTGGGCAGCATCCCGCCAGGGCGCCGGATGGTCACGTTGGTGACACTGTGGCGCATGCCGGTGACAACGTTGGAGAACTTGCCGCCGGCGGCATTGATCGCCAAGCGCTGGCCGGGCAAATTCGGCGACAGGGAGGGGCTGCCGATGGTCGGGTTGGTCGGCCCCGGGGACGGCAGAGTGAAGGTCGGAACACCGGTACCCATGACCGCACCATCAGGACCAAAGGCTGGCAGGCCACCGATGGCGGCGGGGGTTGCCACGGGCGCGAAGGCGGCATTGACGGGCGCATTGGACGGCCGTTTCGAGCCGACCCCACGATCAGCGACCGACGGCGGCTTGGTGCCGTCAAAGATACCCTGGAGGCCGGGCATCATGCCGGTGGAGTAATAGTTCTTGTACCAGTAGACGCCGATCAGGATCAGCATGGCGAATGTGGCAATAACGAAGAAATACTTCCGCAGCCCCTTCGAACACATCTCGGGTTCTGCGTCGTAGTCCTCGTAAATCGGATCCTCGAAAGCCATATCTTGGCGACCCCAAATTCATTTTCCGGCGCCCAAAAGCCACCGGAGCGTTGTTGGTTATTAGTCCTCGACCCCGAGGAGGTCTTCGTCATTGACGTCCTTGGCCTGACGCACGGCGGAAACGCCCGCGGCCAAAGCCACCAGACCCAGCACAATCAGCGCCAAGGGCACGAACCCGCGCAGGAACTCGACCACCGACCACCACCAGATGGTCAGACTCCAAAGCCCCAGAGCCAAGGCCAAAAGGCCTGTAATGATGCTCGGCATGAAACGTCCTCCTTCAGGGGGCGGCACCCGCCCCGATAAACTCTTCGCCCCAATTCCTCAATCGCCCGGCGACTGGACGACATAAAACCTCTGAAGTCCGGTACCCCCGTACGGGCTTCAGAGGCTTGCTGTTTCTTCGGCCAATTGGTCGTCGTCGACATCGTATTCGTCGTCGCCGACCTGCCGATCCGTGCTAACACGGGAGACCCATAAAGCGTAGGCCATGATAGCTAGGTTCACAAAACCTGTAAAGACGAATGGGGCGTGCGGACCCACGGAATCAAACAGGTATCCCCCTGCCTGCACGAAGATAATTATGCCCAGCGCCCCCATCACATTGAACGCCCCGAGCATGGATCCGAGAATCTCTTTCGGGGTGATGTCCACGGTCAGAACCTGCGGCGCCACGAGACAGCCGGCCTGACCGATGGCAACCAGAACCGCCGGAAGATAAATCATTGAATCAAAGGGATTCACCACGAAGTAGAAGGTTAAAAACCCAACTCCGGAAATAGCCATGCCCAGGGTGATGGCGGTAATCCGCCCGGCCCTTTGGATCACCTGCCCCCAGATGGGTATGGAAATCAGGGTGACCAGACCGATCAGACCGATCAGCTTGCCCGCCTGCGCGGCGGCGTCTTCTTGGCTCACCCCGACCACGTCGGCGAAATAGATGAACCACAGCATCAAGAACATACCCACCAGCACCATGTCGTTGCGGGCGAAGAAGGCCGAAGCAAAGGTCAGCTTGAGCCGCGAATCACCGACAATGAGCTTGCGCAGGCGCTTCCAAGGAACTTCGTTCTCCTTCAGCTTCGGCGCGATATCGATCAGACATTTGCCCGCCACCCAGGCCCCGGCCACGGCGATGGCGGCGGTCAGCAGCATGACAACGCCGATTCCGGCATGTTGCGGGATTTGCATCAAAATGGCGTAAACCAGGGTGCCGCCCAAGGCCATCATGAAGGCACTGTTGGACAGCATGCGGGCGCGGTTCTTGAAGCTGGTGAAGTCCCCGACCAGAGTCGCCAGCTGCGGCCAGACGGCCCCGGACCCGATGGACATGATGATTCGCGCCAGGAAGTAGATGGCCAATCCGCCGACCACCAGGGCCTCGCCCAATACCAAACTGAACGGGGCCAACAGCGCTCCGGCGGCGGCCACAAGGAATCCACCAACGATGATCGGCACCCGCCCATAGCGATCCGACAGAAACCCCAGATAGCCGATGACCGCCAAGTCCAGGATTTCGGTCACCACCTGGACACTGGCATTGATCGACCCGGCGTATTCGAAGGGGACTCCCAACACGTTGCGCAGGAACAAGGGCTGCACGGCAACGGCCAGGGTCATGAAAATCATGCAGAGCGCCGCCAATAGATAGACGGCGTTCCAATGCCATTGCTCGACCAATTTATCTTTCATGGCTTCGGAACCGGTTCGCCCTGTTTCATAGAATCATTCAACGGTACTTCTGTTTACCGGAGCTTGCAGTCTCAATACAAACGGATTCCAACAAAAAGGGCGCCCTTCTTCACGAAGACGCCCTTTCCAACCCGTTCGTACAGTCGACGATCAAAGCCGATCGGACAGAAAGCTGATCACTGGCAACCGCCAAGCTTTGTTGAACACCACGCTGACCAGACCCAGCAGCGAGAAGCCCATCACCGCCATGGCGGAGAAGCTGAAGAACCACTTGCCGGCGCCCGGCAGATGCAAGGCGAACAGAGCCAACACGCCCCACATCCAGATCACCAAGCCCTGTTTGGCGTGGAAATAGACGTACTCGTCATCCCGGTTCATCAAAAGCGGGACAAAACAGAGAATGCCCAAATAGCTCAAAGCGGCCATGAAACGGGGCTTGCTACCTTCCTCTTGGGTCATGACGACGGCCATGGTGTTCTACCTCTTCAATGCAGGCACCCGAATCGGTGCGATGGTCCCGGTTATACTCAAAACTCGTGAAAAACGGAATGGGCTCAGAATTCGCCGAGCGCTTCCGCCAATTCCAATTCCGCGTCGGTCTGTTTTTGCTCGTCCCGTCGGCTGGCCAGATAGCTATAAGCCGCCGCGCCACCGGCCGCGACCAACAACACCGCGCCCCAGGCCCCAAGACCCAAACCGAGGCCGACGCTGACGCCCTTGGCCGCGCCCATGCCGGTTGCCGCCTTGGCGGCCCCCATGCCGGTCGCCGCCTTGGCAGCGCCCCCCTTCATGGCAGCCTTGGAGGCTCCGCCCTTGGCCATGGCCAAACCCTTTTTGGCAACCGCCGCGCCCTTGGCGGTCATGCCGCCCTTGGTCGCTCCCGCCGCTTTCGCGCCTGCCTGGGCACCTGCCTGAGCAACAGCCATGATCAGTGTCTCCTTGAATAAACCGGATCCCGTGTCGGATCGTCTCGCCCGTTCGGGTCGGTCCCAATAAATCAAAAAACAATCAGAGTGTCAACGCGCCAATACAATGAAGAAACGCAGTAATACTAGGGGGTTTCCCCAATCGATAATCATTCTCATTTACATTTTCTATGGATTTATTATATTATAACACCCTCAATACCAGTCTAACGGCGATCCATTGATGACTTCATGCGTCTTTTCTGCCATTCTATCAATCATATGAAGTGCAATGACAAACACGGGAGAAGCTTATGTTACCCTTTATTCCTTTGGCCGTCGGAGCCGTGGTTGCCGGCGCGGGCTTTGCCCTTGGCATGCGTATTTCCGACCGATATATCATTCCCACCGCCGACAAGGCCTTGGACAGTGCCGAAACCGGCGTGAAAAAGGCCACGGATACGGTGAAAAAGACCGTCAAGCCGTCCAAGGACGCCGACGCGGAATAATCTGTTCCGGACAAAATAAAACCGCCGGGACACTCCGGCGGTTTTATTTTTATTACTGTATCGCAGTACTTCAGTTCACGGGCATGACCTGATAGCAGACCGCGTCCACCGCGTTGTCGTTGCTGTCGCCGGCCCGTTTCCATTTACGCACCACTTTGTTGAAGTCGAACAGGTCGCTCTGGTCAGCCACCCGGCTGTGCAACTCCTCGAGCACCAGAATCTCGCCGGTGCTGCCGATGGGCTCCAAGCGAGCCGCCGGACTGATGGAATCAACCACCAGTTCCATCTCGCCATCGCCGGGATCGGTCTTGATGGTGGCCGTGCCCCAATGGACGGCGGCAAAAGCTTCCACATTGATGTTCTTGAGCACGTTGATGTAATTGGCCGCAAACAACAGGGACTGTGCCGGTTCGTTGAACACGCCGATGATGGCATCGCCCCGGGTCGACATACAGACATCCGACGCCTCGCCGACCACGAACTTGTTATAGCGCTTGAGCAAAGCCACCAGATTGCGTTTTTCTTCTTCGGTACGATCGTCGAATCCATTGATCACCAGCGAGAACACCGCCCATTCGCCGGACTGATAGCTAAAAAAGGCGTTGGGATCAGCCACGGGGGCAGCCGCCACGGGTTCTGGCTCGGGCTCGGGCTCGGGCTCTGGCTCTGGCTCTGGCTCTGGTTCTGGCTCGGGCTCAGGCATGGGCTCTGGCTCAAGGGCTTCCGGCTCGGGCGGGAGTTCCTCGGGAAAGTCGTCAATCCGCGGCTCGGCGAAGTCCTCTTCCGGGACATACTCCGGTTCAGCCTCAACCTCGACATAGTCGTCCTCTAGCTCCGAATCGTCCAACTCGCCCAGATCATCGAGAATGGTCCCGCTGAGATCGGCGCCATCGAAGTGGGCGCCGGCGGTAACCGCGCCGGACAAATTGGCGCCGCTAAGATCGGTATTCCGCAGATCGGCCCCGGCCAGATTGGAGCGTGCCAGGTTGGCGCCGCTGAGGATCGAGCCCCCCAATTTGGCGCCGGCCAGATTGGCGCCGCCCAGGTCGGTGCCGGTGAGAATGGCATCGCCGCCAAAGCGTGCGCCCGACAGGTTCACCCGACGCATGTCGGCACCGGCCAGATTCGTGCGGGTCAGCCGCGCACCGGACAGATTGGATCCGACCATCACGCAACCGGCCAGATTGACATCCTCAAGGATGGACCCGGCCATGTTGGAAGCCTTGAGGTTGGCACCGCTCAGGTTGGCCTTCTTCAGGTTGGCCAGCGACATGACGGCTTCCGCCAGATCCATGCCGGACAGATTGGCACCGCGCAAATCGGCCTGACTCAGGTCAGGCTGCACATCAGGCTCGGATTTCCGCCAGGCGTTCCAACGCCCGGCTCCCATGGCCACGTTTCTCAAATGGTGAACGTTCGACATTCCCGATGTGCCCCTTAGCACGCGCGCTAAAAAAGGTTAATTCCTTCAATAAGGTTAAGTGAAATCGTTATTTGGGTCAATTCGGGTAAATTTTGCCGGGTCAAGCGCGAATTCCACACCGATATAGGCGAACAATCCTTGGTATTGGGCCTATATTTGGTATTTCTTCCCGGTCACTGGGCAACATTTGCCGCCCCGGCCACCGCACCGACACCGTTCCGATTCGCGATTCGTTATTTAACCAGCCGTCCAAAAGAATCGCGGACCTTGTTCTTCCAATCCCTTGCGGGCTCCTGCCGTGGCTCTTTCAGTTTGGCCGAAGAAGCGGGTCTTGGAGCCTCCTTGGGGGCCTCCCCCAACAATCCCATATCCAACCCGAGCAGGTACAGTGCCAATCCGCCGCTCAAGCCGCTGAGGACGAAAAAGATCCCCATGAGAAGGCCATTGGGCATGACCGCCGCCGCAATGGCACACAAGACCCAAATGAGACCGAAATACTGGCAACCGCGCATATCCACCTTGCTCCTCGATCCCTAGCGCGTGTCGGGTCCAATCGGACCCGTTGGACACGCGCGACTTCATTGGAAACGATCATGTTTTTCGTGTTTGATCGAATGCTCTCATATACGACGTGATCTAGAGGGACATCAGCATTTTCCAGCTGATCATCTTCTTCACCTGTTTGCGATCGAGAGACAGGTCCAGGCCCCGGCCTTCGGCATCTTGGAGTCGAATGGTCAGGTTCCTACCATCGGAAGCATCCACCTCGACGGAATCGAAGGATTGCAGGCCTTCGGTAAAAGAATCCTTGAACAATACGTCGGCTTTCATGGGGGCCGTTTCCTTTCCAGTGTCTTGTCATGCCGTTGGTATCAGGTCCGCGAAACCGTCGCAAGGACCCGCCTTGACGAACCCGAAGACCATGCACATATGTCGGGCAATCGGCCCCTTGGATTTGGGGAACAATAGGGAACACCTGAAAATGACCGAACGGACACTGAAGCTGAGCCTTTGGTTGGCCGTCGCCTTGCTGGGCGGCGCGGTCCTGGTTGGGCTGACCCTGCAAGAACGCCGCTCACAGCAGACAGCCCTGGTCGATCCGGTGAACGCGCTGGTCGCGCAGCTTCAAGACTTGGCTGCAAAAGGGGCTCCTCCTCTGCGTGGCCCTCAAATACAGGCCTTGCTTCAGGACCTGCCCGCCGATGGCACGGTGCGGCTCTGGGTCAGTGATTCCGCCGGACATCCGCTGGTCAACGAAATTGAACCGGGATTTCGATCTCTCCCCGTCCAAGGATCTCCGGCCACCCAAATTCTGCGTCAGGTCTTGGATGCGCCATCGGGGGATGGCTTCGTCTCCTACCGCTGGCCGAGCCGCGCCAACCACGCCCGTCTGGCCTATGTCCAGACCATCCCGCAATGGGATTGGGTCATCGGCGCCAGTACCAATATGGTGGCTTTGGATACGGTGTTGATTGAGCGTCTGGGGCTATTGGCGGCCGGACTTGGCCTGCTGGCTTTTGCTTTGCGCATGGTGACCATGGGCAGCCGCAACGAACTTTGTAGCTAACAAGCTGCTGAAAAAGTGTTGTTCAACGGCCCGCCTCGCCCTTCGACAAGCTCAGGGTGAGGCGAAAGGCTTTAATTCAAAGGCCCTCATGCTGAGCTTGTCGAAGCATGTGTCGCCACACCCTCGAAATCGGACTTTTTCAGATGGCGGTAATCGAGCAGTCAGGGATTGCCTAGACAGTCAGCTGGTCTCCACACTCGGTCTTGATCAAGTATCCGGGTCAATTCCTGGACATGGAACAGAGGAGACCAGCTATGGAGTATTTTGTTGGAATGGACGTATCGATGGCAAGCATTTCGATCTGTGAGATTGATGCAAAGGGAACCGTCATTCGCGAAGGCAAGGTGTCAAGCACACCCGAGGCGGTCGCCACTTGGCTCGAGGAAAGCGGGCGTGGCTTTGCGCGAATTGGGTTGGAAGCTGGCCCTCTGGCGCCTTGGCTGTACGCAGGACTGTCCAGTCGGGGCCTCCCTGTGATTTGTATCGAGACCCGGCAAATGAAGGCCTTTGCCAGCGCCAGCCCAGTCAAGACGGACCGTCGCGACGCCCGCTTGATCAGCCAGGCGATGCGGACCGGTTTGTACCGCGCGACCCACGTCAAGACCGCGCGCAGTCAGGAGCTCCGGATGGTGCTGACCCATCGGGAGACCCTGGTTCATCAGGTCCGTCAGTTGTCCAATACGGTACGAGGAACATTGAAAGCTTTCGGCCTCAAGGTCGGTATGGCGCGCGGACGCCTTTTCGCGGCGCGGGTTCGGGAATTGACGGCTGATAACCCGCACCTCAGCGCAGCCGCCGAGCCGCTCTTGCTTGCGCGCCAAGCCTTGCTCGAACAACTCGACAAGCTCGACCGGCAGGTTCATGCCGCTGCGCGCGATGATAGCGTTTGCCGGCGCCTGATGACCGTTCCCGGCGTCGGCCCGGTTACCGCCCTCGCTTTCAGGACAGGACTCGACGTGCCGGAACGGTTTCAAAAGTCGGTCATGGTCGGCGCCCACTTCGGGCTTGTCCCACGCAGATACGCCTCGGGAGAGCAGGACCGAAGCGGCCCCATCAGCAAGTGCGGAGATGCCATGGTTCGTTGGCTTTTGTTCGAGGCCGCCAATGCACTTCTCACTCGAACCCGCCGTTGGTCCTGGCTCAAACACTGGGGGCTCGCGGTCGCCAAAAGGCGCGGGATGAAACGCGCCAAGGTAGCCGTTGCCCGGCGTCTCGCCGTAATCATGCATCGCATGTGGATCGACGGCACGGACTTCCAGTACCGCAAGGAGGAGACCGCCATCTAAACACAACGAAAACCGAGATCGCCTGAAGGGCGGCCAGGACGCGTGGCGACGCGCGGGGCTCGGATGACAGCGCGCAGGCTGCAGTGGCGTAAGACCACGCTTTTCAGATTGCTGCACCCGATCCCCCTTGATCCCCATCATGCGGCGACGACGTCGACCGCGGACAGAAGCAAAGGGCGCCACATAACCCAGGTTCAAACCGACGGCTTGGAAATCAGCTTGACTCAAATGACTCGATTACAGAAGCAGCCTGTTAGAACTGGCCTGTTTCCATGGGCGAGGAAAGAATTCTATTCACCCGACGAGCAGTCAGCACCTTGGCCTTGTAAGGCGCGCCTCGGGCCGACAGTTGTCCGGCGAAGGACCGCAGATGGTTGCGCGAGCCGCGCCGGATGGTGCGATAGACATCCCGTATATCGGCCCGTTGCGTATTTTCCAGGGCCTTATCCAGGTCGGCGATATCCACTTCCTCAATGAGGGCGCCTACGGCCAAACCGGCCTGAAGCGAGGCCTGTCCCTTGGCCGTGAGCTCCTGATAGAGGTCCGCCAAGTGGCTGTCCATGAATTCCCCGCGCTTGGCCGCCATGGCCGGGTCGGGAACCCGGTAGCGGGTCAACAGGCCACCCACCGCGTCCATATGCCGCTGTTCGGCCTGGGCAATGCGTTTGAACATGGGGATCTGCCAACGCTCAAAGAGGTCCAGATAAACATCCCGAGCGAGTTTTTCCTCTTCCCGCATGTATTGTAGATCCGCGACTTCTTGCTTGCTCAAACCTGTGACCTGCGGGGCATTGGTCCCCAGCATGGAATCGACCACTAGGATCAGCACGCCAGTCACCAACGCCACCGCCAGGAACAGGACGAACCACTGGGCGCCCTCGTCGTTCTTGCCGGGTTTGGTGAGGCTCATGACGCTTGTTCCCTTCCGGTCATTGCCACGCGGGGGCGCCGAGGGTATCGCGCAGGACACAGGTCTTGCCATTGACCGCGATGGTCTTCACGTACAGCGGATCGACCGCTTGCGGCAGCTCGATGCGGAAGGCCAATCCCTTGACGTACATATTCAAGGAAACCGGACAGCGTTGTTCTTCCAGGAACCATGACGGCGCCAGCACCGCCCGGTGCGGCACATTGACCCCATCGTCGACCCAAATATTGATCAACGAATTCTGGGCATTGGGCGCCGAAATGGCGACTTGCGCGATACTGCCTTGGAAGCGATGCAGTCCGGCCCGATCCAACGGAATGTTCAGGGACCCGAAATCTGTGGTGCCGTTCCCCTGCCCCGGCCCGGCAATGCGCAGCCGCTTGACCCCATCAGGCGGCATGACCGGCTGCAAGGCGTTGCTGGCCATGGCTTGCCGTTGCGGCTGTTGAGTCCAGGCAGCGGCGACTCCCACGGGCTGCGGTCGTGAGGGGGGCGTGGCTTGACCAATCCGCATTCCCTGCTGCGCCTGGGCGGCGCTGCGCGGGATGATCTGATGGCAGTTGCGGCAGGGCTGCGCCTCGCGGCCATCCGTATGAGGAGACAGGGTTCCAGCCTTGATCGGCGGGACCGCGATTCCCGTGGCATTGGGGTTGGTCGACGGCAGGGCGGCCTGATTACGGGTCGACATGATCACATGACAACTGGAACAGGCCATCTTTTCCCGCCCATCCATATGTGGCGCGGGAATGCCGGCGACGATCGGCGGCGCATGCTCGTAGTCATGCTCTTCCCACAGATCGTCGGAAAACAGGGTAATCAGCAACAACGCCAAGCTGAAGACGATGCTGGCGCCCATGATCCATTGTTCGGTTTTGATCTGACTGAGCATAGGCCGCCGGATTCGCTCCAAAAAGGATGGCGCGCATTGCCGGAGGACGATCATCGCCATCCCCGGAATGCACACAAATTTCTTGCTTCGCAGTTTCGAATTAGTATAAATCCCTTAATGGATCAACTGGAAAAGCCAATATGGCTGTTCTTTGGAATAATTACTTTATTTCTTGAATAGTCTTCAGACAAGGCAAACCAATATTTCCGCGATCGACTGGAAAGTTTCGTCATCCGGATTCTAGAGCAAGTCGAGACCACTCATAGGACGAGCCTGTAACGGATGACCAGTCGCAAAGTCACATCCAAAAATTGGAACACGGTCTACATGCTGTCGGCCTTGGGCTCGACCATCATGGCCCTGGCGGTGGGCATCCAGCCCTTGTTCCTGGATCAGGTTCTACAAATTCCTTTCGAGGAAGCCGGAACCATCAATGCCAACATCCAGGTGGTGGTGGAGATCCTCAGCCTGATTTTGATTGGCTATTTCGGCTACCTGTCGGATCGCTACGGGCGCATTCCGGTGGTCGTATTCGGATTCCTCATCGCCGCCACGGGCGCCCTGCTCGCCCCTTTCAGCCCTGAATTGGGCGCCGTCCTCGGCATTGGCGGGTTGGTGGTCTATTACCTGACGCGGATTTTGATGTCCCTGGGCGCCGATGCGGTGCAGTTGCAGATGACCACGCTCGCCGGCGACTTCACCACCTATAACAATCGCGCCCGATTCATGACCAATACCGTGTTCATGATGACCTTTGGCAGCACCATCATTTACGCGGTGATGATGCAGATTCCCAAACAGGAAGGCGGCATCTGGATCGTCATGTTGGCGCCCGCCGCCATCGGCCTGCTGGGCGCCTGGGTGGCGAAGAATTTCCTGGTCGACAATACGCCGCGCCTGGAAGAAGAAGAGCGCCCTTGGAAGCGGGTTTGGAATCTGGCCGCCAACGACCCACGGATGCTGCTTTGTTTTGCCTCGGCTTTTTACACCCGCGCCGACATGGTCTTCATCGGCTTGTTCTACATGCTGTGGAGTATTTCCTTTGCCGATGTGGTCGGCCTGAGCCGCACTGACGCGGTGGGCCATGCGGGCTTGATGATCGGCCTGACCGGCGTGATGGTGCTGATCTGCATTCCCTTTTGGTCGCGCTTTATCGAAAACCACAGCCGCATCGCCGCTATCGGCGCCGGGCTTTCCATGTCCGGGGCCGGGTTCATCTTTTTGGCACTATTCGTCAATCCCTTTGAATGGGGCGTGGTGCTGCCGTTGATGCTCATCGGTGCCGGACAGGCGGGTTGCCTGGTGGCGCCCCGGGTGCTGATCAGCGATCTGGCGCCCAACAAAATTCAAGGGTCGGTCCAAGGTGCCTTCAACGTGGCTGGCGGTATCGGCATTGTGTTGCTGGTCCAAAGCGGCGGCTATTTCTTTGACGCCGTGGGGCCGCGCTCGCCCTTTGTACTCACGGCCACCGGCAATTTGCTGGTCATGGGCTATGCCATCTGGCTGCTTTACAACGGGGTCGATGAATCACCGAAGCATATCCTGCAAAAGCTCAAGAAGACCGACCTCAAGCCGTTGGTCTTCATGACCTGCCTGCTGCCCTTGATCTGGCTGCTGGGCCGGGTGGCGGTCAGCGGCATGCTGCCGGGTACCGGGGTGGATGAAATGCCGGTGGGCTTCTTCAATCGCTATCTGGGCGACTGGGCGCTGAACTTCCTGATTCTTTCGCTGGCCATGCGGCCCCTGCGAGAGCTGACCGGGGCCAACAAGATCGCCAAATACTCGCGGATGATCGGGCTTTACGCCTTCTTCTACGCCACCTTGCACGTGCTGGTGTACGTGTGGTTCCAGTGGGACCTGAACTGGGGCGAGATGGCCAAGGATATCGCCAAGCGCGAGTTCATCATTGTCGGCATCCTGGCCTACATGATCCTGCTGCCGCTGGCCATCACCTCCTACAAGAAGCTGGTCCAGACCATGGGCGGGCGGAACTGGAAGAAGTTGCATCGCTCGGTCTATGTGCTGGATGTGGTGGTGGTGCTGCACTTCATGATGGCTGCCGAGCCCGAGAACGGCGAACCCTACATCTATGGCACCCTGGTGGCCCTGTTGCTCGGCTACCGGGCACGCAACACCAAGTGGCTGGCGCCCTATATCAAAATGGTCACGCGGAAGCCCGCAACGGCGACACCCGCCAAACCCATTGGCGATGATGCCAGGGAAGCGGCCAAGAAGGCCTCCGCAGCCGAATAATTTCTCAGAGTCGGATTCAAAAGTATTCCTTTGATCTCGAGGGCGTATATTTCCGCTCTGGCGGCGTCAAGACCTCCGAACGGGGCGCCGCCCCGTGTCGTCGGCCTTTCCTGGCCAGATCAAGAATCTACTGCCTTGATATCTAATGGATACTTTTAAATCCGCCTCTCAAGGATTTTCCGAGGGACGGCTCTGGAATTGATATCTCTCCTGCCCCAAATCTGAAGGTCGCCTTGTTATTGGGGCGACCTTCAGATTTGCATGGAACAGGAGGAACATATTGATTCGGGTGTGGTCTGGTTCAATTGAACCCGGTAACCCTGCGCGCGCCCATGGATACCGATCCCGTTTTTCCCATTGGCCTGAATCCGATCAAACGCGACGGGATCAAGAACCCGAGCGATGGCCGGAATCAGCCTTGCCGATCCACGGCCATTCAGGGACCTATTTTCGATCGTTCTCAGAAAACAGGTCTTCCACGTCGCTACCGCCGCAAGGCATAATAAAAATCAAGAGCGCGCGACCGATGCGTTTGAGAATGGTTCCGATTTTCATCGACTCCTTTCCCTGTTCCTTGGTACTCGTCTTTTCCTTACCCGGCGCGAGAGACCCCAATAACCCGCTCTCCTGATCATTTCCCCTGAAACGGCCCAGGTTCGGCCCTCCGGAGACTTGCGGAACATTCAGTGTAGTCATCATCCCATACCTTTGTCATGACAAACCTGTATCGACCGGCGGATGGCGGCTTAACCCGCCAACCCTTGCCTCATGATGAAATAGTATAACATTACATTTTTTGACAAATCAAACAGGGATGGCGGATTGGGACGAGGTTTTTTTGCTAAATGGCGAAACGAGGCGCATTGCAAATGGCGCAAGGGGAAAAAAAAGGTCAGATTGGCTATGCCCCCATAAGCTGGATCTGATCGTACAGGGAAGTCATGTCGAATATGCCAAAGAGATTGACCCAAAGCCGTTTCTTCTCGCCCCTTCTCCTTTTGCTGATGGTGGCGGTTGCCCCCTTGGCAAGCCAGGGCCTGGGCCTCACTCACCCGGCCAAGGCCGGGCAACAGATCACCTCATGGCTGGATTGGTCGGGTGTCGGAGCATCGCGGAAACGCCTGAGCATCCTGCCCTATGCCCATGAAGACCGGAGCAAAAGCCAAAAGGTGGCGGTTGCGTCGGTCAAGGAACTGAAAAAGGCCATACGCAAAGCCAAGGCGGGACAAACCATCATCATCGCCCCTGGCACCTATCGCGTCCCCGGCAGTAAGATCCCGGCTCAGGCAACCGGACGGGCCGATGCGCCCATCACCGTCATGGCCAACACCTTGGGTGATGTCATCCTCGAGTTCGATTTGAGTGGCGGCTTTAATGTCAAGCAACCGTACTGGAATTTCGAAAACCTTGTCATCCGCGGTGTTTGCGCCAAACATACGAAATGCGAACATGCGTTTCATGTGGTCGCCGATGCCAGGTTCATTGGCATCCGCAACAATATTGTTATCGACTTCAATGCCCAGGTTAAAGTTAATGGCGCCACATTCAAAAAAGTCCGGAGTATTCCCGACAATGGTGTCATCGAAGGCAACACATTCATCAACACAGCCCCCCGGCAAACCCATAGATCCGTGACTCCCATTGATATTGTCGGTGCCAAAGACTGGATCATCCGCCGGAATCTGATTGCCGATTACAGCAAGGCACTGGGGAATAAGACCAGCTATGCCGCCTTCGCCAAAGGGGAATCCTCCGGCACATTGTTCGAGAACAATCTAATCATCTGCGCCATGAATCAACCACCCGCGGCGAACCAGGTCGGTCTGTCCTTTGGCGGTGGCGGCACCGGCAAGACGCTGTGCCGTAACGGCGCCTGCCGCGACATAGAGCATACAGGCGGGACCATGCGGGGCAATGTCATCCTTAATTGTTCCGACGTGGGGATCTATCTGAATAAGGCCGCCGACACCACGATCCACAACAATACCATTCTCCATACCACAGGGATTGACTCCCGCTTTGCGGCCTCCAGTGCCACCATTTTCAACAACATCCTGGATGGTCGAATCAAGGAGCGGAACGGGGGGTCCTTCACGGAAGAAAGCAATTTGGCCTTAGGGTCGAAGGCTTTGTTCGGCTTGGCAGGTGGAGCCGGTACCAGCACCCTATTTACCAATGCCCAAAAGGTCGATCTCAGCTTGAAGGATCGGTCCGCGGTGGTGGGCAAGGGCCAACCCATCCCGACCCCGTCAGCGGATATCTGCGGCCATAAAAGGGATTCCAAAACGCCTGATCTGGGGGCGATCGAATACAAAGGCGGCGCCTGCGACCCACGAAACCTATCCCGGTAAGGCCTGCCATGTCCTATCAGGTCACGCGTTTTGATCGCCTAGCCGACTTGCCGGAGCAAGCCAGCGCGCTCCTTCACCGAGAGGGCAGCTTTTTCTCCTCTTGGACCTGGTATCGCTGCCTGATTGATGAAGCCTGTGCCCCCGGAGATGGCATCCATTTTTACGCGGTCGCCGATGACAACCAAGACTCCCGCTGCTTGTTGCTGCTCCCTGCTCTGAGTGTCACCGGCGGCAAGGACCTGGTCCTGCGCACCGTGGGCTCGCTGACCAATGTCTATACGGTCCTGTGGGAGCCCTTGTACGCAGACAATCTTGCCAATCCCAAAGCAGCCTTGGACGCTCTTGTTGACCACTTGTGTGCCCGGGAAAGCCGCTGGGAACATATGTCGTTCCGCGCCATGGAAAAAGACACTCCCAGTTTCGATTGGCTGGTCGCCGCCTTGCACCGCAACGGTTGGGCGGTCCAGCCCTATTTCCAATATGCCAACATCTATGAATCCATTACGGATCCGGATAGCGCGACCTACCTGTCCCGTCGCGGATCCTCCATCCGCAAGACCCTCTTGCGCATGGAACGCAAGGCGGAGCGGTCGGGGGCCTATCATCATGTCATGCATACCGGGCCGGAGGGTCTGGACCGGGCTATTGCCGACTATGAGCTCATCTATGCCGCCAGTTGGAAGCAGCCGGAAGCCAAACCCGACTTCATGCGGTCGCTGATCCGCGCCGCCGCGGAGGAAGGCTCCCTGCGCCTGGGTCTTGTGTACTGGGATGACAAACCGGTGGCCGAGCAATTGTCCTTTGTGCGGGGCGGTCGCGCCAGCATGTACAAAACCGCCTATGACGAGGACTACAAGAAACAGGCGCTTGGTCGCCTTTCCCTCCTCCACCTGATGCGTCACGTCATCGACGAGGACCATGTTCACGAAGTGGATTTCGGCATTGGCGCCGAGCCTTATAAGGAAGAATGGCTATTCCAGCGGCGGGATCTCTGGGGACTGGCCGCCTACAATCCAAAGACGCTCCGGGGCGCTCTTGGCGCCGCCCGCCATGTGTTGGCGCCCAAGATCAAGAAGGCCCTGTTGTCACGGTAGCAATAGCCATTGGCTGATCCAATCATGGACCTGCCGCCGCCAAGCGGCGGTGGAATAGGTATGGTTGGCTCCCGGTTGCCGCTGCAAAGTGACCTGAGACCGCGCCGTCCAATCCTTCATGGCACTGCTGCGCCATACGGCCGTATCAAATTCTTGGGCGGTCATATCGGCGCCCCCCAAAATCACCAATACCCGACGATCAAAGGCCCGAAGCGCCGCCGACACCCGTTCGGGCAAGGAAAGGGGCTCGGGATGAGCCTGGGTTCCATGGTCTTTTTTCACCCCGCGAGCCTGAGCGACCTTGCCCAGCAGCTCGCTGCCTACGCGCAAGGGATTGAGACCGCCCCCCAGGGCCTTGCGCCAGAATTGAGGGGAGGTGAGCCGTTGCAGGTAATAGTGACGGACTTGCGCGCGAGCCAACGTCTGTTCGCTGCGCACCCAGGGATTGATGAGCACCAACCCCCCGATGCGGGAATCCGTCGCCCCATAGAAGGCCGACGCCGACGCGCCATCGCAAAGGCCCAATAGAACGACGTCGTTCACGGACGGTGCCTGGGCCTGCAAGCAATCCACCGCCGCGCGGATATCCACGTTCAAGTCCTCGAAACCGGGGAAGTCGCCGGTGCTGTCTCCCATGCCGCGCAGGTCGAAACGGAGCACCGGGATTCCCTGTGCCGCCAGTTCCCGGGCCAAAAGCACATACTGTCGATGGGTGCCGATCCGGTACTGGGGGCCGCCGACCACCACCACCACGCCTCGATTCCCCGGCGCGGCGGGTTGATGCAGGACTCCCACCAGGGTTTCCCCGTCACAGGGAAAAGTCAGCGCCTGTTCCTGGATGACGACGGTCATGGTTTGTCCTGCCACAAGGCTGCCGTCGCCGCCACCAGATCGTCCGCCGCAACGACTTCTTCGATGGACCAAAAGGCCTCGCCAGATACGACTTGAGCCCGACTCGTTGCCCCCCATTGGGCCAGACAGGTCGAGGCGGCGGGATTGAGCGCCTCGCCACCGACCTGGAACCAATCCACCGGTACCCCAGGGTTGGCGAGAGTCCATTGATCCAGATCCTTGGCCAAGGCGGCGGACAGGGCGTATCCGGCCACTTCCAAGGTTTCCCCCGCGTCCCAGCGTGCGCGCAAATCCTTCACGGTCTCCTGAGCGCCGCCAAGGCCCGCAGCCACCCGAATTCTTAGAAACTGGGTGAGGAAAGTCGGGCCCTTGAGAACCGGTTGCCAAAGAATGACCCGCTCGGTTGTCCCGTCTGCCGCGGCACAGGCCAGACCAGCCCCCAACCGCAAGCCCAGCAAGGAAATGGTTTCATAGCCGGACTCCCGCAGCCAGCCGGTTGCCGCGCGCACATCTTCGATCCAGGTGGACCAACGAACGGAATCCAGGTCACCCCCGCTGTCCCCTGTTCCATAGGGATCCAGCAAAAGAGTGGCCATCCCGAGCGGCGCCAGGGTCTCCGCCAAATCCACGGCAACCCGTCGCGAGCGATTTCCTTCTTCGGCAAAAGGCGGAACATATATCAAAGCCGCGCGAGCCTGCGCGGCGGCAGGACCGATCCGCAGGGTAAACAAGGGACCATTCGGACCTTGTAGAAACTGTGGCTCGCGATCAGCCGCCAAGCTTAGACTCCACGAATGCACAGAGGCTGCCCACAGTGAGGAAAACCTCGGCCGTCAGGTCATCGTCCTCGATGGCCAGGTCGAAACGTTCCTCCAAACCCGCGATCACCGTCGCCACGGCCATGGAATCCATTTCCGGCAGACTTCCCAACAGCGCCGTATCGGCGGTCAGATCCGCCGTCCGATCTCCCAGATGCAGGACTTCGCCGAGCAATCCGATAACGTGATCAAGGGTGGCCATGTTATTTTCCATTCATTCAATTATTGCTCCCCCACCATCGCGATGGCCATCAGGAGGGAGCAAAAGACTAATCAAAGCGCCGGCTTCCCCGCCTCGCGGGTTTTGCGCAAAAAGGATTCGAACATGACGATCGTCCAAAGGGGCGCACTATGATCGCGCAACCCGGCCTGATGCTGATCAACCAGAGTCTTCAGGTATTTTTGATCAAATAGACCACAATCCCCCAGAAGGTCGCCGGTGACCACGTCACGGACCCGGTCCTTCAGGGGTCCTCGAAACCAGGCAGCCAGGGGCACGGAGAAGCCCATCTTCTTGCGGTAAAGAATGTCATCGGGCAGGTGCGGCTCCAGGGCCTTCTTGAAGATATATTTTCCCTCGCGCCCGTTCAGCTTCATATCCGGTGGCAGGCCACAGGACCATTCGACAAATTTATGGTCCAACACCGGCACCCGCACCTCCAACGATACCGCCATGCTGGTGCGATCCACTTTGGGCAGGATATCGCCCGGCAGCCATGTTTTCATGTCCGCATATTGCACTTTGGACAGCGGGTGATCGGTGGGAGCCGCCTTCATGTGCCGTCGCAGCACCTCCACCGCATGATACCCTTGCAGGTCATTGGTCATGCGCTCGCTGTAAAGGCGCCGTCGCAGGTGATCCGGCATCACGGAAACGCTGTGAAAGAAGCCTTCGTCCGCATCCCGGGCGATGGACTGGAAGGTGGACTTGGCGCGCAGGAATTTCGGTGCCCAGTCGAGTTTCGGATAGGTCGCCCCGAGCATGCCGAACAACGGCTTGCGGATTCCCTGCGGCAGCTTGCCGCGCACCATCTCTTCATAGCTGTGGAACGGATAGCGGCGGTACCCGGCATAGACCTCGTCGCCGCCATCGCCGGACAGGGCGACGGTGACCTTTTCCCGGGCCAGTTTGCAGACCCGATAGGTGGGCATGGCCGAACTATCGGCAAAAGGTTCGTCGTAGAAGGTCGCCAACTGGTCGATCAGGTCAAAGGAATCCGGGTCCACCTGCTGCACCCGGTGATTGGTGTGATAGCGCTCGGCCACCATTTGGGCATAGGCGGATTCGTCATAATCCTTGTGGGCAAAGGACATGGAACAGGTATCCACCGGTTTTTCCGAGGATTCAGCCATCATCGCCACCACGGCGCTGGAATCCACACCACCGGACAGAAACGCCCCCAAAGGCACTTCGGCGATCATGCGGATTTTCACCGCCTCGCGCAGGCGCTCGATCAATTGTTCCTGAATCTCGCGCGGGTCCTTGGGCACATCGGCGTCGAACCGCACGTCCCAATACTGGCGCGGTTGTGGGGTCGGCATACCGCGACGATAGGTCAGGGTATGGCCGGATTCCAACTTGTACACGCCCTTGAAGATGCTGCGCGGGTCGGGAACGTAGCCGTAGGAGAAGTATTCCTCCACGGCCGCCGGGTCCAGATCCCGAGGCACGCCCGGATAGGGCAGCACCGATTTCAATTCCGAGCCGAAGACCAGCGTGCCATCGGCCAAGGGGGCGTAGTAGAGCGGCTTGATCCCCAGCCGGTCACGGGCCAGGAACAGGGTATCTTTGTTGCTATCCCAGATGGCGAAGACGAACATGCCGCGAAATCGATGGACGCAGTCCTCGCCCCATTCCTCCCAGGCATGCACGATGGCCTCGGTATCGCAATGGGTGCGGAACTGGTGTCCCAGGGCTTTCAATTCGTCGAAAAGTTCCTGAAAATTATAGATCTCGCCGTTATAGACGACCACGACGGAGTCATCCTCGTTGTACAGCGGCTGACGCCCGCCAGAAAGATCGAGAATGGATAGCCGACGGTGGCCCAGGCCGATCCCCGGCGCGACAAACAGACCGCCTTCATCCGGGCCGCGATGAAATTGGGTGTCGTTCATGTGCGACAGCAGCGCCTCGTCGATGGGGCGGGCGCTACTATCGTGATAGATGCCAACGATGCCGCACATACTCTACCTCTTGTTCACAGCCAAAACCGTTATTTGAGACCCGCCGCCCGGTCGAGTGTTTGGATCATAAACCCAGAATCCGCCAAAAATTTCTTGAGAGTTTCCGCCGCTTTCTTGGGGCGATCGTCATAGGGCGATGATACCACCAACGCCGCTGCCGCCGGTGTCCCGCCAAAAATCAGGGCTCTGGCTTGCATCACTTTGGCCATCCACGGGCGAGCGGTAAAAGACTGGTCAACCCAGTAGGTTTTCCACGAAAGCCGTTTTCCATGTTTGGAAATCAATGTCTTGGCATGAAAGGAAACGGATTGCTCACCATGCTTGACAACCGTGGTGCCAACCCCGGCCCGGCGCCATGTCTTATTGTCCACATGGTTGCCATAGGACACGGCCTCTGATCCCTGCCTCTGCCGGGCATAGTAGGCGATGTAGACATCAACCATGTTTTCCCCATCGCTGAAACGCCACCGCGCTTCGTCGTCGGGGCCTAGAAAAGCCGGCTGCCAGGATTGGGGAATCTCCTCGACGATCCGCCATGGAGCTGACAGCGCCGGGACCGTCATGGTCGGCGCCTGTTCAGCGGTCCGCGCCAGGGCAAAAGAGGCGAAAGACGGGGCAATGGAAACCAAGGCCAATGTGCCGACCGTCAGCATGACCACGGACCTTGAGCCAGCCGGCGCGGCAAAACCGGCTGCACCCGCAGGCGCCTCGGTGGTCGGCACGAAATCCTCGCGAAACTGCCATCCGATGGCGATCAAGATCATGGTGATGAAGGAGAAGAAGATCCAACCATAAATCAGATGGTCCACACCCAGGGCGAAATCACGGTCCACATAATGGGCCAGAACGACGATTCCGTAAGCCCTAAATCCATTGGCCAAAATGGGGATCGTCAGGGCCAGCGCGACGAAGGCCAATCGTCTACCCCATGAACGGTAAAGCATATTGGCTCCAAGCGCGCCCAGGGCCGTTGAAGCGGTGAAAAAACGCAAGCCAGAACAGGCCTCGGCCACCTCGAAATCACCGCTGGGTATGCTGATCAACACGCCGTCCGCGTAAACGGGTATTCCGGTCAGCTCCAGCCCCCACACCAGGATCAACGCCGTCACATCCTGCATGGGCGGGACCAGGAAATCGCCAAAAGGAATGGCGAACCAGGCAAAAAACAGCGGAAAGGCGATCCGCCATGCTACCTGTGGGCCCAAAAGCGTCAGCACAAGGGATTCTGCCACCCCCATGAACCCGATCTGCTGGACCAACAAGGTATCCGTTACACGACCGATCAACCAGACGACCGCCGCCCCGGATACCAGAATCAGCGCCCATGGGGCCGGTTTGGGCACCACCCACGCCAAATCCGCCTTGCGTTCCCAAATCAGGTACGCGACGACAGGAAAAATTGCAAAACCATGATTGAAGGATGAGGAGGTCGACCAGACACCGACCGTATCGCGCGCCGTTTCGAACAACAGCGCCGTTACCATCAACACACCCAACCCGGCCATCCAATAGGCCAGCCGATCATTGTTCCCAGTCATCGGGTACTCGCAATCGCCCAATTCATCGGCCACCGTGACGGCGCCATTTCCAGTCCTTTGACGAAATCAGTCATCGCCACCGGCGTAATAGCTACCGTAATAGGCGGATCCACCGTGGCCTCCGGCAAGTCTGGTCCCTGCCTTGTTGAGCACCAGATTGATATGTTCGCAGTTGTCCAACATATCCAGTGCGCCCAACACTTCCACTTCCTTGGTCCGTTCGAATTCGACCACCAGGATAATCTGCCCCACATGTTTCAACAGCGCCCCGCCTTCGCTACTGGCCAGAACCGGCGCGGTATCGAAGATAATCACACGGTTGCGATATCGCATGGCAATCTCATTGATGACCTGTCCAGCCCGTTCACTGGCCAACAATTCCGTACCCATGGAGTGAGAGCGCCCCGCCGGAATGATGGAGAGATTGGGAATATTGGTCCGCATCAACACATCGGCAACGTCAAGATCTTCATTTTCCAGAAGGTCCACGAGCCCGCGGTCCGCTTTCAAGCCTAAGGTCGGCATGACATTGGGACGGCTCAAATCCGCATCCACCAACAACACAAACACATCGCGTTCCTTGGCGATGCTCATGGCCAGATTCACCGACGTATAGGTCTTGCCTTCACCGGGAATGGCGCTGGTGACCATGATCAGGTTACCGTCCTTGACGGCTTCCTCGCCGGTCGCCAGGGCGCGCAACAAAAGCGGACGTTTGATCACCCGGAACTCTTCCGTCATCCGGGAGCGTTCGCCGCGCGAGGTAATCATGCCTTTTTCCGCTATGGCATCCAGGTCGATATCAATATGATTGCCGCCGCGATAGCCATCCTTGCCGCCGCCATCGGACCCTTTGGCGGGTGTGGGCTCCACAGGCGCTGGCGGGCCTTTCGGTTCGACGGCCATCTCCCCGCCCTCGGCACCGCCGCCGGGGCGACTATCGGCCTCGGCCTTCCGCGCCGAGGTCGTTGGCTTTTCCGAAAAGTCCACACCGCTGCTCGAAAACCGTTCGGCGGCGCGCTCAATCAGGGAAGGTCGCTTTTTTTTCCGCTCCATCTTTCGACGCTCGCTCGTTTGGGTCCAATCCATAGTCGTTGCCCGCCGCCAAGGCGGGATCTTCTATTCCAGCCTGCCTCGGATGCCTTCGGGCAGCTTGTTGATCAATTGCGCCTTCACATCCGCGGGAACAACGTTGACCAGACCGATATTGCGCTCGACCACCATCAGGCCGAAGTAAACGGCAATCAGGACCCATATGGCCAGGACAAAGGTCACGATCCGCACGGTCCGGTAGGTTTTCGTGCCCTTGGGCACACTCACCGAAACAATGCCCAGCACCGGTCTTCCGGTAACCTGGGCCAAGCGCAAAGTGCTCGGGAACGTGGTTTGCAGGCTCACAAACAAGGTTACCAAGCCCAATCCGGCACCGAACCCTAAAACCATGACCGCGGTCAGAACCAAGGATCGCTTGAGACCCGTGGGAATGACCGGAAGCGTCGGCGGCTCAACAATCCTGAACTGAACTTTTTCAGCCTTGGTTTCTTGGCTTTCGGACATGATCGCCGCTTCTTGCCGGGCGAGGAGTTCCTCGTAGTTTTTTCGGCTTAGTTCAAAATCGCGGGTCAGGCGGTCCAACTCGCTCTCGACTTCTGGAACCATGCTGGCTTGCTCTTCGAGCTTGGCATTGACTCCTTCCTGCCGTGAAACCTTTGAGCGCAGACTTGCCACTTCGGTCTGTGCGGAAACCAATTGCATTTTGATGCTTTGGTAAACCTCGTTGGGGCGACGGGTGATCGCTGGGCCGCCGCTTCCCGGCCCTCCCGTGGCAGCCGAGGCCCGTTCTTCCGCCAGTTCTTTTTTCAGATCGTCAACCAAGCGCTGGGTCGCTTTGACGTCGGGATGGTTTTTTGTGTATTTCAGCAGCAAATCATCCATCCGGTGCTGCAATTCCATCAGACGGGAGGCGACCCCCGACGGCGGCCCACTTCCGGTCGAGTCATCATCGAATTCAATGTATTCCGGCACACCGCCCAATTGACGCTGGATTTCAGAAACCCGCGTATCCGCGTCCGCGAGATTTTCTTTCAGCTTGGTCAACTCACTGCGGGCTGCCGTGAGAAAATCGTAGTAGTTGGAACTTCCGGGAAGCAGATCGATATTGGCCTGCTTGAAGCGGGACAATCGCTGTTCAGCCGTCGTCATCTGCTCTTCGTAAATCCGCACCTGCTCGTCAATGAACTGCCGCGCTGAATCCAATTCCTTCCGGCTGGTGCCCAGGTTGCCTTCCACGAAAATACTAATCAGGGCTTGGACAACCTTGTAAGCGACCTCGGGGATCGGGTCGCTATAGGCGATCAAGAAGAGGTTCGTGCGTTGCGCCGTGACGGTGACATTCGACTGTAGCCTCTGGATCAACTTCTCGGTTTCGGCCTCGGTCACCGCTCCGATATCCAAATCGGTCATCCGGATCACTTTTTCCAGATTGGGGCGGCTCAACAAAGTCCGATGCATGATTTCGATTTGCTGGAGTTTATTGGTCTCGACCGTCAAGCCCCGCAACAGCGGTCGCAGCATGCTTTCCGTGTCGACCACGATTCGCGCATTGGACTCATATTTGTCAGGAATAAAGGCCACAACCGGCCACCCGATCAGGCAGACCAGCCATGCCACCCAGATCACGTACCATCTACGGCGCCAAATTGCAGGGATATAGGAAAGAATTTGGTCCATTATTTCGCTTTACAATGCTCCAGCGTGACACTTTCTGGGTGCGGCCTTAACACGCGGCAACCGCTGAATTCAATAACGAAACCACCGTCGTGCATTTGATCCGGAAGTCATTTAACACCGATTCAAACCCATTGGCGATAGTTTCCTCACCCCATCCGGGCATAGCCACCTCCGTGGCGGATGGGCAACGGGAGTGTGACCGATATAGCGCAGACATGTCACTATCACTCAAGTGACTATTGCACAAGGAAACCAACTATATGATACTGCATTCCAACATTCACAACTGTTCGGACCTTTAGTCGTGCGCAGCTATTTCAATAGTGTCATATCACTCCGCCCCGTCATGGTCGCCCTACTCGGCCTGTTTATGGTCGCCTGCTCGCCCTATGACGATGCCCCGGACGTTTCCCAGACCGTTGGGGAACAACCGACTTATCGCATCGGCGCCACGGATACGCTGCAGATCTTCGTCTGGCGGAATCCGGAGCTGTCGACCACCATTCCAGTTCGTCCCGACGGATTGATTTCGGTCCCTTTGATCGAAGATCTTCAAGCCGCCGGCAAAACGTCGACACAACTGGCTCGAGACATCGAAAAGGTGCTGGGCGAATATGTCCAAAACCCGATCGTCACGGTGATCGTCACCGGGTTTGTCGGACCGTTCAATCAGCAAGTCCGCGTGGTGGGTGAAGCCGCCGAGCCGCAGGCTATTTCATTCCGTGAAAGGATGACCGTCCTTGATGTGATGATTGAGGTGGGTGGCTTGACCGAATTTGCCTCGGGCAACCGGGCCGTGCTGGTACGCCAAAAGGCCGAGGGCAAGGAGAATTTCCGTATTCGGCTCGACGATTTGCTCAAGGAAGGCGACATGAGCGCGAACGTGGAAATGCTTCCGGGCGATGTGATTATCGTTCCGCAGGCTTGGTTCTGATTCTTTCTCCGGTTCCGATCCGGCGTCCGGCGTCACGCACGCCTGGGCGTCGTTTTGGGATTGGAAACGATCCGAGATTCACGACAGCACTCTAGACGGCACACTGGCGACGGAATGACCAAGGCGGCAAACAAGGATAGGTTCGGACGGAATGGGTACCCCTGCGTACGCACCCATTCATTGTCGATGGCCGTCCGGGGATCCGTGCTGGCGAGCCTTTTCGTCGGCGGTCTGGCGACCCTTTTGCCAATGCAAAGCCAGGCCCGCTGGGACATCGTGACCACCGTTGCCACCGAGGAAACCTTCACCGACAACGCCAATTCCTCGACCACCAATCGGGCCACCGACTTTATCAACACCACCGATGCCGGCATCAGCCTACAGGGCGAAGGCGGCCGAAGCAGTGCCAATTTCAGCTATTCCCTGTCACGGGACACCTATCTTCGAAACAAGGAGCTGAACGGCTTCCGGCATGAACTGCTGGGGCTCGGAGAAGTTGATATCATTCCGGACTACGTTTCTGTCGATGGCCGTGCATCGGTGAGCGAGCAATTCGTTTCGCAAACAGGCACCACAACGGCGACCGACCGCACCACATCGACCAACCGGACCCGAATCCTCAACTATTCCATCGCGCCCACCTTCAAGCATGGCAACGACGGCTGGGCTGATTCGGTGATGACCTATCGGCTCAACGGCAATCGCTTCATGGCCACCGGGACCGACACCGGGACGGGCGATGGAGGCCTCAACAATACCATCACTCACGAGATTATCTCCGGCCTGGAAAGCGGCCGCCGTTTCAGTGTCCTGACCTGGTCCGGCGAAGCGCGCACGGAAGTTTCCATGAAGCAAGGGCAATTCGATTACCGCCGCGATGTGACCGAAGGAGAGGCCGCCTATGTGGTCATGCCGCAATTGACCTTGCTGGCTTCCGCCGGTTACGAGAAATTCAAGGACAAGAACAGCGCGGACCAATCGGCCAACAACGGACTCTTCTGGAACGGCGGCATGCAGATCGCCCCGGGACCAAAAACCAATGTAACCATCCAATATGGCAAGCGGTTCACCACCACTCAATTCTCTGGCGATCTGACCTATCGCTTCTCGCCACGGACCACGTTGCAGGGCTCCTATTCGACCGATTTCTCGACCCAGCAAACCGCTCTTTCCAGCAGCTTGAACAATCTGACCACCAACGACGACGGTGACATCATTGATGCCACGACGGGTCTTGTGGTGGATCCCAACGACCTGCAAACCGATTTGGTGGAATCCAGCTTTAAGTCCCAGACTCTCAGCCTGGGTTTGACCGGAACCAGAGGGCGCAACCGCTTCAACGCCGGCGTGAACCTGACCAAGCGAACTTTCAGCGGCACCAATGCAGGGTCTGATTCGAGCCTGTCATTGAACGGGAGCTGGAACCGGGAGCTTTCGCGCCAAACAACTTTGAACGTCAATGCCAATTTCAGCCGCAGTTCCTCCAGCAGCTCCGGAACGACAAAGTCAATGAACGGTACCGCGCAGCTGAGCTATGCCCTGAACGACACGCTGGATGCTTCGGCTCAAGTCTCGCGGCTGTATCAAAACACCACAGGGACTCCAGCCCTGAAGGAAAACACGGTCTCTGTCAGCCTGCGCAAGGAGTTCTGAGCCACTATGTATGTCGAGTTTTACGGGCTCAAGGGACCGCCGTTCCAGCTGACGCCGGATCCGCGGTTTTTTTTCGGCAGTACCGTTCACAATCGTGCCAAGGCCTATCTATCTTACGGTCTGACCCAGGGTGAAGGCTTTATTGTCATCACCGGCGATGTGGGCGCGGGCAAGACCACCCTGCTGGCCCATCTCATGTCCCATATGGACTCAGAGAAGTACAAGACCGGCACCATCGTCACCACGCGCTTCAACGCTGACGACACCCTGTACATGACGGCCTCGGTATTCGGCATTCCCCATGAGGGTCTCACCAAGCCCGCCTTGCTGGAACGAATTCAACAATTCCTGGCCGACAATCTGGCCGAGGGACGCCGCAGCATCTTGGTGGTCGATGAGGCCCAGAATCTGACCTTCGAGGCTTTGGAAGAGCTCCGCATGCTGTCCAACCTGACCGTGGGCAACGATGTGCCCTTGCAGAGTATTCTGGTCGGTCAGCCGCAGTTCCGCCGTACCATCGCCAGCCCCGATCTGGAGCAGTTGCGCCAACGGGTCATCGCCTCCTATCACCTGGGCCCGGTGGATGACGAGGAAACCAAGGAATACATCCAGCACCGTCTGCACGAGGTGAACTGGAAAAACGACCCGAAAATCACCGACGGTGCTTTCCAGGCGATCTATGAACGCACTGGCGGCGTGCCCCGGCGGATCAACGTGCTTTGCTCCCGGCTGTTGCTCTATGGGTGCCTGGAAGAGCTCCATAAAATTGACGGCGATGACGTCAATCAGGTGGCCGAAGACCTGGAGCTGGAGCGCGATAGCGGCTTTGAGCCGGATCCGGAAGAGGCGAAGCAAGAGGCCTCGGCCGCGGTGCTGTCCAACGTCGCTTCCCTTGATTCCGAGGCGCTGCGTGAACAGATTCATGCGGTAAAGGAATTGAAAATCCGCGTGGAAGCCATGGAAGACTTGGTTGATTTGCATGACCAGGCGCTGCGCCGCGCACTGATGACCTTTTCCGAATACCTCCGGACCCTCGATGGGGAGGTGGAGAAGAGGCGTCGGTCGAAATGACGGCCCCCATCGTCAACGCCATGACCATTGACGTGGAAGACTATTTCCAGGTCCAGGCCTTTGCCAACCGGGTATCACGCGGCGATTGGGACAGTTTCCCCACCCGCGTGGTGGACAATACCTCGCGCGCCCTGGATATCTATGCCGAGACCAACACCAAGGCGACCTTCTTCACCCTTGGATGGGTGGCCGAGCGGTTTCCGCAGTTGATCAGGCGCATTGTCGAAGAGGGTCACGAACTGGCCAGCCATGGCTGGGCCCATTTCCTGGTCACCGACCAGAGCCCCGATGAATTCCGCGACGACATCCGCCGCACCAAGGCTTTGCTGGAAGATACCGGCGGTCAGGCGGTCACAGGCTATCGGGCCGCCACCTTCTCTATCGGGCGGAACAACCTATGGGCCTTCGACGTACTGGCCGAAGAAGGCTATGCCTATAGCTCTTCCATCTATCCCATCAATCACGATCTTTATGGCATGCCAGAAGCCCCGCGCTTCCTGTTTCAGCCCACCGATGCCGCCATCAGCGAAATCCCGCTGACCACCCTTCGTGTGGGCAGCCGCAATCTACCTTGTTCCGGCGGCGGCTATTTCCGCCTGCTGCCCTATGCGGTATCGCGTCAGGCCATGCGGCGGGTGAATGGAAATGATGGGCAATCCTGCATTTTCTATTACCATCCTTGGGAGTTGGATCCGGACCAGCCGCGCATGGACGGACTGTCAGCCAAATCCAAGTTCCGCCATTATCTGAATTTGCACCGCATGGAACATCGCCTGCGTCGGCTGCTGGCTGATTTCAAATGGGATCGCATGGACCGGGTGTTCATGGCCGATCCCCAACCCAACGCCGCGCACAAGTCAGTCTAGGGGGACTCATGACGACCGTTAAGGAACTGGACACCGCAAGCGCGGAGCGCTGGGACGCGTTCGTGAACAGCTGTCCGGAAGCCACTTTCTTTCATAAAGCGGGCTGGAAGCGGGTCATCGAGAACAGCTTCGGTCAAAAAAGCCCGTTTCTCTACACGGAAAAAGATGGCGAGATCACCGGCGTTCTGCCCCTGACCCACATGAAAAGCCCGATCTTCGGCAACCGCTTGGTCTCCACCGCCTTTTGCGTGGATGGCTCTCCGGCGGTGGTGGACGAGGAAGCCCGCAAGGCCTTGGACGGCGCCGCCGAGGATATCCTCAAGAGTGTCAGCGCCGACTATATCGAGTTCCGCAACCCAAAGGCCGACCGGGCGGGCTGGCAGCGCAAGGAAGGCCTCTATGCCACCTTTGACCGCCCCATCGAGGCCGCGGAAGACGATTGTCTGAAGCAGATCCCGCGCAAACAGCGCGCCGTGGTGCGCAAGGCCTTGAAATCGGACCTGACCGATACGGTCGATGACGAGGTCGACAGCTTCTATGGGCTCTATTCGTTTTCCATGCGCAATCTGGGCACCCCGGTCTTTGGCAAGAAATACATCCGGAATCTGATGACCGAATTCGCCGACTGTGCTGATATCCTGACCGTGCGGCTGGACGGCAAGCCCCTGTCGAGTGTCCTCAATTTCTATTTCAAAGACCGGGTGATGCCCTATTACACTGGCGCCGCCTTCGAGGCCCGCAAGCTGGGTGCCGCCGACCTGATGTATTTCCGGGTCATGCGCCGGGCGGTGGAGAAGGGCTTTACCCAGTTCGATTTCGGTCGCAGCAAGGTCGGAACCGGGCCTTATTCCTTCAAGAAGAATTGGGGCTTCGAGCCGCAGCCCTTGGTGCTCGACTTCAAGATGAAGGGCGATCAGCCCATGCCCGACGTCAACCCCAACAATCCCAAGTACAAGTTGATGATCTCCACCTGGCAGAAACTGCCGCTTCCGGTGGCCAACTTCATCGGCCCCTTTATCGGTCGCCAGGTCGGCTAAACGGGAGCGATCGGGAATCATGACAGTCCTGAAGGCCTTGCTCATGCCACCGGGGCTGCTTTTCGTGCTGCTGGCAATGGGCCTGTTTCTGGCGCTGATCGATCTGCGACGGCGCAAACGGTGGCTGGGTTTTTCGCTGGCCAATCTGGGGTTCTTGTTGATTCTATCTCTGCCCGTCGTTGCCATCCCTCTTCTCGCCAAACTACAAGAATCCATTCCACCGCCATCGGCCGCTCTTCCCAAGGCCGTGGTCGTTCTCAGTGCCGGTGGTTATGCAGCGACTCCCCTTGAGCCTCGAGAAGAGGTGGACGGCCTCACCTTAGAACGACTGCATGGCGGGGTCTTGCTGGCGCGAAAGCATCGACTACCCATTCTGGTGACAGGGGGCGTGGCCAAGCACTTTGACCACTCCATGGCCTCCTTGATGGCTCGTGCCCTCTCGCAAGGCTACGGGATCGAGGCAAAGTGGCTGGAAGAGCGTTCCACCAATACCTTCGAGAACGCGAAATTCAGTGCGGAGATCCTGAACGAAAACAAGATTGAAGCGATCTATCTGGTGACTCAGGGCTGGCATTTACCGCGGGCAACCGAAGCGTTCCAGGCCATGGGTCTGAAAGTGGTTCCGGCGCCCGTGGCCCTGGCAGCCCTGCCGGACTTAACCGTTGCCCATTTCGTTCCCAGCGCCAAGGCCCTGGTCCTCAGCTACTACGCCCTGCATGAACAACTGGGGCGGCTGTGGTATCGCCTGCGCTATTACTGAAGCACCGCATGGACAAGGATAATGAGTTGGCCGAATCCGCGAAAGGCGGTTAGTGTGCTGAAACTTCAAACGTTCGACTGGCCGAGGATCCCCGATGGACAAGCTGTTGTTCCTGGTGCACCGATTGCCCTATCCACCCAATAAGGGTGACAAAATCGCGACCCACAACATGCTGAAATATTTTTCGACCCGTTGTCGGATCTTTCTCGGCACCTTCATCGATGCGGAAGAAGATTGGCAATACCTGCCAATGGTCGAAGAAATGTGTGCCGAGACCTGCATCATCGGCATCTCCCCCAAGACTCACAAGGCCAAGAGCGTGGTCAAGGGATTGCTGTCGGGCGAGGCATTGTCGCTCCCTTTCTATCGCAATGCGCAACTCCAGGCCTGGGTCGATCGGGTCGTCGCGGAGGAAAAACCAGATGCCGTGCTGGTCTACAGTGGTGTGATGGGCCTGTATCTGATCGACGGAAAAATGCCCCCCAACGCAGGCACCTTGCTCAACATGGAAGACGTGGATTCGGAAAAGTGGCGGGCCTATGGAGAACAAAAGACCTGGCCGCTGAGTTGGCTGTACCGCCGCGAGGCCGACAAACTGCTGGCGTTCGAAACCAAGGCATCCTTGCAATTCGATACCACCGTGTTCATCTCCAAGGCCGAAGCCGATTTGTTCCGCTCGCTGGCGCCGGAGTGTGCCGACCGGACCACCAACCGCACCCAGGGTGTCGATAGCGAGTATTTCGATCCCAGCTTGAGCTTCGAAGACCCCTATCCCAGCGACTCTCGGGTTCTTGTCTTCACCGGCGCCATGGACTACTGGCCGAACATCGACGCGGTGACCTGGTTCGTCAACGAGGTGTTGCCCAAAGTCCGCAAGGCGGTGCCTGATGTGCTGTTCTGCATCGTCGGCATGCGGCCTAGTCCAGCGGTACGCAAACTGGGCGAACGTCCCGGCGTGTTGGTCACTGGCGGAGTGCCGGATGTCCGCCCCTTCCTTTCCCATGCCATAGCGGCCGTCCTGCCCCTGCGGATCGCCCGGGGTATTCAGAACAAGGTCCTGGAAGCCATGGCCATGGAATTGCCCGTTCTGGCCTCCAGCAATGCCATGACCGGCATTCCCGATGACGAAGCTTATGTGGTCGATACCCCGGAAGAAACAGCCACCAAAGCCATCGCGCTATTGCGGGAAGGACGACAACAGAAGCCGGCGGCGCGGCAGATCATCTTGGATCAATTCGATTGGAACGCCAATCTACGGCGGCTGGAAACGATCCTGACCGAATCCTCGCAAAAAGCCCAAGAAAACGCATCCTCGTAACCACCCGTTGGCGGGGCGGCCGGAGACCTCCATGAAAATCCTCTATCACCACCGGACCCGGTCAAAAGACGGCCAGAATGTGCACATCGAGGAACTGACCGGGGCGCTGCGGAAGCTGGGCCATGAAATCATCATGGTCGCGCCCGGGGGGGGTGAACAGGCGGCATCCTCTTCAAACTCTGAATCCGAAGGGGGTCTGATCGATTTCATTCGCGGTCATCTGCCCAAGTTCATCCACGAAATTCTTGAACTGGCCTATGCCTTCAAGGCCTACCGAAGCCTTGTTCAGGCCCACAAGGCCCACAACCCCGATGTGTTTTACGAGCGCTATAACCTGTTCCTGCCTTCCGGCATTTGGCTAAAGAATAAAACCGGTCTGCCTATGTTGTTGGAAGTCAATGCGCCCTTGGCCGAGGAGCGGGATAAGTTCGGCGGACTGGCCTTGCGTTCTCTGGCCCGTTGGAGCGAGGCCTATGCTTGGCGCCATGCCGATCACGTCTTGCCGGTGACCGATGTCCTGGCCGATCATGTTCGGGCCGTCGGCGTCCCCGATGACCGCATTTCCATCATCCCCAACGGCATTAATGAAGACTACTTCAAAAATACACCGGATATGATTGAAGCCAAGAAACGGCTGGGGTTGGACGGGCGTCTGGTGTTGGGGTTCACGGGCTTTGTGCGCGACTGGCACCGTCTTGATTCGGTGATCGACATGATGGCCGATGCTCCGCCAGAACAAAATCTGCACCTGCTGCTCGTTGGCGATGGTCCGGAGCGCGCGAAGCTTGAAAAACAGGCCCGCGACGCCGACTTGGAAGACCGCTTCACTGTTACCGGTGTAATCGGACGGCATGAAATTCCCGAGCATGTGGCGGCCTTCGATATTGCTTTGCAGCCCGCGGTGACTCCATATGCCTCCCCCTTGAAGCTGTTCGAGTATCTGTACCTGGGCTGTGCCGTGGTGGCCCCATCCATGCCCAATATCGAAGAAGTGCTCGTTGACGAACAAAACGCCCTGTTGTTCGATGCGCAATCGGAGCAAGCCATGCGTCAGGCCATAGAACGTCTGATTACCGATGACTCCTTGCGGGCCAAGTTAGGGGACGGCGCGCGGGCGACCATCGAGGAACGGGATATGACCTGGGTGGGCAATGCCAAGCGGGTCACCGCCTTGTTCGAAACCTTGCTGGATGGCAAGGCTCCCTCGACCAGGCCTTGAGCGCGCCAATATGCTATTTTGACCAAAGCGGATATGAAGCAAGGAGCCCAGTTTGGTTGACCTCCCTCCCCGGTTCGTCCGGCAACAGATCGAAGATTCCATCACCGTCAAACAGGCCCTCTTGGCCGACACGGCCCTGGTCACCCAGATCGAGACGATCTGTGGATTGGTGATCGATACCTACCGCAATGGCAATAAGACCTTGCTTGCAGGAAACGGTGGCAGTGCCGCCGATGCCCAGCATTTGGCGACGGAATTCGTCTGCCGTTACATTGCCAACCGTCCGGCCCTGCCATCCATCGCCCTGACCACTGATACATCTATCCTCACGGCGGTTTCCAATGACTTCGGGTACGAAGAATTGTTCCGCCGCCAGTTGGAGGCCAACGGAAAACCAGGCGATCTGTTCATCGGTATTTCCACCTCGGGCAATTCACCGAACATCCTCAGAGCCTTGGAAGCCTGCAAAGGCCTGGGTATCACAAGTATTGGAATGACAGGTCAAGATGGCGGCAAGATGGCCGAGTTGTGTAATCACTGTATCCGCGTCCCTTCGACCCATACACCGCGCATTCAGGAATCCCATATCCTGATCGGCCATATACTCTGTGATGCGGTGGAAACGGCGCTGTTTGGGTAGTCCTTGGACCACGTCGCGCCTGTTGACCGGGTTCAATGGAACCTGACGGACGCGGAACGGGTCATATGAAACGCGAAAGGCTTTATGCCAAGGCGTCGCCGGTGAAGACCGACAAACGGGATGCGCACTTTTTCAGCAGCCTGTTAGGCCGTATATGCTTTGAATAGATCACGTCATATTCAATCGAATCCGTTTAAATGCGACGTGACCTAGCCGCCCCGCAGCATGCGCGCTAGCTGACCTTTTTTATCCAATCGGACCAGATCATCGCAGCCGCCGATATGGCGGTCGCCGATGAAGATCTGCGGCACCGAAGTGCGCCCCTTGGCGCGCCCGGCCATTTCGGCCCGTTTGGCCTTCGAAGACACATCCACGTTGGTGTAGCGTATGCCCTTTTTTTTCAATAGGCGCCGGGCCTTGAGGCAATAGGGGCAAAGCCGCGTGCCATAGACGGTGACCGAGGTCATGCGGGGGCCTCCAAGGCGTGGAACGGCGGGACGGCGCCATCGGTCGGGCGGTCATTGACGGCACAGATCCGCTGTACCACCCCGGGACAGGGTCGGCCGTTTTTCAGGCCATGTTCATAGGCCACGACCTGCAAGCGGTGCGCTGTCAAGGCGAGGAGTTCACCTGCGTTGAGCAGATGATCCGGATTGCGCGGACGGTTGAACTGTTCCTGACCCCGGGCGAAGGTCTCGTAGATCAGCACGCCGCCCGGCGCCAGACAGTCGAGCAAGTGGGGAAACAACGGTCGGTAGAGGTAGTTGGTCACCACGATCCCGTCGAACCGCTGCCCGGCCAGTGGCCAGGGGGAACCGTCCTCCAGGTCGACGATGAGGATCCGCGCCTGAGCGTTATCTTCCAGGTCGGCCAGGGGATCCCCGTTGCGATCCACGAACCGGACCGGGTGTCCAAGCTCCAGGAACAGTCGGCCATGCCGACCGTTGCCGCAGGCCAGATCGAGCACCGGGCCGCCCTCGGGAACCAGAGAGGCATGGCGCCGGACCCAGGGGGATGGCGTGGTATTGGCGAGATGATGAGATTTTTCCGACATTACGGTTTCTTAACCGGCGTGATGATAGACCTTGCGGGAAAGGCGGCGTTGCTTTATGCCGCCCGCTGTCCCAAGCTATGACCATTCGGAAAGAAGCACCAGCATGATTCTATATCAGCTCAAATGCGGCAACGGCCATAGTTTCGAGGCCTGGTTCAAGGACAGCGCCAGCTACGACGATCAGCAGCGCCATGGCGATATTGCCTGTCCCCATTGCGGCGAGGTCACGGTATCCAAGGCCCCCATGGCGCCGCGCATCAACTCTTCCGTCGGTGAATCGGCGGCCAGCGGCGATTTTCACGAAGCCAGAGCGCGCGAACTGGCCGAGCGCATTTTGGATGCGGTCAGCGAATTGCGAGACCATGTGGAAGGCAGCTGTGACTACGTGGGCGACGATTTTCCCGAAGAAGCCCGGCGCATCCACTATGGCGAATCCGATCAGCGCGGCATCTATGGCGAGGCCAGCGCGGAGGAAGCCGAAGACATGCAAGAAGAAGGCATCGAATTCTATATGCTGCCCGGACGGCCCAAGCAGCGGTCTTCCTAAGCAGGGTCGGGCATGGCGGGGGATCTTCATGAATCAGCCCTGGCCCATCTGAAGGAAGGTCGATTCCCGGAAGCCCAGGCCGTCTATCACGAAATCCTCTCGCATGATCCAAACGATCCGGACGCCAACCATTTTTTTGGCGTGCTGGCATTTCGCGCGGGAGAATTGGATCGCGCCGAGCAGGCGATTTCAAAAGCCGTGGCGGGGCGTCCCACCTGGTCCAAGGCCTTGAGCAACTTGGGGTCGGTCCTCGTGGCCCGCGACCGCCATGCCGAAGCGTTGGTGGTGCTGGAAAAAGCCGTGGCTGGCGATCCAAACAATCTGGATGCTTGGTATAATCTAGGCCTATGCCGTCAGTCGGTCGGTCGGACCCCTGCCGCGGTGGAGGCCTATGGCGAAGTTCTACGACGGGATCCCGACCACGGCGATGCGCTGACAAATCTGGCCGTCTTGCATTTGGATCTTGGTGCCGCTGAATCGGCCGTGAAGGCCAGCCGTCGGGCGGTTCGCGCCAATCCAACCAGCCTGGATGCGCAGGTCAATCTTGGCTTGGCCCTCTACCAAACCGGTGAAACAGCGGAGTCGGTGCGCGTCTGCAAGGCCATATTGGCACTCGGTGTCCAGCGGGCCGATGTTTATAACAATCTGGGAAATGCCCTGACCGCCGAGGGCGAAACGGCACAGGCCGTCGAAGCCTACCGCCAGGCCGTGGTCTTGGACCCCGACAGCGGGCGGGCCATGCGTCATATGGCCATGATCAAGAAATTCCAGGCGCGGGACGATCCGGATCTGCGGGCCATGGAATTCTTGATCGCGAAGGGTCGCGCGGAGGGTGACCAAGTGATGCAGGTCCGGTTCGGTCTGGCCAAGGCCTACGAGGATCTGGGAGATTATCAACGGGCCTTTGATCACCTGGAAGCCGCCAATCGGCTAAAACGGGCCACTTTTGACTGGCACCTCAAAGACGAAGCCGTCCGGTTCCAGGCTTTGATTGACGGCTATGAATCGGCGACGGTGGCGCGAGGCTGTCCCGATGCCTCGCCGATCTTCATCATCGGCATGCCGCGGTCCGGCACGACTTTGGTGGAACAGATCCTGGCCAGCCATTCCCGGGTGACTGCCGGAGGCGAGATGCTGCATTTCCCCAGTTTGGCCGATGAGAAGGGTCTGTCCCCCAAGGATCTGGGCGTGGCCTATGGGACGGCGGCCAAGCCATCGGGTGCGGATCTCTTCACCGATAAGCTACCCGCCAACTTCATGCAGGTGGGACGTATTGTTCGGGCGCTGCCCAATGCCAAGCTGGTCCATTGCCGCCGCGACCCAATGGATGTCTGTCTGTCTTGCTATCGACGGCTGTTCACCGGTTTCCAGGGTTTCGCCTATGACCTGCGAGAGTTGGGTGGCTACTACCGACTCTACGACGACATGATGGCCCAGTGGGCGCGGCTGATTCCCGGGCGCATCCTAACGATTCAATACGAAGATCTGGTGGACGATCTGCCAGCACAGGCCCGGCGGCTGGTCAAGGGATGCGGTCTGGACTGGGAATCGGCCTGCCTGGATTTTCACCGCACCGAACGGACCGTACGCACGGCCAGCGCCGATCAGGTACGGCAACCGATTTATCGCGACGCCCTGGGCCGCTGGCAAAAATATGGGGATCGGCTGGCACCGTTGCGCGATGCCTTGGGGCCGCTTGCCTCCTCTTAGCGCTTCTGCCATTATGGTGCGGCGCACAAGTCCTGCGCCGGTTTTTGGGGATCCCCTATGCTCACCATCTTCGGCCTCGCCTTTCTGATCGGCATTCAGCATGCGCTTGAGGCCGACCACATGGCTGCCGTGGCCTCGTTGGCCACGCGGGGCGGTTCTTTGCGGCGGACCTTGAAAACAGGTGCTTTTTGGGGGCTCGGCCATACCTTGACTCTGTTGGCGGTGACCATGGCGGTCATTTTGGCTGATGCGGTGATTGATGACACCCTGGCCGGGTGGCTGGAGTTCGCTGTTGGCCTCATGCTGGTGGGGCTGGGAGGGCATGTGCTCTATCGTTTGATCCGTGACCGGATCCACTTCCATATTCACCGCCATCGCGGTGGCAAGGTCCATACCCATGCCCACTCCCATGCGGGAGAAGGGCAAGCACACGAAGCCTCCCCCCATACTCACGAACATCCCCGAATGGCGCCGGTCAAGGCCCTGGCCATCGGCATGATGCACGGCATGGCCGGGTCGGCGGCGATGCTGGTGTTGGCCGCCTCGGTGCTCACCGATGCCTGGAGCGGCCTGCTGTACGTGGCATTGTTCGGAGTGGGGTCCATGCTTGGCATGGCTTTGTTCTCCGTGGCCATTGCGGTGCCCCTGGCCTGGTCGGCACGGTTTTTAACCGTTGCCAACAGTGGATTACAGGCGGCTATTGGCCTGGTGACCATTGGTCTCGGCCTGTCCATTGCCCATGAAATGGGGATGAGCCTCCTTTTCGCCAGTTAATGGGTTGCATTCTCAATTAAAATCAAATAAATACGCCCCCCCCCCCGATTTAAGGTTTGTAGTGCGGTTGGTAATCAACTACCGTGACCTTAACAAGCACTCGGGAGCGCCCTTCGAATCGGCGCGATCAACCCGAGAAACCAATTGGGTTGGAGAACGAGACATGGCTCTGTCAGAAACAGGTGTAGCTTTCGGGCTGGTCAATGCCAAATTGCTGCCAGTATATATCGGTGCCTCCTTGGCTGCCGGGGCAATCATTGTCCTGCCGACCATCGCCACGGGCGTGATTACCAAGATCATGGCCGATAAGTACTTTCTTGCCCGGCGTCAGAAAATCAAGGACGCTCAAACAGGCGGCAAGGTGGTGGAGTTTCCCGCCTAACGCATTCCCCTTGTTTCCCATGGGTGGTTCATGGTGAACTGCACCCATGCATGAAATGTCCCTGACAGAGAGCATGGTGCGGATCATCGAGGATCAGGCCCGGGCTCAGAATTTCTTCAAGGTAAAAACCGTCTGGCTGGAACTGGGGCAACTCTCCCATGCCGAGCCCGAAGCCATGCTTTTTTGTTTTGATGCGGTGACCAAGGGAACCATCGCCGAGGGGGCGGTGCTGGAATTGATCCGTACCCCGGGCACCGCCTGGTGCTTGGACTGCGGGGAATCGGTGGAGATCGCCCGGCGCTACGATCCCTGTCCCAAATGCGACGGTCATAAGCTGCAAGTCACCGACGGCGAGGATATGCGCATCCGCGAGTTGGAGGTGGAATGACCGACAGCGTTGTCGAAACAGTCATTGACCTGCCGCTGACAAAAAACTCCCCACCCGTGCTGGCCCTGGGGGCCTATCTGAAAGCCACGGCTTGCGTCATCGTGGAAGGGCGGGCCCATTTGTCGGTGACCTTGGGCGATCTGGGGGACCCGGAGGTCATCGCCGCCTATGACCAAACCGTGGCGCGACTTTTAGCTGAAACAGGGGCCGAACCGGTGATCGCGGCTCACGACTTGCACCCGGATTTTCATTCCACCCTCATCGCCGAGGACTGGGCGCCGCGGACCCTGGCCGTGCAGCACCATCATGCCCATATTGCCGCCGTCGCCGCCGAGCATGGTCACCTGGGACCGCTGTTGGGGCTGGCTCTGGACGGCTTCGGGCTGGGGCCAGGCAATGAGTCCTGGGGCGGGGAACTTCTGTTGGTGGAGGGTGCCGACTACCAGCGCCTTGGGCATCTGGCCCGGTTGCCGCAACCGGGCGGCGACGTGGCGGCGCGGGAACCCTGGCGCATGGGGGCGGCGGTCTTGCAGGTTTTGGGACGGGGCGCGGAAATCGCGGATCGGTTCCAGACACAGGCCCACGCGGCCATGCTGCCGCAATTGCTGGACAAAGGACTGAACTGTCCGCCTACCAGTTCCTGTGGCCGCTTGTTCGATGCCGCCTGTGGATTGTTGATGGTCCGTCCGGTGGCCGATTTCGAAGGGCAGGCACCCATGGAACTGGAGGCGCTGGTTACCACACCTCGGGTGATGGATGGGGGGTGGCGGATCGATGAGGGGGGCCAACTGGTCTGTCTGCCCCTGTTGGATGCTCTGATTGACATGGAGAGAGCAGAAGGCGCCGATCTGTTTCATGGCACATTGGCCGCGGCTTTGGTGGATTGGGTGACCCGTCACGATGGGCCACGCACGGTGGGGCTCTCGGGGGGATGCTTTTTCAACAAGGTCCTGACCGAGGCGGTGCGGAGCGGGCTCGAAAACGCGGGCTATCAGGTCTTGCAACACCAGCGGGTCTCGGCGGGGGATCCGGGGCTCAGTTTGGGACAGGCCTGGATCGCCGCCCGCAGCCTGGACTGAACCAAGGATTATCCACCCCTTGTCGTCCTTGATCCTTGAGCGCGCCGACGAAAAGGTGAACAGTGGCAATGGACAACGGCCCGGGATTCGCAGCCTCATGCAAACGATCAACGACCTCATGGACCAATCGCAGGTAAAGTTCGGTACCAGCGGCGCGCGGGGACTTGTCCTGCGCATGACCGACCGGGTTTGCTACACCTACACGGTGGCTTTTCTGCAACACCTGCGCGATCAGGGACTGCTTGAAAAGGGCTCCGAGGTCGCTCTGGCCGGGGATCTACGGCCCAGCACCCCGCGCATCATGCAAGCCGTGGCCCGCGCCATCGCCGACCAAGGGCTTAGGCCGGTCAATTGCGGCTTTATCGGCTCGCCCGCAGTGGCCTATTTTGGGCTGCAACGGGGCATCCCTTCGATCATGGTAACCGGCAGCCATATCCCCGATGACCGCAACGGCATCAAGTTCAACCGCGCCGACGGGGAAATCGCCAAAACCGACGAAGAGGGTATTCGCAACCAATGGGTCGCGGTTCCCGAGGGTTTGTTCGATACCGACGGCGCCTTCGCCGACCCGCCGGGGCTGCCTGACGTGGACGATACGGCGGCGTCGCAATACCTGATGCGCTACCGCGAGTTTTTCCCGAGCGAATGCCTCAAGGGACTGCGCATCGGGGTCTATGAGCATTCGGGCGTGGCCCGGGATATGCTAGGGACCCTCCTGGCGCAGTTGGGCGCCGAGGTCATGCCCCTGGGCCGTTCGGATCGGTTCATACCGGTGGATACGGAAGCCATTCGACCGGAAGACGTCTCGTTGGCCAAGGCCTGGGCCAAGGAGCATGAGCTTGACGCCATCGTTTCCACGGACGGAGATGCCGACCGACCACTGTTGGCGGATGAAACGGGGACTTGGTTCCGTGGCGATGTGGCCGGAATCCTGTGCGCTCGGTTTTTGGGCGCCAAACAGGTTGTCACCCCGGTGAGCAGCAATAGCGCCTTGGAAAAATGCGGCTGGTTCGAGAGGGTGGTGCGGACCCGGATCGGCTCTCCTTATGTGATTGCGGGCATGGAAATGTGCCAAGCCAGCGGGTCCATCGTCGTCGGCTATGAAGCCAACGGCGGGTTCTTGATCGCTGATTCAATTGAGATCGATGGACGGGTGTTGGCCCCTCTGCCGACCCGCGATGCGGTGCTGGTGCCCTTGGCCTTGATGAGTATGGCCGTGCAACAATGTTGCAAGCTGTCGGAATTATTGACAATTGTTCCGCCCCGGTTCACCGCCAGTGATCGGCTGAAGGATTTTCCAACCGAATTGAGCCTTGCCGTGCTAGAGGAGTTCGACGGAGCGGATGCCAAAGCCGCCATCGAGGCCCGCTTCGGCGCCATCGCCGGAACCGTCGACCACGTCGATCGAACCGATGGGACCAGAATTACCTTCGAAAATCTGGAGATTATTCATCTTCGCCCATCCGGGAACGCCCCGGAGCTAAGGTGCTACAATGAGGCCGATAGCGCCGAGCGGGCCACCGAGATGAATCGCCTATGCCTGCAAATCATGGAAACATGGAGGAGCCAGTGATCGTTCCCGTCATTCTGTCCGGTGGGTCTGGGACCCGCCTCTGGCCCCTGTCGCGCAAGGCCTATCCGAAACAGTTCCTGCCGCTCCTGGGCGAGGAATCCCTGTTCCAGGCCACCGTGCAGCGGGTGTCCTGCCTGGCGGACTACGGCAACCCTTTGGTGGTCTGCAACGAGGATCATCGATTCATGGTCGCTGAGCAGCTCAAGCAGCTGGGCGTCGCGGCCGGAGGCATACTGCTCGAACCGGTGGGGCGCAATACCGCGCCGGCGGTGGCTTGCGCCGCCGTGCAGGCCTGCGTCCTGGACGAGGAGGCCATTTTGTTGGTCATGCCCTCCGATCATGTCATCGGTCGCCACGAAGCCTTTGTGATCGCCGCCGCCGCCGCCGCGCGGGCCGCGGAAAAAGGGCATCTGGTGACCTTCGGCGTGGTCCCGGATGGTCCAGAAACCGGCTATGGCTATATCAAGGCCGACAGGGATGGGGAGTCCCTGGACGAGACCGGAGATCTGGCCGTTTGGCCGGTGGCCCAGTTCGTCGAGAAACCGGATCTGGCGACCGCTGAATCCTATGTGGAATCAGGGGATTACTTTTGGAATAGCGGCATGTTCATGTTCCGCGCCCGGGCCTACCTGGAGGAGTTGGAACGCCATGCGCCGACCATGACCGTCCCGACCAAAACAGCGGTGGAAAAAGCGACCATCGACCTGGATTTCATCCGTCTTGATGCCGAGGCGTTCTCCGACTGCCCGTCGAACTCCATCGATTATGCGGTGATGGAAAAAACCGAGAAGGCCGTGGTGGTGCCCCTGGATGCCCAGTGGAGCGACGTGGGGTCCTGGTCTTCCCTCTCCGATGCTCTGGAAGCGGACGAGGGCGGCAATGTCACCAGCGGAGACGTCATCGTCCGCGACAGCCATGACAGTTACCTGCGCAGCGAAAACCGACTGATCGCGGGGATCGGGCTGGACAACCTGGTGGTCATCGAGACGGCTGATGCCGTGCTGGTGGCCGACAAGGACAAGGTCCAAGACGTCAAGGAAATCGTCAATCAGTTGAAAAACGCCGGACGCCCGGAAGAAACCCATCATGTGCGGGTCTATCGCCCCTGGGGCTCCTATGAAACCATCTCCGAGTGCCAACGGTTCAAGGTCAAACGCATTTTGGTCAATCCGGGCGCGGCCCTGTCTTTGCAACTGCATCATCATCGGGCCGAACACTGGGTCGTGGTGGCCGGGACGGCCAAGGTGACCCGGGGCGAGGAAGACCTCCTGTTGACCGAGGATCAATCGGTCTATTTGCCCCTTGGTACCCTGCACAGGCTTGAAAACCCGGGGAAGATTCCGTTGGAGATCATTGAGGTGCAGACCGGGAGTTACTTGGAGGAGGACGATATTGTCCGTTTCTCCGATGTCTATGGCCGGGAAAAATCTGCCTCCTAGCGCGTGTCGGGTCCAATCGGACCCGCTAGACACGCGCGACCTTATTGGAATCGATCACGCTTTTCGTGTTTGATCGAATTCGATCAAACACGACGTGACCGAGAGCCCAATTCATAAAACGGGCTCTAGATTAAAAATTCTTGTTCCATACAAGGGCTTTGAATGGCGGAGAATGCTTTTACAGCCCCTAACCTTTCCTACGCTTGGAGGTGGAAGCCCGGCAATATCCCTTTTGTCGGGATTTAGACAACTGTCAATTTCGGCAGACTCTCGGCAAAAAAGTGTCGAAACTTTTTACATTTTTAGGACAATCCAATTAAGGCGATTCCTCTAAGCCTATACGCCTGCATAGTTTCTTTGATTGGCACGCATGTTGCTAGTATATGTTCCAAGCGCCATTGCGGTACGAATTCGTAAAGAGTTTCTATGCAGTATTGGTGTGGGATCGCAAAGGGTTCGGGGAGGTTCCCAATGCGGTTTGAAGTTGGTACGATTGAGCAAGAGATTGATAACGTCTAGAGTTTGGTAGCAAACCATCTGCGCGCTTTTGAGAGAGGAGTCGTTATGGAAATGGATCAAGAAAATGGGAGCCAATGGTCAGGCAGAGCCGCTATTGGTTTCGTTGCGACTCTATCTGTCGTTGGATGGCTATCCATAAGCGCAGCTGTTTCTTTTTTATTCCCTAGCGATAGCGGCATGACTCAGTTCGCCGACGACGAATTGTCTCCGGATCAACTGAATAGCCTGTCCACTGCGTCTGGTCCTGACTGCGATGCCGAGGCAATGACCATTGGCACCGACAACACCAAAGCCGTTGCCGAGTTGGATCCTGCCTGCACCGATATACTGGAGAAATAGGCAGAACTAGATGGCGGGAACGAATCCTGCCTCCCAAGCACTGTTATATGGGTTTAAACCGCGGCACGCTGGACGTGCCATTTAGGCTATCTAATTTAGCAATCCGAACCCCTATGTGAGAGTCGGATCGGTGTTGCGTAATTGCAACACAGCATGCGTGCTGATGGGCCTCTCATCCACCGCGATCGCTATTTTTGTCATAAATTTCAATGACTTGTTTTAGGTGGGCGTTGGCAGCGATTGCGCTCCGATAGTGTTTGTGTTGGGGGGACTCATCACCTCAGAGGTGAATTCTCCACACCAAAGTCCACCATTATTGGTGGTGGCATTTACTTGAGTGTTCTATCGGGTTATTTTTTTCAAGACCGTGTGAGTAAATTTGCTATAAACACGCTGCTTGGTGTGGGAACCCATTTGTGAACAGGTAAAAGCCGCTTCATGGCATGGCAGAACCCTCCGAGGGCGATGCGATGATGGGTGATTTGATCTATTGAGAGAGCGGAGAAACAAGCGTGATTCGTTTGTTCGGGCATCATATTGCATTTTATGCAATCGTCATGGCAATGCTCGAGGCAGGTACTTTTTACCTATTTCTCGTGGCTGCCGAGATGGCACAGTCGTGGTATTGGAGCCAAAAAATATCCTTCGAGCCCAAGCAGCCCGTAATGATTCTGGTGCTGGCATTCGTGGCTTTCTTGGTAATGGCTGGCATGGGCTTGTACAACCGCCAGATTTTTGCCGATATCCGAACTTCGGCAAAGCATGCTCTCATGGCTTTTCCGCTCATTTACGTTGCCATGAGCCTGTATATCTTTATCCATTCCCGTTTCGTGGAAATGGATGCACCGCCTTACTACACCATATGTATTCTGGCTCTCCCGGTGGCCTTTGGCGTGATTTTTGGGGTGAGGGCCTTGGCGATCGAGGTGCTGGACCTCAAGGTTCTAAAGCGTCGCGTGCTCGTTCTGGGAACGGGCAGGTTGGCCATCCGGATCGCCCGTTTGGTGCAAAAGTCTGCCCGACATCACTTTTCCGTCGCCGGGTTTATTCATATGGGCGAGGAGATTGGCGAGGATCCGCCCCCGGCGGTGAATCCTGTACTGCCATTGGAGATGGTCCAGGAACGCGGCGCCTTGAAGAAATATGTCTTACATAACGGTATCGATGAAATCGTCTTTGCATCCCGCGAACGACGACGCCAACGGGGCAATGCCGCGTTCGGCCTACCGGTTTGGGAATTGCTTGAATGCAAAATTGCGGGCGCGCAGGTCACCGATTATCCGAGTTTTTGGGAGCGCGAGGCCGGCGAATTGGACTTGGATGAATTGCAGCCCGGCTGGCTATTGTCGTCTGAAGGATTCCGCATCGCTCCGGCACGCAAAGTGGTCAAGCGCCTGTTCGATGTCATCGTCAGTTTTTTGATCCTGTTTTTCAGCCTGCCGCTTTCCCTCCCAGCGGCCATCCTGGTCAAACTGACCAGTCCGGGGCCGGTTTTTTACCGTCAGGAACGGGTGGGCTTGGACGGCAAGCCATTCGATGTTCTGAAACTCCGCAGCATGCGTAATGACGCGGAAAAGAACGGGCCGCAGTTCGCTCAGAAAGGCGACCCCCGAGTGACCCCGGTGGGCCGGTTTATCCGCCTGACTCGGATTGATGAAATCCCGCAGGTTCTCAACGTTCTGAAGGGCGATATGAGCTTCATAGGACCCCGTCCGGAGCGACCCTATTTCGTTGATACCCTGTGCGAAAACATTCCGTTCTATAGCGAACGCCACGCCGTGAAGCCCGGTATTTCGGGTTGGGCGCAAATCAATTACCCCTATGGGGATTCCCTGGACGACGCCAAGCGCAAGCTGGCCTTTGACCTGTACTACGTGAAGAACGGTAGTACTTTTCTCGACATTCTTATTCTGTTGCAGACCGCCCGCGTGGTCTTGTTCCCGTCGGGCGCCGGCGCTCGCTAAAAGTCTTTAGGACTTCTTTTCCGGCGGCGTCAGGTGAGGCTCGATGATTCGGGCCAATTCAATGATATGAGGATCTTGGAACATTTGGTCATGCCAGCCAGTAACCGGCTCCGTGGAGCGAAGATCAACGAGTAGCCTCCGCCACGGACGGAACAGGAGGGCCCGTAGCCGCTTTGCGGTGGTCGACATGATCAACACCACCGGACCAGGATAGGGCTGTGGCTTGAACCGGCGCATGGCCTCGACTTGGGCGGTCAGGCCCTGATCGGTGAAGATCTGTTGCAGCGGGCGATGGAACCACTTTTCGGCCGGTTTGCCGACCGCCAGCGCCAAGGCTCGCACCATCTTGAAAATGGAATGGCTAAGGCCGGGCAGGTAGGGGAAAAAGGTGTCGAGCAAAATCACCGGCGCCACGGTCCGGCCCTCGGCGCGCAGCAATCGGGCTACTTCGAGGGCGACCACGCCACCAAGGGAGAATCCTGCAATCAGATAGGGACCATCGGGATGGCGGGTTCGCATTTCCTCCACGTACCGTTCCGCGAGTTCACCGATATCCAGCTGCAAGGTTTCCCCCGGTCGGCGCGGCGGAACCAAGGCATAGAACGGACGGGAGGGGTCAATGCGGCGGGCCAACACGCTGAAGCTGACCAGATCCCCGTGTCCCGGCGCCACGTAAAACACGGGGATGCCGCGATGGCCGTTTTGAACTTGTACCAGATAGCCGTGCGCCCGCTCCTCGGCCTTCTGCAGCTCAAGGGCCAAGGCCTCGATGGTCGGTGTTTGCATGACGGCCATGGGCGAGATCCGCAGGCCCATGTCTTCCTGGATGCGCGTCACCAACCGAAGGGCCATCAGTGAGTGCCCGCCCAGTTCGAGAAAGTTGTCGCGAACACCGATGCGCGGTTGATGAAGAACCTCTTCCCAAATGCGCACCAAGGCTGCTTCCATGTTTGTGCTGGGTGCCGCGTAGGGGGCTCTTTGGCTGCTCTCCGTACCCGTTGGTTCGGGTAGCGCCGCCAAGTCGACCTTGCCGCTGGGGAGCAACGGCAGAGCCTCCAGGGAAATCAGATAGGTGGGGACCATATAGGCGGGCAATCGATCGGTCAAAAATCCACGCAGTCCAGATGGCAGGCCCTCCAGGCCCGGAGAAACCACGTAAGCCACCAAACTGCCTTCGCTCCCGCCGGGTGTATGGAGGGTGACCACCGCTTCGGCCACTGCCGGGTGGTCGCGCAGTTTGCCTTCGATGGCGCCCGGCTCGACCCGGAAGCCGCGGACCTTGATCTGATTGTCCAGCCTTTCGAGGAATTGCAGGGTTCCGTCCGGGCGCCACATGGCCAGATCACCGGTGCGATAAAGCCGAGCCTGCGGTATATCGGACAAGGGATCGGACACGAATGCGCGTTCGGTGAGATCCGGTCTGCGCATATAGCCCCGGGCCAAACCCGCCCCGCCGATCACCAGTTCGCCCGGTACGCCCACGGGCTGAGAGTGCAAGTTTTCATCGACCACATGACAATGGGCGCCGGCAACCGGTCTGCCGATGGGCAGCCGCCCGGAATCACCGTTCCGGCAGAGCCAATGGGTGGCATAGATGGTTGCTTCCGTGGGACCATAAAAATGATGCAGGCGGGCTTTGCTGCGCGACCCGAAGCGATCGGCCAGCTCACCGGTCAAAGGTTCGCCGCCGCAGATGACGTGGCGCAAGGCGTGGCAATCGGCCAGTCCCGGCTGATCCGTCAAATGAGCGAGCAAAGATGGCACACAGGAAATAAGGGATATCCCGTGATGCGCCATGACGGCGACCATCTCTGCCGGGTCTTGCTGAATACCAGCACGGGGCAGGACCACCTGGGCTCCGGCGATCAAGGGGGCGAATAACTCCCAGACCGATGGGTCGAAGCTCAAGGGGATGGACTGCAACAGCCGGTCCTCGGGCCCGATGCCCAGGGCCTGGACTTTCCAATTCAGCCGGTGGACGGCGGCACGATGGGGCAGCATCACGCCCTTCGGTCGTCCGGTAGAGCCGGAAGTGAAGATCACGTATGCCAGGGACTCCGGGTCCGCCTGTTCTTCCAGTGGCTGAGGGTCTCCTTCAAGGGGAAACTGGGATAGAGGCAGGACAACGGCAAGGCTATGGATATTGTCAGGCAGCCGGGACAGCAAGGAATCGTCGGCCAGGATGACCCTGGGGGCCCCGTCTTCGATCAGCGTCGCCAAATGTTCCCGAGGATAGGAAGGATCAAGGGGGAGATAGGCTCCGCCAGCTTTCAAAGTCGCCAGCACCGCCACGACCATTTCCGGGGAACGCTTGAGGAAGATGCCGACGGGCACATCCCGTCCCACCCCGCGTTGACGCAACAAAGTGGCCAGACATCCGGCCCGGCGGTCCAACTCGCCATAGGTCAAGAGATCGGCGTCGTCTGAGTCTGTCCGACGCACTGCCGGCGCCTCCGGGGTCTTGGCCGCCACCTTGGCGATCAAGTCATGGATCAGCTCGGAATGATCCCCGGCGGCGGTGGGGGGAGCACTCAGCGACCAGTTCTCCAATTCGACTCGGGCCGGACCAGGGGTCATATCCAGAAGGCGTACCGGTGTATCGGGGCGTTCAATGGCATCGGCGACCAGTTGCAGGTAATGCTGGGCCATGTGGGTAACCGTGGCCGAATCAAACAGGCCATCGGCATAATTGAACGTTCCTTTTAGTTCGTCGTCGGTACGGAAGAATTCCAAATTGAGGTCGAACTGTCCTTCCTGCTGATCGAGAATCAAGGGTGTGAAGGTCAGATCTTCTTGATTCTTCCCGGTCTCTCCGCCGATGTCGGTCAGGCCAAAGGCAATCTGAAATAATGGTGCGGCGCTGGGATCACGAACCGGATTGATCTGTTCCACCAAGGCCGAAAAGGGTAGTTCCTGATGCTCAAGGGCCTCCAGCAGAACATCGCGCACCCCTTGAGCAAATTGGGTAAAGGAAAGCTGGTCATCGATATCCGCCTTGAGTACCAGCGGATTAGCGAAATAGCCCACGGTTTCCTCGAACCCGGGCCGAGTCCGCCCGGAACTGATGGTGCCCAACGCAAAGGTCCGGTTGCGGCTATAGCGCCCAAGCAGGATCTGGAAAGCGGCCAGCAGCAGGACAAAGGGGGTAACACCCGCTGCCTTGGCTGACACGCGCAAATCATCGCTCAAGGCCTTGGGAACGACAAGTGGAACAGATCCTCCGAGGAAGGTCTGCACCGGTGGCCGGGGGCGGGCCACGGGCAAAGTCAGCATGGGCGGCAAATCGGCAAGATGGCGACGCCAATAGCTAAGATCCCGGGTGCCCGGTTCACCGGCCAACCGGCCCTCCTGGCTGCGCAGATGATCCACATAGGGACGCCCGGAGGGAGTAGGCAACGGGGATCCGGTGCGTGCGGCGGCATAGAAACGGCGCAGATCGTCGTACAGCACATTCATGGACCAGCCGTCGCATATCAGATGATGCAGACAGATCAGCAGCAGATGGCGGTGGCCGTGGCGATACAGGACCGCGCGGGCCAGGGGGGGACCGTCCATGGGGAAAGGCTGATGAGCCTCATCGATGACCAGGCGCAGGACCTCTTCGTCGGTCAATCCGTCCGCGCCGATCTCCGTTAGTCCAAGGGGAGCGGCATCGGGGGCAGGACTGAAGGGGTGCCACGCCGGTTCGCCGTGATGGCGGGTCGGGCATAGTCTCAGCACTTGATGGCATTGGACCAAATGAGCAAGGGTCCGTCGCAGCGCATCCCGATCCAGGGATCCCCGCAATTCGATGGTCAGGTTGACATTATAGGCACTGCTATCGGGCATCAAATGTTGCTGGAACCAAAGGGCCTTTTGACCCCGGGTCATGGGCAGCCACGCCGCTTCGGCATGGGGTTCGCTTGGCGCCGCGGGAGGCTCCGGCCATCCACCGGCCCTGTGGCGCCGCTCGCGCTCGGCGGTCAATTCGGGGGCCAAATCGCTGAGACTACGATCCTGCATGAAGGTGGTCAGCGGTACATCGAAGCCGAGGCGTTCCTCGATCCGATGAGCCAATCCGGCGGCGGCCAGGGAATCCAGACCGAAGGCCTGAACCGGACAGCCGGTATCGACAGTTTCCGGCAGAATACCCAGGGCGGCACCCATTTCCACGCAGAGCAGGCCCAAGACATCGTCGGGGCGATGCGCGTCGTTCCAGGCGGATTGCGTCATTGGATCCTGCGGGGCCGACGGGATATCGGCCCAAACCTCGTCCAAGACATCTTCCATCAGGTTTTGCTTGACCCGGTGGCGCATGATTTTGCCGCTGGATGTTTTGGGGGCCCGCCCCGGCTTGATCAAATAGAGGGCGGCAATGGGGACTTCAAATTCCGCCAGCACGGCGGCCCGGGCGGCCGCGGCCACTTCGGCCAGATCAAACTTGCGGTACTGGCGGGTCAATTCGTGAACCAAGATCAGTCGTTCCTCGCCCTCCCGGTCCAGGGCAAAGGCGGCCCCGCCGGCGGCGGCTAGGGCGGGATGGCTACGTTCGGCCATCAGTTCCACGTCTTGCGGATAGATATTGCGGCCATGGATGATGATCAGATCCTTGCTGCGTCCGGTGACGAACAGTTCTTGATCATCGAGGAATCCCAGGTCCCCGGTACGCAGGAACACCCCGGCATCCGGCTCATCGGCTAAATGGGCCCCGAATGTGGCCTCGGTCTCTTCCGGGCGCCCCCAATAGCCCCGTGCCACGTTGTCGCCGGAAACCCAGATCTCGCCCACCTTCCGGTCTTCCAGACAACGGCCGGTTTGCGGATCGACGATGGCGATGCGCTGATCTTGGATGGTGCGACCGCTGCTGACCAGGAGCCCGGCTGTTGGAGCATCGGCCTTGACCGGTTCCGCGCGATGTTGCTCCAGCGCTTCCGTGTCATAGGGGCGGACGACGGGCAATTCGTTCTTGCGACCACCGCCAACGATCAACGTGCCTTCGGCCAGTCCGTAGTTGGGATAGTGGCCTTCGGCGCGGAAGCCGTATTCGGCAAAGGTATGGGCAAAGGATTCCAAGGTTCCCGCCCGCACGGGCTCCGCGCCGTTGAATGCTACCCGCCAACTGCTCAGGTCCAACCCCTGTCGTTCTTCCGGCGTGGTGCGGTCAACGCAGAGATCATAGGCGAAATTGGGGCCGCCGCTGGTATGGGGGCGGTATTTGGAGACCGCTCGCAGCCAGCGTATGGGTTTTTGGATAAACCGGATCGGTGGCATCAAAACCGATTGGGTGCCCAGGTACAAAGGTTGCAACAGGCAGCCGATCAGGCCCATGTCGTGATACATGGGCAACCAGGAAAGCATGGGGGTGTCCTCGGCGTGGCCGGTGCCTTCCTCGATCATCCGCATGTTGGCCATCAGGTTGCCATGAGTGACTTCCACACCCTTTGGCGCCGAGGTGGATCCAGACGTATATTGAAGAAAGGCCAGGTCGCCGCCGGTGACCCGGGTGATCGGGGCCTCTTCCGGATGACCGGCATCTTCGATGCAGAGCCAGTCAGGCTGAGACAATAGGGGATTGCCGGTCCGTGCCTCGCCGGTTTTCTCCATCACTTCGTGGTTGGTCAGCACCACGCTTGGGCGGCAATCCTCGATCATGGATTCGATGCGCATCAGCGCGCGGCTGGACATGGGCGCCGGAGAGGGCACGGCCACGGCGCCGGCATAGAGACATCCGAGAAAGGCCGCAACGAAATCCAGGCTCGGCGGAATGAGCAGCAGGACCCGGTCGCCCGCCGTATGATGGCTGCGCAAAAGGGCCGCCACCGCCCGCGCCCGTTCATCCAGCCGCCCGTAATCGAGGGTTTCGGATTCTTCCTCGCCATCAGCCAGGAAGATCAAGGAACGGCGATCCGGGTGGGACTCTGCCCGGCGTCTTAGGACTTCAACGAGGGTCTGGGCCTCGAGGTCTTGCCGGGAGTTCAAAGTCATACGGAAACATCCGTTCCATTCATCGAAATTCCGTCACTGAACCATTCCGAGGAAGCCGCAATTTTGCTTAGGGTTGTTGGGGTTATCCCCTTCAACCATAAATGAAATGGCTTGATTCAGACCAGTCGAGCGTGGAAGATGACCGATGCTAGGCGAGAGCTTCTTCACTGGCAAGAAGTTCGTGGGGCATCTTCCAAGGAGGGCAGGCGTGTCGAGGGAGCATAAGGCGATTGTGCAGACCCAACACCGCCGGACTCATCCGGTAGGAGTGTCTTTTACCGATCATTGTGCGCCGTTGCCCGAATCGGTCGGCCCGTTGGACGGGGAGGTCCATGTCTGGTCCTGGTCTCTCGATGCTCTAACCGTCTCGCCCATGGATGACGCCGACCTTTCACCCGAAGAACGCGATCATGCTGCGCGCCTGCACCGTGCGGGGGACCGCCGCCGCTATCAATCGGCCCATGGTTTCCTGCGCCGGGTGTTGGCGGCCTATTGTGGCCGACCGGCAAGGGACTTGGCCTTCAGCCTCGGGCCCCATGGCAAACCAAGGTTGGCCGGAACCGCCGCCGCCGGCGGTCTCCATTTCAACCTCACGCACGGAGCTTCGGAAGTCATGGTCGCGGTGGCCCGGCACCGGGAACCGGGAGTAGACGTGGAAGCCGTTGCCGGAATACCGGATGATTTCGAGAAACTGGCTCAGGCTTGGTTCACCGAAGGCGAGGCCCGTGACCTGCAAGCACTTTCCAAGGACCGGCGCCGCCAGGCCTTTGCCGCCGCCTGGACCCGCAAGGAAGCCGTGGTCAAGGCGCTGGGGGTCGGACTATCCCTGGAACCCGACCGGGTGGAAGTGACCATTGACCCGGATCAGCCAATACGACTATTGAGCCTGGACGGCGACCGTCATCAAGCCGACAATTGGAATATCTATCATCTCGAACCGAGTCCGGGGCATGTGGGTGCCTTGGCCGTTTCGGGCCCGCCGCCGCGCATTGTCGCGCGACGCTGGATCCCACCCATGGCGTCGGGGGACGCGCTCAGAGGAGGATACCACCCATGACAACTGATGCTTTTTTCAAGGACGTGGCCCAGCATCTGGCTGCCGAGGACGTTATTTCCGATGCTTCCGTGGTCGAGGGCTATACGCAAAACACCAGCGGCTTGGTGCGAGACGTGCCCGGTGTCGTCAAGCCCAAGAGCACGGAGCAGGTGCAAAAGGTGGTGGCTGCCGCCAATGCGCACAAAGTCCCGCTGTATTCCTATAGTCGGGGCCGCAACTGGGGCATGGGCTCCAAGTTGCCGGTGAAAAGCGGTTGTGTGCTGGTGGATCTGTCGGGCATGGACAAGATCCACGAGGTTGACGACAGGTTCGGCTATGCGGTGATCGAACCGGGCGTGACCCAACGCCAGCTCTCGGAGCACCTGAAGGCGATGAACTCCAAATTCTTCCTGGATGTCACCGGCTCCGGGGCCGAGACCAGCATCCTCGGCAACATGATGGAACGCGGCGTCGCTTACAACACCTTGCGTATCGAGCTTTTGCAGCAGATGCAGGTGGTGTTGGGGAATGGGGAGATCCTGGAAACCGGGTTCGGCCACTTTGCCGGGACCAAGGTACAGAATATCTGTAAGTTCGGCATCGGCCCCGGACTGGAAAGCCTGTTTGTTCAGTCCAATATGGGCATCGTCACCCGCATCACCTTTAAGCTGGTCCCGATCCCCGCCTTCCAGGCGACGTTCGTGGTCAGTCTGAAGCGGAAGGAAGACCTGGGCGACCTGGCCGACGCCATGCGCGAACTGACCCAACAGGGCATGATGGAAAGCGTCGTGCATGTGGGCAACGCCCGGCGGAGCCAGGTGACGGTCACACCGATTATCTACAATTACATGAAAGAGCAGGGCATGAATCCGACCCGCGAAGATGCGGAGAGGATCGTCAACAGTCAGCTTTCCGGTGATTGGAGTGCCCTGGGCTGCGTCATGGGGTCGCGGGGCCACGTCATCCATTGCGTGCGCAAGATCCGCAGCAAATTGAAACGGTTCGGCAAATTCCAGGTGATGACCCCGGGAATCCGCGAATTCGCCAAATCGGCCCTGAACTTTTTGCCTCTGAAGAACCCGCGCATCTTCCTCAATGCCATGGATCCCCTACTCAAGCTGCCGCACGGCGAGCCGAGCAATGCCGCCCTGCACAGTACCTATTGGACCACGGCTGATTCGTCCCCTGATCCGACCAATCCCGACAAAGGACCGGGCGGCATCATGTTCTGTTGCCCCATTGTGCCCATGCAAAAAGACATGGTGAATCATGCCATGCAGAAGACCGATGAGATTGGCAAGGAACTCGGCTTCGACATTGCCGTGACCCTGAACAACATGCATGGCATGACCATGGAAGGGGTGGTGAGCATCGATTACGACAAGCGCGATCCGGAACAGGCCAAACGGGCCGTCGCCTGCATGCGCGCCCTCAATCAGGCCTATATGGACATGGGGGCGACGCCCTACCGCATGGACATCGAGAACATGGACCTGATTGTCGATAAGGACGATACCTTCTGGCAGACCGCGCGGGCCATCAAGGCGGCGCTCGACCCCAACGGTATTCTCTCGCCGGGCCGGTTCAGCCTGGATTGATCCGCACCCCTTTCGACCGACTCAGGATGAGGATGGAGCACCAACCCTCATGCTGAGCCTGTCGAAGCAAGTGTCGCCACAAGCTCGAAATCAGACTTTTTCAGATGGCGGTAATCGAGCAGTCAGGGATTGCCTAGATCACGTCGTGTTTGATCGGATTCGATCAAACATGAAAAACGTGATCGATTCCAATAAGGTCGCGCGTGTCTAGCGGTCCGATTGGACCCGACACGCGCTAGACAGTCAGCTGGTCTCCACACTCGGTCTTGATCAAGTATCCGGGTCAATTCCTGGACATGGAACAGAGGAGACCAGCTATGGAGTATTTTGTTGGAATGGACGTATCGATGGCAAGCATTTCGATCTGTGAGATTGATGCAAAGGGAACCGTCATTCGCGAAGGCAAGGTGTCAAGCACACCCGAGGCGGTCGCCACTTGGCTCGAGGAAAGCGGGCGTGTTTTTGCGCGAATTGGGTTGGAAGCTGGCCCTCTGGCGCCTTGGCTGTACGCAGGACTGTCCAGTCGGGGCCTCCCTGTGATTTGTATCGAGACCCGGCAAATGAAGGCCTTTGCCAGCGCCAGCCCAGTCAAGACGGACCGTCGCGACGCCCGCTTGATCAGCCAGGCGATGCGGACCGGTTTGTACCGCGCGACCCACGTCAAGACCGCGCGCAGTCAGGAGCTCCGGATGGTGCTGACCCATCGGGAGACCCTGGTTCATCAGGTCCGTCAGTTGTCCAATACGGTACGAGGAACATTGAAAGCTTTCGGCCTCAAGGTCGGTATGGCGCGCGGACGCCTTTTCGCGGCGCGGGTTCGGGAATTGACGGCTGATAACCCGCACCTCAGCGCAGCCGCCGAGCCGCTCTTCTGTGCGCGCCAAGCCTTGCTCGAACAACTCGACAAGCTCGACCGGCAGGTTTCATGCGTGCGCGCGATGATAGCGTTTGCCGGCGCCTGATGACCGTTCCCGGCGTCGGCCCGGTTACCGCCCTCGCTTTCAGGACAGGACTCGACGTGCCGGAACGGTTTCAAAAGTCGGTCATGGTCGGCGCCCACTTCGGGCTTGTCCCACGCAGATACGCCTCGGGAGAGCAGGACCGAAGCGGCCCCATCAGCAAGTGCGGAGATGCCATGGTTCGTTGGCTTTTGTTCGAGGCCGCCAATGCACTTCTCACTCGAACCCGCCGTTGGTCCTGGCTCAAACACTGGGGGCTCGCGGTCGCCAAAGGCGCGGGATGAAACGCGCCAAGGTAGCCGTTGCCCGCGTCTCGCCGTAATCATGCATCGCATGTGGATCGACGGCACGGACTTCCAGTACCGCAAGGAGGAGACCGCCATCTAAACACAACGAAAACCGAGATCCCTGAAGGGCGGCCAGGACGCGTGGCGACGCGCGGGGCTCGGATGACAGCGCGCAGGCTGCAGTGGCGTAAGACCACGCTTTTCAGATTGCTGCACCCGATCCCCCTTGATCCCCATCATGCGGCGACGACGTCGACCGCGGACAGAAGCAAAGGGCGCCACATACCCCAGGTTCAAACCGACGGCTTGGAAATCAGCTTGACTCAAATGACTCGATTACAGAAGCAGCCTGTTAAAGCTGCCTCTTGATGTTCAGGCGCTTGCCCCGCTAGGCGATCAACTCGGAACTTGACGAAACAGACCGTGATTTGACAACGGTTCATTATTTACTTCCCTGATCGTAGCGCTCCGGCCTCCCCCCCACACCGGAGAATCAGACAGGCAACGCGCAATCCGCGTTCCGCCTCCCCGCACGGCCGGACGGATACCGGTGACCTTGAACCGCCGAAAGGCCGCCTTCGGCCAAAATGCCCGCCCCCGGAACCTACCCCCTAGCGGAACGCATAACGAGCCTCTATGATACGCGCGCCGTACCGGAATTGACTTCCGGGCGGCGCGTCGTTATTGGGGTCCACCCACAAGTCATTCCATTGGGTAACGGGGACGCGAGGTCTTAATGTTCGCCAAGATTTTTGGTTTTCTTTCCGCCGACATGGCGATTGATCTGGGTACCGCCAATACCCTCGTATATGTCAAGGGGCGCGGCATCGTGCTCAATGAGCCCTCCGTGGTCGCCATCGCCGAGGTCAAGGGCCGCAAACAGGTGCTGGCCGTCGGCGAGGAAGCCAAGCTGATGCTGGGCCGAACCCCCGGCAATATCCAGGCCATCCGCCCGTTGCGCGACGGGGTCATCGCCGATTTCGAAATCGCCCATGAGATGATCAAGCACTTCATCCGCAAGGTGCACAACCGGCGCAGTTTCGCCAGTCCGCAGATGGTGGTCTGTGTGCCGTCCGGCTCGACCGCCGTCGAGCGCCGCGCCATTCAGGAATCCGCCGAAAGCGCCGGGGCCCGCCGGGTCTACCTGATCGAGGAACCCATGGCCGCGGCCATCGGCGCCGGGCTGCCGGTGACCGAGCCCACCGGCTCCATGGTCGTCGATATCGGCGGCGGCACCACCGAGGTGGCGGTACTGTCCCTGGGCGGCATTGTCTATGCCCGCTCGGTGCGCGTCGGCGGCGACAAGATGGACGAGGCAATCATCGCCTATATCCGCCGCAATCATAACCTGCTGATCGGCGAAGGGTCCGCCGAACGGATCAAGGAAGAGATCGGCTCGGCCTGTCCGCCCGAAGACGGCGAAGGCGCGACTTTGGAAATCAAGGGCCGCGATCTGATGAACGGTGTCCCCAAGGAATTGGTCATCAGCGAACGGCAGATCTCCGAAAGCCTCGCCGAACCGGTGGGTGCCATTATCGAGGCGGTGAAGTCGGCGCTGGAGCATACCGCGCCGGAACTGGCCGCCGATATCGTCGACAAGGGCATTGTTCTGACCGGCGGCGGCGCTCTGTTGGGCAATATGGACTACGTGCTACGCCATGCCACCGGCCTGCCGGTGTCGCTGGCCGACGATCCGCTATCCTGCGTTGCCCTGGGCACCGGTCGGGCCCTTGAGGAAATGAAAACCTTGAAGAACGTGCTCACCACCATGTATTAAAAGGATTGTTAACCGTCTTCGGGCAAGGTCCTATGTGGTGAACTGTTTCACCAGACAAGAAAGACGGTGACGATACAAGGCGGTTCGTTTACATGGTAGGTCAGAGACCGGGTTCGGTCCCTCGTATTATTGCCATTCGGCAGATGATTCAGCGCTTCACATATGTGTCGCTGATCCTGGCCGCCTTTACCCTTTTGATGCTCTCCAAGGCCGATACCGTGCTGGTGGATCGCTTCCGCGCCCAGGTGGTCGATGCCTTTGCGCCGATCCTCGATTTGGTCACACGCCCGGTGGACGCGATGGATCGGGTCATTGCGGAAGTTCAGGAACTGGGCCATCTTCGCGAAGAGAATGCCCGCCTGCGCGAAGAAAACATCCGCCTGCTTCAGTGGCAATCCGCGGCCCGCAACCTGGAAAGCGAAAATGTCAGCCTGCGGGAGCTTTCCGCTTATGTGCCGCCGACCAACGCGACTTTCGTAACCGGTCGGGTCATTGGCGACCAGGGCGGTGCCTTTGCCCATAGCCTGATCCTCAACGCCGGACAGCGGGACGGCGTAAAAAAGGGCCAGGCAGCGCTGACCGGCGATGGGCTGGTTGGTCGCGTGGCCAGCGTCGGACATCGATCCGCCCGCATTCTGCTGATTACCGATCTCAACTCCCGTATTCCGGTGCTGGTGGAATCCACCCGCACCCGGGCCATTCTGGCTGGCGACAACCAGGACCGCCCGCGTCTGATGTACCTCCCCAACGGCGCGACCGTTTCACCCGGCGACCGCATCATCACCTCGGGTCACGCGGGCGCCCTGCCTCCCGGTGTGCCGGTGGGCATCGTTTCGTCGGTCACCGACGGCCTGGTCCAAGTACAGCCCTTTGTCGATCGGCATCGCTTGGAATACCTCCGCGTGGTGGATCTGGGCCTGACCGGCATCCTGCCCGCGACCTTGCCGCAACAGGAAGCGGACGCACCATGAAGCCATCCTTCTGGCAGCGCATGGATCAATTGGCCCGCAACCTTACGCCCTTCGGGTTGACCCTGATTTTGGTGCTGGCGGGTGTTGTTCCCCTGCAAATCGAGGGCATGGCGCGCATCACGCCGCTATTGGCCTTGGCCTCGGTGTATCATTGGGCGGTCTATCGCCCGGACCTGTTGCCGCCGGGGGCGGTCTTCGCCCTGGCTTTGGTGCAGGATATTCTTGGCGGCCTGCCTTTGGGCATGAGCTGCCTCGTCTACTTGACGGTACAAGGTATCGTGGTCTGGCAGAACCGGTTTCTGGCCGGAAAATCCTTTCTTATTGTCTGGATGGGCTTTTCGCTGATTCTCGGGGCCGCGGCCCTCCAGCTTTGGGCTTTGATGTCGGCTTTCCACGGCGCGGTGCTGGACCTGCACGCGTTGACGTACCAATATATGGTCACCATCGGCTTTTTCCCCCTGCTGTCTTGGAGCCTGATCCGTTGGCAGCAGACCGTGTTGCGACAGGAATAGGCGGCGCACGGCATGCATGGAGACAACGACCGCGTCAAGATTTTCTCCCGCCGGGCTGCGGTTCTGGGCGGCGGACAAGCGTTGCTGCTCTCGACCCTGGTCGGTCGCATGTACTATCTGCAGGTCATGGAAGCCGAGCGCTATGCCACGTTGGCCGAGGAAAACCGTATCAGCATGCGGCTACTGCCCCCGCCGCGCGGCCATATTGTCGATCATTTGGGGCGGCGATTGGCCGAGAACCGCGAAAACTATCGCGTTCTGGTGGTCGCGGAACAAACCGCCGACCTGAATGCCACCTTGGACGCCCTGAGCGCCATCATTCCCATTTCCGACCATGAACGCCAACGGGTCATGCGCGATGTGCGCCGCAAACGCAGTTTCGTGCCGGTGACGGTCAAGGAGAACCTGACTTGGCAGGACATGGCCCGCATCGAGGTCAATACCCCCGACCTGCCCGGCGCCTTAATCGACGTGGGGCAGACCCGGCATTATCCCCACGGCAAGGAACTGGCCCATCTTCTGGGCTATGTGGCGGCGGTTTCGGAAGCCGAACAGACCGGCGATCCGCTGCTACAGCTTCCCGGCTTCCGGATCGGCAAGGCGGGACTGGAAAAAGTCTATGATCTGGCCCTGCGCGGCAGTGGCGGCACCAGCCAAGTCGAGGTCAATGCCTTTGGGCGGGTGATCAAGGAAATCGCCCGCAATGAGGGCCAGCCAGGTACCGAAGTCGCCTTGACCATCGATCTGGATCTTCAAAAGGTCGTAGCGGAACGGCTGGGCGAGGAAAGTGCCGCGGCGGTGGTGTTGGATATCCATACCGGCGCCGTCATGGCCATGGTCTCATCCCCTGCCTACGACCCCAACGACTTCAACAAGGGGCTCTCTTCGCGTCAGTGGAAGAAACTCGTCTCCAATCCCCGCGCCCCTCTGACCAACAAGGCCGTCGCCGGACAGTATGCCCCCGGATCCACCTTTAAAATGGTGGTCGCCTTGGCCGCCTTGGAGCGGGGTGTGATCACGCCGGAAACCGAGATTTTCTGCAACGGCCACACCACTCTTGGCAATGCCCGCTTCCATTGTTGGAAGCGCGGTGGCCATGGTGCCATGAATCTGCACGATGCCATTCAGCATTCCTGCGATGTCTATTTCTATGATATCGCCCGCAAAACCGGCGTCGACCGCATCGCGGCGATGGCCCAGCGCTTGGGCCTGGGTACCCGCCTCGACATTGACCTGCCCGGCGAACGTACCGGCCTGATTCCGACCCGCGACTGGAAACGGGCGACGATCGGCCAGCCTTGGCAGGGAGGCGAGACCCTGATCACCGGTATCGGACAGGGCTATGTTCTGACCACTCCCCTTCAGTTGGCGGTGATGACAGCCCGTCTGGCCAACGGCGGCAAGGAAATCACGCCGTATCTGACCGCCGAACAGGTTTCTTCCGACGGCACCGAGCCGCGCAAGGCCGCCGAAACAAAATCCCTCGGTCTGGTGCCCAGCCATTTGAAAATGGTCCTTGAAGCCATGTCGTCGGTCGTAAACGGCCCCCGCGGCACCGCCCGCGGCTCGAAGATCACGGAAGAAGGCATGGAAATGGCCGGCAAGACGGGCACCGCTCAGGTCCGCCGGATCACCAAGGCGGAACGGGAAACCCGGGTATTGAAAAACGACGAACTGCCGTGGAAAGAGCGGGATCACGCGCTGTTCGTGGGCTTTGCCCCTGTCCATGCGCCGCGCTACGCGGTCAGTGTGTTGGTCGAACATGGCGGCGGTGGCTCGAAAGTCGCCGCACCGATCGCCCGCGATATCCTGATCGAGACCCAGCGGCGGGACCCGGCTCGTTCGCACCCGACCTCCACTCCGTCTGCCTCGGTCGATCAGGAAGAGCCCGCATGAGCCGTGAAATCGCCCAGAACGCCCGCATGACCGTCGGCGAAAAACTGCTGCACATGAATTGGATGCTGGTGTTTCTGCTCTCTGTCGCGGCAGCGGTGGGGATTGGCATGCTGTATTCGGCCGCCAATGGCGACTGGCACCCCTGGGCCTCGCGCCAGGCCGTTCGCTTTGCCATGGGCTTGGGCTTGATGATTTTTGTTGCTCTGGTGGATATTCGATCCTGGCTCCGCTACGCCTACGCCTTCTATTTCATTGCGCTGGTCATGCTTGTCGCCGTGGAGTTCATGGGCTTCATCGGCATGGGCGCCCAGCGCTGGATTGATTTGGGATTCATCACCCTGCAGCCTTCGGAAGTCATGAAGATCGCTCTGGTGCTGGCCCTGGGCCGGTATTTCCATAGCATCAGCCTGGAAGATATCGGACGTCTTTCCATCCTTCTGCCGCCATTGTTCATGGTGGCGCTGCCCGCCGTGCTGGTGCTGCGTCAACCGGATCTGGGGACCACCTTGATGCTTGCCGCCACCGCCGTCGTGGTGTTTTACATGGCAGGGGTACGGACCTGGATTTTTGTGGTCACCGGGCTTGCCGCCCTGGGGAGTTTGCCGGTGGCCTGGCAGTTGATGCATGACTATCAGCAAAGCCGGGTGCTGACCTTCCTGGACCCGGGTCGCGATCCGCTGGGCGCCGGGTATCACATCACTCAATCGAAGATCGCGCTGGGCGCCGGAGGGCTGACGGGCAAAGGCTTCATGCAGGGCACCCAGAGCCACCTGAGTTTCCTGCCGGAAAAACAGACCGATTTTATCTTCACCATGCTGGCCGAAGAATTCGGCATGCTGGGCGGACTGACATTGTTGGGGCTTTATGTGCTGATCCTGGCCTTCGGGTTTGCCATCGCCTTGCGCTCACGCAATCAGTTCGGGCGGTTGGTGGCCATCGGCATCACCTCGACCTTCTTCCTTTATGTGTTCATCAACATTGCCATGGTCATGGGACTGATCCCCGTGGTCGGCGTGCCGCTACCGCTGATTTCCTACGGCGGCACGGCCATGCTGACCTTGATGCTCGGGTTCGGGCTGGTGATGAGCGTCTATATCCATCGAGACGCGGTGATCGGACCACGTGGGTCGGCCTCGGAGTTCTAACAGGCTGCTGAAAAAGTCCGATTTCGAGCCTGTGGCGACACATGCTTCGACAAGCTCAGCATGAGGTCCTTCGAATTTTCAACATGTTAGCCTCACCCTGAGCTTGTCGAAGGGCGAGGCGGGCCGTCGGACAACACTTTTTCAGCAGCCTGTTAAACAACCTCATCTGGAGTCTGGGTCGAGAGCTGCAGGGCATGCACCGGCCCGGCCATTTCCTCGGCCAACACCCCATAGACCATGCGCTGACGCTCGACCCGGCTTTTTCCTTCAAAGGCTGCCGATACCACCCGCACATTGAAATGGCTTTCGCCCTTGGGGTTGGCCCCGGCGTGACCGGCATGGCGATGGGAATCGTCGATCACTTCCAAAGCGACGGGCGCCAAGGCTTCAGTCAGCTTGTTTTTCATGGTTTCGGCGACGGGCATGGGCAATTTCCTTGCGATGAGAGAAGACCGTGCGCGGACACGATCAGTGGATCACAGGTAGGGCGCGCAAAGAGCCGCGTCAAGAGGCCGTTCACCTTGCCTGCGAAGCCGGGAAACCCCATTATGCACATATGGCTGGACGACGCAGAAAATCCGATGGTCGGTTCTATGAACCGGGCGATCCCGATGTACCCCTTTGTGAATGGCCCGACTGCAAAGGCGAAGGTCTTTATCGGGCCCCGAAGTCGCGCGACAACATACATGACTATCGCTGGTTCTGCCTCGATCATGTGCGGGAATACAACGCGTCTTGGAACTACTACGCGGGCATGAATGAGAATCAAGTGGAAGCGGATCTGCGTCGCGATACCATCTGGGATCGGCCGACTTGGCGTTGGGGGGCGGGACCCAAGGTCAAATCAAATCCGACCATCGAAAACATCGAAGACCCGTTTGGCTTTTTCCGCGACGACGAACCGGAAGAAGAAATCAAGCGACCCATGCGCGGCTCCCCGGAGGCGGCGGCCCTGGAGGAACTGAATTTGACACCGCCGCTGACCCTGGAAGTCCTCCGCGCCCGCTATAAGGAATTGGTCAAGCGCCACCATCCGGACGCGAACCAAGGCAACAAAGATTCAGAGGAACGATTTAAACGGATCAATGCTGCCTATCAGACTCTGATGGGCAGCATCACTTGATCGGAACGCCCCAAAAATCAGGCGCCCAGGTCATCCGGTGACGTAATCACCGCGTTGTCCGGTTGGGTCACGCTATAGCTGATCATCGGGTCGGCCTCGCCTTCGACGGTTACCGTGACTTTTTCAACATTTTCGAGGGTCAGACCAATGATCTGCGGATTATCCGCCTGTGACCCCGCCGCTCCGCCATCAAAGGAATCAAGGAGTGCCATCAATTCCTGGTACCCGGCCGCATAGTCGGCTGTGCTGTTGAATTCGATGCGCACTTCGTCTGTGCCTAGACCACCGTCGAAATGATCGACCCCGGAGATCTGATCGGAGGCCCGATGCACATAGACATCATTGCCGCCGCCACCTTGAACCATATCCTCGGCGGTCGAGCCGGTAATGGTATCATGACCACCACCGCCGTCGATCAGGTCGATATTGCTCACCTCGGTGGCGCTGAAATCCATGGTGTTGTGCCGCCATGAGCCCTGGATCACGTTGGTCCCGGCTCCCCCGTCGATCGCTTCGATGGAATGAGAGGCGTCGAGATTCCAGCCAATGCCAATGGTATCGTCATCGTCGCCGCCACTGATGGTGTCCACACCCGCGCCGCCACTGAACTCATCCTGCCCTTGGTCGGTGCCGCTAACAATAAACTGGTCGTTGCCGCCTCCCCCTTGAAGGGAGTCGTTGCCCGCGCCACCAATGATGAAGTCGTCGCCATTCGTCCCGATGATAGTATCGCTGCCACCCGCGCCGTCGATGTAGGCGACCAAATCGAGGTCCGCTTGGCTGAAGTCGATCACCTCTGAACGATAAGTTCCGAAATTCATGGCCGGGTCGTAAGTCCCGTCCGCGATGGCTTCGCCGTTGACGACGTTTCCCGTACTCTGGAAAGGATTGTTGGAAATGGACTCGATGCCCGAAGGGTCGGTGATCTGGTTGTTCTCCAACACCATCGAGATACCGACAACGCTTTCCGAGACCCCGATCAAAGGTCCACCATCCAACTCATTGATGAATTCATTGTCGCGAATGGTGATGGTCCCGGCTTCTCCACCGCGGTCGGTTGAATACCAGATCATCCGGGGATTATCGCTATTGGGCGATTGGATGATTTGGTTGCCTTCGACCAGCAGATCGCCACCGGCGGTCACATCGATATTCATGCTGGCCGTGCCGTTGCCGTCATCAAGGATGGAATTGCGGACCACGGTATTGGCCGCCAGCGATTTCACATGGTGGCCAATATTTGTATCGCGGAATTCACTGTCCTCGATGATCAAACTATCAGCCGTTCCAACATAGATCCCATGGCTGAAACCGTCTCCGGCTCCGTTATTGACGAATTGGGACCCAATGATCCGAATCTCCTGGCCCGTGCCGTCGCCGGACCCCAGAATACCGTTCTGGTTGTCGGTGAATGTTGAATTCACCACCGTCAGATCATTGCCTTGATGGCGAATTCCGGCGCCGTTCAGGCTGGTATTGTTCGCGCCGGTAAATGAGATGTTTTCCACATAAAGGCTGGCCTCCCCCGCGACAACGAGCGCGCCTTTGGAAACCGTGCCGACATTGAACACCACGTCTCCGACGCCGATGATCGCCAAGTCCTGATTGACCAGCAGCGGGTGGTCGTCGTCATAGCGGCTATAATACTCGTTGCCGGAGAATTGGTATGTTCCTTCGTAAATCATCAGGGTATCGCCCGCCTCGGCCACGGCCCAGGCTTCCTGCACCGTCGCAAAGGTCTTGCCAATACCCACTTCGAGCGTGTTCCCAGACAATTGGAACGGAGGCTCCACCAAAGGGCCGCCTTCCAGGTCGGCGGTCGCAACCACTTCATCGGCGAAACCGAGAAACTCGATATCCGCTCCGAATCGATCAACAACACCGCTGCCGTGGGTCACCGTTCCAGCCACCCCATTGACGACGTAATCGGTCCGATTGCCGTCGAACACCAAGGTATCCACACCAGCGCCACCGGCAAACGCATCGCCGCCGGCGCCATCGGCGATCAACGTATCGTTGCCGTCTCCGCCAAAAATGGAGTCCGAGCCTTGTGACCCTGTGATGACGTCGTTGCCGCCACCGCCGTCGATGGCTTCCACGTTCCGCAGTTCCACGGAACTGAAATCCCAGGTGTCATGGGTCCATCCCCCCTGGACAGTATCCGTACCCGCGCCGCCATCAATCGATTCGATACTGTTTTCAGCACTAAAATCGCCCCACAGACCGATGACATCGTCATCGGCGCTGCCTTGGATTGAATCTTGTCCATTGCCACCATCGATCTCATCGAACCCGTGTCCGCTTCCCTGCACCAGGAACCGGTCGTCGCCCGCCCCGCCGACCAGGATATCGTTGCCATTCGCTCCTTGAATGGTGTCCGCGGCCTCGCTACCGAATATGGTGTCCTGCCCGTTGCCGCCATCAATTCGTTCGATGTTGCGCAGCTCGGTCCCTGTAAAATCCATCACATCATTGCGCCAGGAGCCTTGCAGCACATCTGTCCCGCCGCCGCCATCGATCACCTCGATGGAATTGGTTGCATCGAAGGTATCTCCCAGTCCGATCACATCGTCCGCCGCGCCGCCGAGGATGGTGTCGAAACCTTTACCTCCGTTGATCGAATCCCAGTTCTGATCCGCTCCGTCGTAGAGGAAGACATCATTGCCGTCCCCGCCGTCGAGAATATCGTTACCGATTCCACCACGAATCGTATCATCTCCGGCGCTTCCGGTGATGGTATCGTTTCCACTGCCACCATCAATAAGCTCGATACCGCGCAGTTCCGTGCCGCTGAAATCCATGATGTTGTTGCGCCATGATCCTTGCAGGCTGTCCGTCCCGGCTCCGCCGTCGATCACTTCGATGGAATTGGCCGCATCAAAATGCTGAGCAACCCCGATAACGTCGTCGGCCGTTCCGCCGAGAATTGTATCAAAGCCCGCGCCGCCATTGACCTGGTCGCTGCCCTGATCACGGCCTTCATTCAGAAATACGTCGTCGCCATCACCGCCACGCAGGACATCATTCCCTCGGCCGCCTCGAATGATGTCGCCCCCGTTGGAGCCAATGATCGTATCGTTGCCCGCGCCACCATCAATCAGATCAATATCAAGCAAATTCAAATTGCTAAGATCCAAATAGCCATGGCGCCATCCCCCTTGGATGACACCGTCGATCACATCCCAGTCGGCACTGGAATCGAGGATACTGGCCTGAAGATCGGAAAGAGTGGTGGTCATCGTACTGCCCCGTATATCTGAGTGCGCATATACGCACATAGAACTATTCCAGACAACAACGTTTCAGAATCTCCCATTAGTCCAGGTGCGACATGAAAATCATTACATCGTTGTCCGACCATGACATCCCAAGTGAAATGCCTTGTCTAAATGAAATAGTAGGACCGCCAGCAAGTATCTACGAATCAATTATTTACGTATTATTTTGATACGAAATTTCATAAAATGCGCTGGATCACAGAATATTATTTTTTCACGAATAAGCTCAAACATACACCCTATAATTTAAATTGAAATATTCGAGGCCAGTTCCCACTTGTGCTGTGGAAAACACCTTGGAAGCCCGCTATCCCCTTTACCCGCCCCCCGTAAAAGCGCTACCAACAGGCAGCTTGTCCCCCGCCTCGACGGATCCCGATCAGATGACAGATATGCAAAGTACATTTCCGCTCAATGCGCCCGACACCACTTGCGACGTGCGCAAGACCTTTGGTATCGACGTGGATCTGGAGGTACCGGCCTTTTCCGATGGCGAAGAGCATGTGCCGGAGCGAGACGATACCTACTTGTTCGACAAGGAAACCACCCTGGCCATCCTGGCTGGGTTCGCCCATAACCGGCGGGTCATGATCCAGGGCTATCACGGCACCGGCAAGTCGACCCATATCGAACAAGTGGCGGCGCGGCTGAACTGGCCCTGCGTGCGGGTCAATCTGGACAGCCATATCTCGCGAATCGATCTGATCGGCAAGGACGCCATCGTGTTGCAGGACGGTCAGCAGATCACCGAGTTCAAGGAAGGCATGCTGCCCTGGGCGCTGCAACACCCTGTGGCGCTGGTGTTTGATGAATACGACGCCGGACGGCCCGACGTGATGTTCGTCATCCAACGGATTTTGGAGCGCGAGGGCAAGCTGACCCTGCTTGATCAGACGAAGGTCATCCGCCCGCATCCCTGTTTCCGGCTGTTTTCAACCGCCAACACCGTGGGACTGGGCGATACCACGGGGCTGTATCACGGCACCCAACAGATCAACCAGGGCCAGATGGACCGCTGGAATATCGTCGCCACCCTGAACTACCTCCCTCATGATGCCGAGGTGAACATCATGCTGGCCAAGATGCCCGGCTATCAGACCGAGGACGGCCAACAAAAGATCAGTGCCATGGTCGAACTGGCCGACATGACCCGTTCGGGCTTCATCAACGGCGATATTTCCACCGTCATGTCGCCGCGCACAGTGCTGACCTGGGCCGAGAATGCCGAGATCTTCGGCGACATCGCCTTTGCCTTCCGGGTGACCTTTCTCAATAAATGTGACGAAATGGAACGGCCCGTGGTTGCAGAATACTACCAGCGCTGTTTCGGTGAGGAACTGCCCGAATCAGTGGCCAAGGCGACGGTACTGTAGGGTCGGATGACCGCCGAGAGCCGCCAGGACCGGGTCAAGAGGGTCACCGCCGCGTCGGTCAAGGCCTTGGCCGAGGACAAGCGGACCGAGGTCGCCTTCTCCCCCGGCAATCAGAATGTGACCGGGCTGACCGTGCGGCTGCCGACACCGACCCTGCGCGTGCCGCCGGAGGAATTGGCGAGGCTGCGCGGCGCGGCGGATGCCTCGGCGCTGCGGCTGCGCTATCACGATGACAAGATCCATGACCGTTTCAAGCCGGCAGGCAGTCAGGAAGCCGAAGCCGTCTTTGACGCCGTGGAGCAGGCCCGCGTCGAGGCCCTGGGCAGCCGCCGACTGGCTGGAGTGGCGGAAAACCTCACCTTGTTGCTGGACGAGCGCGGCCGATCCCGGGGCTATGCCAACGTGGCCGAGCGCGCCGAAGTGCCGCTGAACGATGCCTTGGGCCTGTTGGTCCGCGAGAAACTGACCGACCGCGATCTGCCCCCGGCCGTCAAACCGGCGGCGGATCTGTGGCGCGGCGAACTGACCGAGAAACTGCACGGACGGCTGGACGACCTGCCCGAGTTGATGGAAGACCAGAAAGCCTTCGCCCGGGCCCTGCGCGATATCATGGGCATGCTCGATATCGCGCCGCCGCCGGACCGGGACGTGGATGACGAGGAAGAGCGCCAGGACGACGGCGAGGACGAGGCCGAACAGCCCAGCGACGACAGCCCGGACGACGCGGGCCGCGAGGACAGCGGCGAGGACATGCCCTCCGGCGGCGACAGCCAGGAGTTCGACGGCGACGTGGATTCCATGGAAAGCGGCTCCACCGAGGGCAGCGAGGATCTGGTCCCCGGCACCGGTGACGAGACGCCCGCGGGCCCCTCGGAGCGCGACCACAATCAACAGGACCAGGACGAGCGCCGCACCGCCTATCATGCCTATACCCCGGCCTACGACGAAGTGGTGGAAGCCGCCGATCTCTGTGATCCGGACGAACTGGGGCGGCTGCGCACCCAGTTGGACATGCAGCTGGCCAATCTTCAAGGGGTGGTCACCCGGCTGGCCAACCGGCTGCAACGGCGCTTGATGGCCAAGCAGCAACGATCCTGGGACTTCGACCTGGAAGAAGGCTACCTGGACAGCGCCCGTCTGACCCGTATCGTCATCGATCCGTTTCAGCCCCTGTCCTACAAGTGGGAAAAGGATACCGATTTCAAGGATACGGTGGTCAGCCTGCTGATCGACAATTCCGGCTCCATGCGCGGGCGCCCCATCACCATCGCCGCCATCTCCGCCGATATTCTCGCTCATACCCTGGAGCGCTGCGGGGTGAAGGTGGAGATCCTCGGCTTTACCACCCGGGCCTGGAAAGGCGGCCTGGCGCGGGACAAGTGGGTGCAAGATGGCAAGCCGGCCAATCCGGGCCGTCTCAATGACCTGCGCCACATCGTCTACAAGAGCGCCGATGCCCCCTGGCGGCGGGCGCGACGCAATCTGGGCCTGATGCTGCGCGAAGGCCTGCTGAAGGAAAACATCGACGGCGAGGCCCTGTCCTGGGCCCATGACCGGCTGATCGCTCGTCAGGAACAGAGACGGATCCTGATGGTCATCTCCGACGGCGCGCCGGTGGATGACGCCACTCTGTCGGTCAATCCCGGCAATTACCTGGAACGGCACCTGCGGCAGGTGATCGAGTACATCGAGACCCGCTCGCCGGTGGAACTGCTGGCCATCGGTATTGGCCACGATGTCACCCGTTACTACCGCCGCGCCGTGACCATCGTCGATGCCGAGGAACTGGGCGGCGCCATGTTGCAAAACCTGGCCGATCTGTTCGACGAGCAGCCGGGTATTCGGAAACCACCCCTGTCATGACAGGGGCATGAGAATCTGTTAGGTCCGAGGCATGTCCCATTCTGAATCCATTCCAGGCACCCTGTTCCTGATCGTCGGCCCCAGTGGCTCGGGCAAGGACAGTCTGTTGAATGGCGCCCGGGTGGCGTTGGCGGATAAAAGCGACGTGATCTTTGTCCGCCGGGTCATTACGCGCCCCGCCAGTGCCGGTGGCGAGAACCACCGGGCCGTCGATGAGGCAACCTTCGAAAAGATGCGATCCGACAAGGCCTTTGCCCTGCATTGGGATGCTCATGACCTGCGTTATGGAGTACCCGCCGAGGTGCGTGGCGATCTGGCCCAAGGGCGCAAGGTGGTGGTCAATGCTTCCAGGGGTATCTTGGATACTGCCCGCGCCTCGTTCCCGAAAGTCCAGGTCATCTCGGTCACCGTGCCACAAGGGATTCTCGCCCAGCGGCTTCGCGCCCGGGGCCGGGAGAACGAGCAACAGATCCAACGCCGCCTCGAACGCGCCCAGGCCTTCGATCTAAAGGGAAACGATGTGGTTGCACTGGACAACGGCGGATCGCTCGACGAGGCGGTCGCGCGGTTCGTCGTGCTTCTCGGGCAATAGACCGGCTTCCTTTACGATCGAATAGTTATGTTGTAATAGTATACTTCGTCTGGATAGGGGCACAGGGTCGCCAATCTGCTTGACCTTGGGGAAGTTGAGGTACCGCATGGACGGGATGGCGGAAGTTTTCCGGTATTTGACACCGATCACCTATTGGCTGCTGGTCGGTATCTGGACGGCTATCCTGTTGTTCTACTTCCTTCACCGGCGCCAACTAAGCGAATTGAGCGGACCGCTTGCCATTTTGTTTCTGGTACTTGCGGTCGATGCCTTCCGAACCCTTTTTGAAAGCTCCTTTTTCGGCGCCTGGTACACCGCGAGGGTCGGCCTGATTCCCTCGGAGATCTACGACTTTCTGGTCCGGCCCGAAATTGTTTTCATCCCAAAGGCCATCAATCTCATCGTTGCCCTCGTCGTGGTCGGACTATTACTGCGTCGGCTGATCCCCGCGGTCATCAAGGAGCAGGAACAGCAAGCCGCCTTCATCAACCAATTGAACCGGGAGAACGCCGAGCGCCGCGAGGCGGAACGCCAGTTGGCGGAACGCACGGATGAATTGGAACGGTCCAACACCGAACTACAGCAATTCGCCTACTCGGTTTCCCACGATCTCAAGGAGCCGTTGCGGATGGTGGCGAGCTATCTGCAGCTTCTCGACCGGAAGTACAAAGACGCCCTCGATCAGGAAGCCCACGAGTACATGGATTTTGCTGTCGATGGGGCCAAGCGCATGGATCGGCTGATCGAGGATCTGTTGGACTACTCCCGGGTTGCCAGCCATGGCACCGCCTTCGAACCGGTGGACAGCGGCGAAGCCTTGCGAGAGGCGCTCGACAATCTGAGGTCTCCGATCAAGGAATTCGGGGCAGAGGTGGTCACCCCTGATAATCTACCCTGCGTCATGGGCGACCGCTCTCAGGTCATGCGCCTGTTCCAAAACCTGATCGGCAATGCGATCAAGTACCGGCACCCGGACCAGCCGCCCCGCATCGAGATCACCGGGCATATGGAGAACGGGTTTGCGAGATTTTCCGTCCAGGACAACGGCATCGGAATCGATCCGTCGCAAAGGGAAGCGGTTTTCGATGTTTTCCGCCGACTGCACGACCGGGAATCGGCTGTTGCGGGCAGCGGAATCGGCCTCGCCATTTGCCGAAAAATCCTTGACCGCCACGGAGGACGCATCTGGGTCGACAGCGCCCCGGGGGAAGGTTGCCGATTCCAGTTCACCCTGCCCATCGACACGGATTGCGCGGGCAAACCATCGTAGTAGGCGCGGGCGCCAGCCTTTGACGGCACGCCCATTCGCGGTATCGTTCCCCTTCCATCTCGCCATTCTGATGCCTATATGGCAAGAAACAACAGACTGTGGAAACGACGCAATCATGGAATCCTGCGAGCGCTGTCCGGGCGCTGACAAGTGTGCTTCGGAAAACATCCAACCCTTGTTGGAGCATGCCTATCGGCTGCACCAAAAGGGCCTGGATAAGATGGAAATTCTGCTGGCCGTGGACGACGAACTGGAACAGCTCATAGAGCGCTATACGGCCGATATCAGCCCCAGATGCTGGAACAAGGCCGCCGTGTTCGCCATGGCCAAGGTGCTGGCCGATGCGGACAATGCCACCGAGGCAGAGGGACCGGGTTTGATCACCCTCTACCGCACCAAATTGTCTCACGCCATCGCCGCCTTCGAGCCCTTTCCCTGGAACGTCACGGATTTGGACCGCAAAAGCGCCGAACTCTATGACCGCCTGAAATCCATGAGCAATCATCATCACTTTAGCAAGCGCATCACCCAGCGGGCCTTCCGCAAGCTCTGCGCCGACCTGGCCTTTGGGCGACCATGAAGGCGGTCGTGCAACGGGTCACCGAGGCCTCGGTGACCGTCGACGGCGAGACCACAGGGCGCATCGGACGGGGTCTGTTGGTGCTGGTCTGCGCCATGCCCGACGACACCCCCGAAGATGTGGCCTTCCTGGCGGGAAAGATCGCCAAACTGCGCATTTTCCAAGACGACGACGGCAAAATGAACCATTCGGTTCAAAATATCCGCGGCGCGGTTCTCGCGGTCAGCCAGTTCACCCTGGCGGCCCAATGGCGCAAGGGCAACCGGCCCGGATTTTCCGCCGCCGCTCCCCCTGCCAAGGGCGAAGCCTTCTATGATCTATTCGTGGAGGAGCTTCGCAAGCTCGATTTCGTGGTGGAAACCGGACGTTTCGGCGCCGACATGCAGGTCAGCCTGATCAATGACGGGCCGGTGACTTTGTGGCTGGATACAGCGGATTAAAGTCTTTCGCTTTTCATAAATGGTCCGCCGGATCACAGCCAAACAGCCATCGCTTTGGAATTGGGCACCCCAATGCTGGAAATTCAGGTATCATGAAGGAAGGTCCGTGAGCATCACCAGAACAAGAAAGCGGGGAGGCCCTCATGACCGACGAGACAATTCTCAAGAGCCGCCGGCGCAGTGCCGGGACCTATCACCAGGCCATGACTCTGTGTCCCGACGCCCGGCGCTTCGAGTTGCAATACCCGGTCGCTTTGGCGGCCCCCAAGGAGGGTGAGGTCCTGGTCGATTTCCCCAGCGCCGGGGCCTACATCGCGCCCTACCTGCATGCGCTGGCGCCGACAGCGATCTACCATGCCGTCGAACATACGCCCGAGTACGAGGCGGCGGGACTCGATGTGACAGCCGGTACCTGGCAGAAACTCAATTTCGCCGACGGCAGCGTGGATATGGTGCTTTGCCTGGCCGCGCTCCATCACGTCTATCCCGGGCGGCCGTTGTTTTATAAGGAATGCAATCGGATGTTCCGAAGTGGCGGGCGGTTAATCATTGGCGATGTGGCGGAAGGAACCAACGCCGACCATTTCCTATCGGAATTCGTTGACCGACACAGCCCCGAAGGCCATGTGGCGCGTTTTTTCCGGGAAGATTTGGATGTGGCGGAAATCGAAAGCGCGGGCCTCAGGGTGACCCATTGGGAAATCAGGGATTTCCGTTGGGTCTATCCGGACCGGCAAACGGGCATCGATTTCTGTCGCGGTCTGTTCCGACTCGGCGAAGCCACGGATGAAACGATCTGGACCGGACTGAACGACTACCTGGGACTGCACGAAACAGATGCGGGCTGGGAAATGGGATGGCAGTTGGCCTTTATCCGGGCAGACAAGGTGTGAGCCTCACAGCTCGGATCGGAAATCCTCGTACTTGCCATTGGCGGCGCGCGGAATCTCGTCGAGGTAGGTGATTGGCAGCTTGAAGGCATAGCCGAGAAGATCGCGCAGGCAGGCCCGGACTTTCTCTTCCGTTGCCTCAGCCAGGGGTTCTGGTACGACCAGTCGCACCTCGATTTCGTCCATTTTTTGCTGGACCAGTTGGAACTGCCGAATTGGGGCGATATCGGTCAATACCTTGGACGGAATGCTGGGCCAAAGCCTATCGCCGGACGGCAGTTGAACCATGTTGCGGGTTCGCCCGATGACCCGCCTGAGCACCGGCAGCCCGCGCCCGCAAGAGCAGGCTTCCCCCAAGACCCCGTAATCACCGATATCATAGCGAATGAGCGGCAGGGCGAAGTTATGCAAATCGGTCAGCACCAAACGCCCGACCTGCCCCGGCGGACAGGGCACGTCATCGTCGTCGAGCACTTCCAACAAGATGTTTTCCGACTGCACATGATAGGAATCATGATCGGGACATTGCAGGGCAATCATGCCCAGTTCCTGGCTGCTATAGGCATCGGCCAAGGGGGTGTCCCAGACCCGGCGGCACAGATCCCGCGTTTCCGGCTCCAACACTTCGCCCATGGTGGCAACGGCCAGAAGACCGGGAACACGCGCCCCTCTTTCCTCGCTATGGCGCAGCAAGGCCGTGAGATTGGATGGATAGGTCAGCAGATAGCCGGGTTGCTCCTTGATCAACCAATCAAGCTGTTCTGGAACCGGGTTCATCACATTGAACGACAGCGGCGGACCCGAAGGATAGCCCGGCACCCAAGAGGCCGTAGGGGGTACCTGCTTGGCGGTTTTGCCCCGGGTAATACGGGCTGATTTCTTTTCGAAATCCCGGCCATGCCATACGTGATAGCGCAAATTGAGAGCCGCGAAGACCGTCCGGGTCACCAAAGTAGTCAGTACCGAGATGGGGCGCCCGGTGGATCCGGACGTGCGAACTTCCAGCGTTTTTCCATGCCCCACCGGCAGCTTCTTGGCCACAAGCGCGGCCCGGTGTTCTTGGATATCCGAGCGCTTCAAGATAGGGATGCGCCGCCAATGCTCCATGTTCATCGTTCCCCGCTTGATCCCCTTCAATACCGCGAGCCGGTCCCGGTAAAAGGGCACGACCTGGGCGGCATGGGCGAGAAGGACTTCGGCTTGGCTCAGTTGTTTTGCCAGAACCTGCTCAGGGGACAGCCATTGGCTTTCGGATAACTGCTGGTGTAAGGCCAGGACCAAGGCATCGGTCGCACTGGGCATCGCGGGCCAAGTGATGCCGCTGATTGCCGACTTGGGCGCAGGACCCGGCGCTGGCTTGTTGGATTCTTGCACGGCTTAGACCTCGGCTTGCCCGGATGGTTGGCGATTGAAAGACCACAATGCCCAAGCCGCTCCGATGGCGATGATACCTGCGATCATGAATGATTCCGGCGAGGATTCAAGCCGCTCGAAATACTGCGTATAAAAGTGGATCGACCCAAAGGTCACCGCGATGTTGAACACGCCCCGTTTGGCGCTCATCGCCCCCCAGATTCCCACCGCGAGGATGCCAATGGCCCAGACCACGGTAAAGGCATCGGCGGGAATGGTGATTGCCGAAGCCTCGAAGACATCGACAGCCGCCTGCCAGTATTCACTTTTATCCGTGCCCAACTCCATGCCCTCCGTCACGAATTCCCAGCGCGGCCCCCACAAATGATATCCGACCACATCACCCCACAAGGACCCGATCCAAAAGGCCACGTTCGCCCAGATCAACGATAGATTGGCGATCAATCGGGCGTGATCCGCGATCTGCTCGGGATATCGCTTGGCGGCCAGATATCCCATGGCAGCGAACAGACCCATTTGAATGATGGTCAGTGTGGATTCATAGATGGCGACCCCATAGCTGGCGTGGGAATAGAATGTTCGCGAGGATAGGGCCATGGCCAGAGGCACCAAGGCGATGGCGGTTACAAACCGGACATTGAGCATCATGCCGCAAACAAGGGCCACCAGCCCAGCATAATGCAGCGCCAGCCACCCCAGACCCAACTGGCTTTCGGTGGTCAAGATACCAAGCACATGAACCAAGGCACCGAGCAGGATGAGCCATCCGCCTAAACCCGATAGAGCTCGGGGCGCGAACCGTCGCATGGCCACCCCGGCCAGGATTGCGGGCAAGCCGATGGCCAGCCCTGCGACAATCCGGCTATCGACGCCTTCGAAATTGATGAACGTCAGGGCACCAACAGCCAGCGCCGCACCGATAAAGCCGGTCGCATTGGCCACCAGCCGAAACATCGGCCCGGCGGTGAGCAACAGAAACGCCGCGGACAGAGTCAGAAAGCCCCCCAGCATGGTGAGCGCCCATCGGTCCGGGATGAAAGCGATGGTGCCGCCAATAACCATCAAGACACCGGCGAACAAGGCCAGATTGATGGCATGGGCGATCATTGCTTCGCGCGCCTTTTGCTTCAGGTGGTCGGCGCCAGCCATCGAAAGCGTGCCATCGGCCGTCGCGCGATCAAGATCCACTAACCATTGCATGAGCTATCCCCTTGGATTCGATTTATTGATCGGTGTTCAATTAAATTACCTTGATAATGAACGTTGGTCAATATATTTTGAACATCGTTCATTTTCGCATTTTCAAAGGCAGGGAAATCATGGCTCGCCGATCCGATCACAGCCCCGAAGAGCTCCGCGACCTGATCGTGTCCACGGCCCGCAGGTTAGCTTTGAAGGAAGGCCTGCGTGGCATCACCTCGCGCGGCATTGCCAAGAGCATGGGCTATTCGGCAGGCACGCTGTACAACCATTTCAAGGATTTAGATGACATCATCATGCATTTGAACTCGGACACCCTTGATGGTCTTTATCAGGCCTTGGCCGATTGCGATCGGCAAGGACCGCCGGAAACCGTCGTGATCGGTCTGGCCCGTCGGTATATCGATTTCATCGTCGTCAATGCCGCCCTGTGGAGCATCGTCATCGAGCATCGGCCACCGGATCAGACGTTGAGACCTGCTTTCCTTGAAGAAAAGGTGGCGCGCCTTTTGGGTCTCGTCGAGCAGGGTCTGGCGCCCCTGTTCAGCCCCGCCCAGCGTATGGAGCAGCAGCGGGCCGCGCGCGTTCTATGGACCGGGGTTTATGGCGTCTGTGCGCTGGGCATTGGCGGCAAGCTTGATCCGTCGGACACCATGACCGGATTGGCCGAGGACTTCATCACCCATTATATTGCCGGTCTCAAAGCCGAGGCCTTGACGAACTGACCGTGGCTCAGGAGTCTTCCTCGGTGGCGGTCTCCCGCGCCACCTTCTTGCGTTTGGCCTGTTTGGGGTCGGCGGTGATGGGGCGATAGATCTCCACTCGGGTCTCGTCTTCCAGCACCGTATCCAGCTTGGCGATCTTGCCGAAGGTGCCGACTTTTTGGGTGTTCAGGTCAATTTCCGGAAATTCTTCAAGAATGCCCGAGGCCCGGATGGCCTGATCAACCGTGCTGCCCTCGGGCAGGGTCAGCTCAAGCCACGACTGCCGTTGCGGCGTCGCATAGGTCACCCCTACCCGGATCGTCTTGTCGGTCATGTATATTCAGCCTTCCGCCGTGGCGCCGTTCGCTGCCTCTTTCGCCTGCGCCCGGCGGGCCAATCGCCCGTCGATCAACCGTTTTCCAGCCATCAGGAAGCCCAGAACAATAAACGCACCCGGCGGCAGAACGAATAATAGAACGCCTTTGTAATCGGGGATGATGGTGATTTCCAGACCCTCGAAGGCCGGGCCGAGGAGCAAGGCGGCATTGGCAAACAAAGTACCGCTTCCCAGCACCTCTCGCACCGCCCCGAGAACCACCAGCGCGGCGGTGAATCCCAGCCCCATCATCAGACCGTCGAACATGGCCCGTCCGGCGTTTTCCCGAGAGGCATAGGCCTCGGCCCGCCCCAGGATGGCACAATTGGTGACAATCAACGGGATGAACAGTCCCAGCACCTTGTACAGTTCATGCACCCAGGCATTCATGGCCATATCCACCAAGGTGACGATGCTGGCGATGATCAGCACGAAGGCGGGAATGCGGATGTCATGGGCGATGGCGCCGCGCAGCAGTGACACACTGAGTCCCGACAGCACCAGCACCGCCGTGCTGGCCAATCCCATGCCCAGGCCATTGGTGGCCGTGCCGGTGACCGCCAGCAGCGGACAGAGCGCCAACATCTGGGCAAAGACCACGTTGTTGTTCCAAAGCCCGTCGCGGGCCAGAGCACCATAGGCCTGTCGACTCATGATCCGGCCTCCTTCAACAAGGCGCCGCGATGAACCTCGAACCAACGCAATCCGCCGCGCACCGCCGCCACCACCGCCCGGGGCGTAACCGTGGCGCCGCTGAACTGATCAAAGCGCCCGCCATCTTTTTTGACTCTCCAGTCACTTTCTTGCGGATCGGAAATGGTGAGGCCGTTAAAAGAGCGAATCCAGGAGTCCTTGGCGATCTCGATCTTGTCGCCCAGACCGGGCGTTTCCTTGTGATTCAGCACCCGCACGCCGAGGATGCGCCCGTCTCGGTCCACCCCCATGATGAGGTGAATGATCCCGGCATAGCCCGGCTGCGATCGCTCATAGGCCAAGGCCGTGACCGCGCCATTCCTGGTACCGCGATAGACAGTCACGACCCCATCGTCGGAAGCCAATGTCAGGGTAGAGGCCAACAGATCGTTATCATGCAGGTCAGGCGGCAACACCTGCTCCAGCGACGCTTTTAGGTCTTCCGCCTGACGCAGGGCGATGGCCTCGCGGGTACCCAGGTTACCCCCGGCCAACAGAGCCGCCGCGCCCATGGCGAACAGGCCCAGCATGCCGCCCTGGAAAGGCAGGCTGCCCTTGAGCTTTTCCCAGGTGCCGGGCCCCGAATTGCTCATCGCCGCCCTCCCATTTCCAAGGGTTTGCCGCGCCGGGTGGTGCCGAAAATCCTGGGCCGCACCCAGCGATCGATCAGCGGTGTGGCGGCATTCATCACCAACACGGCAAAGGCGACCCCTTCGGGATATCCCGCCCAGGTGCGAATAACGAAAACCAACAGCCCGCACCCGGCGCCGAAGATCAACTGCCCTCGGTGGGTAACCGGCGAGGTGACCATGTCGGTGGCGATGAAAAAGGCGCCCAGCATGGTGCCGCCCGCCAACAGATGAAAGGCCGGGCCCGCATATTGGGTCGGGTCGATCAGATGGAACAGCCCGGCCATCCCCCCCACGGTAGCCAGCATGGCCAGCGGGATGTGCCAGGAAATCACCCCCTTGGCCAACAGCAACAGGCCGCCAAGAAAGATCAACAATGCCGAGGTCTCGCCCAGGCTGCCGGGTACCGGCCCCAACCCCAACGACCACCAATTGACGGTGCCGAAGACAATCTCATTGAGCGCCAGCCCGCGCCCCAATTCCGTCTTCACATGACCCAAGGCCGAAGCCGCGCTCACCGCATCCATGTCCAGGCCATTGCCGAAAGTGATTGCCAGTCCCTCCATGAACAGCGGCGCCTGGGCGGTGCCGAAGGGATGCGGGCCGACGAAAAAGGTCATCTCCAGCGGAAACGAAATGAGAAGGGCGACCCGAGCGACCATGGCCGGATTGAAAGGATTTTGGCCGACACCGCCAAAGATCTGCTTGCCCAGGCCGATCGCGGTGATCCCGCCCAGCACACCAATCCACCAAGGGGCCCAGGGCGGCAGGGTCATGGCCAGCAGCCAGCCGGTGAGCAATGCCGATCCATCGGTCAAAAACGGAATGATGGGCCGCCGGGCCAGGGCCAGACAGGCAATTTCGCACAGGATGGCCGAGGCGATGGTGATGACGAACAGATTGATGGCGGGCCAACCGAACTGATAGAGGCCGTAGACCGTGGCGGGCAACAGTGCCACCACCACCAGCATCATGATGCGCGGAATGCTGCGCCCGTGATGGGCATAAGGCGCGGCGGCCAGATCGGTCTGAGCAGTCATGGGGCGGCGGTCTCCACCGCAACAGGTTCGCCGGCGGGAGAAGTCGGATTCGCAGTCTCCTCGGCTTCCTTGGCCTTGCGCGCGGCCTCGGCTTTCTTGGCCGCTTCGGCTTTGCGGGCCGCCATCTTGGCTTTTTTGGCCGCCAGTTCCCGTTCCAGACGGGCATTTCGCCGCGCCGCCAGATCCTTGGATCCCTCGATGCGTTTTTCCTCGGTGGCCAAAACCTTGGCCTTGCCCTTGGCGTGATTGAAGTATTGCACCAACGGGATGTGTGACGGACAGACATAAGAACATGAGCCACAGGACATGCACTCGGCCAACCCATGGCGCAGAGCCGCTGGGATATCATCGCGCTTGATTTCCGCCGCCAAATCCAAGGGCACCAGACCGCAGGGGCAGATATCCACGCAGTCGCCACAACGGATACAGGGCATGGTGGTTTTCTGCCGGGCTTCCTTGCGGGTCAGGGCGAGAATGGCATTCATACCCTTGACCGCCGGAACATCCAACGAGGTCAAAGGCTGGCCCATCATCGGCCCGCCAGAGAGCAGTTGCTCGGGCTTATCCTTCAACCCGCCGCAGTCTTTCAGAATATGGTTCACCGAAACGCCCAAGGGTACCCGCAGATTGGCCGGAGCCTGTATGGCCCCGCCGCTGACGGTGACGATGCGATTGATCAACGGGCGTCCGTGGCGTACGGCTTCCGACACGGCAAAGGCGGTGGCGGAATTGTGGACGACGTAGCCGACGACGGCGGTCAACTGCCCCGAGGGTGTTTCCACGCCGGTCAAGGCCTGCACCAGATGCTTTTCCGACCCCATGGGATAGCGTACCGGCAGTCCGGCCACCCGGATTTCTGAGAACGGGGTCGCCGCCACCCGCATGGCCGCCAGGGCCGCGGGCTTATTGGTCTCGATACCGATCAGGATACTCTTGGCGCCCAAGGCATGGGCCATGATCCGCGCCCCATCGATGACCTCGGCGGCATACTCGCGCATCAGCCGGTCATCACAGGTCAGATAGGGCTCGCATTCGGCCCCGTTGAGGACCAGGGTATGCGGATCATATTGTTCACGCAGATTAAGCTTGATGGCCGAGGGAAACACCCCGCCGCCCAGCCCGACGATGCCGCTTTGGGCCACCCGCTCGGCAATCTCTTCCGGCGTACAGGCAAAGGGGTCGGCCATGGGCGCGGGCAGATCCCCCCACTGGTCCTTGCCATCGGGCTTGAGGGTCACCGTATGGACCGGCAATCCGGAAGGATGCGGGGCCGGGAACATGCCAATGCCGACGATCTCGCCCGATGTGGGAGCATGCACGGCGGCGGAAACCACCCCGTCGCCTGCCGCCAGCAACTGGCCCTTGAGCACCAAGTCGCCTGCCTCCACCAGCGGGGCCGCCGGGGTACCCACATGCTGTTGCAAGGGCACCTGCAAAAGATCGGGCAGGGGCAGATCGCGGATCGGTTTTTCCGACGACATGGACTTGCGTCCTTCGGGATTCACGCCGCCGCGAATGGAAAAAAGTTTCATGGATCAGGCCGCCATGTCCGTCAGGTCCGGCTTGGGTTTGGGCCAGTACCATGTGTTGACCGTCGGCGCCACCGGGTTCATGTCGATGCAGTCGGTGGGGCAGACCTCGGCGCATTTGTCACAGCCATCGCAAATCGCCGAGATAACCGTATACATCTGCTTCGGCGCACCAACCAGGGCATCCACGTGACAGACCTGGAAGCAGCGGGCACAGCCGATGCATTCGTCCTCGTTGACATAGGCGATGGTCAGTTCCTTTTCCGCCATGTCGGAAAGATTGATATCCACCCCCAGTTTATCGGCCAGATCCGAGGCCAGAGCACGACCGCCGGGCGGGCACAGGGTGACCTCGGCCTCGCCCACCGCCAAGGCCTCTGCCGCCGGGGCGCAGCCGGGAAAGCCACACTGCCCGCATTGGGTGCCGGGCATCATTTCCTCGATTTCCTCGGCCAGGGGGTTGCCCTCTGTCTTGAGATAGCGCGCGGCCAATCCCAATAAGGTCCCCAGGACGATGCCCAACACGGTCAAACTGGCAATAGCCTCGATCATATACGTTTTCTCTTCCCTCGCGCCGTTATTGAACGACTAGTCCTGAAAAACCCATGAAGGCCAGGGACAACAGTCCCGCCACGACAAAACCGATAGGTGCCCCGGCAAAGGCAGCGGGCACATCGGCCAGAGCCAATCGCTCGCGCAGCCCGGCAAACATCACCATCACTAGGGTAAAGCCCGCCGCGGACCCAAAGCCATAGAGCATGCTTTCCACGAAGGTATGCTGCTCTTGCAGGTTCAGCAGGGCCACGCCCAGCACCGCGCAATTGGTGGTAATCAGCGGCAAAAAGATCCCCAAGACCTGATACAGCGCCGGAGACAGCTTGCGCACCGCCATTTCGGTAAACTGCACCACGGCGGCAATGACCAGAATGAAGGTCAAAATACGCAAAAAACCGATATCCAGTGGCCCCAGGACATAGTGTTCCAAAAGCCAGCTGGCCGTGGCCGACAGGGTAAGCACGAAAGTGGTGGCAAAACCCATGCCCAGCGCCGTGTCCACCTTGTTGGACACGCCCATGAAGGGGCACAAGCCCAGGAACTTCACCAGCACCACATTGTTGACCAGCGCCGTGCCCAATAGGAGCAACAGTACGTCTTGCATGCTTTCGTCACCTGTGCCGCCGCCATCGCGGAGGCCTCCGGAGGATCATCGGTCTGTTACATAGCAATCGCAACCCCCTCTGACCAGCGTCGAAAATCCGCTTTTTTACTGGGGGTTTGGCGGCATTCGCTGCCCGTAGGCAATGCCAGCGGCGGCAATATAATAACTTTGGTCGCAAAAGGCAAATTCAGGGCTGACCCGAAACCACCATTCGTTTGGCCTCTCCGGGCTCGAACGTGACCCGCTTGATCATCGCCGGCGTGGCGTAAACCGTGCCGTTGTCATCCACCAACAGCACATGATCCAACCCCATGGCCTCGGCCACTTTTTCCCAGCCCGGCGGCCCGGCGACCGACAAAGCCGTCGCTGCCGCATCGGCCAGGCCGCCGTCCCTATGCAGCACCGAGGCCGAGACAATATGGGTCACCGGCATGCCCGTGCGCGGATCAATGATATGGGCATAGCGGATCCCCTCGTGCTCGCGGAACCGTTCGTAGTTGCCGGATGTATAGAGAACCTCTCCGTCGGCCAGATCCACCGACGCAATGACCCCCCAATCCACTGGATGACGGATGCCCACTTTCCAAGCCCGGTCGCCGGGTCGCCCGATCACGTTGAGATCCCCGCCCGCGTTGACAATGGCATTGGTAATTCCCCGGCTTTTGAGAATTCTCACCGCCTCGTCCAGCGCCACGCCTTTGGCAAAGGCACCAAAATCAAGTTTCACCAATGGGTTCCGGCTTGCTACTTGGGTACCATCCAGGATCAGGTCATCCATGGTTGGGTTGGCCGCCACCCGTTCCTTGATGCGGTCGAAATCAGGCAGGCTGCCCTTGGGCAGGTCATCTTGATGAAATCCCCACAGCCCCACCAAGTGCCCGATGGCCGGATTGAACAGGCCGCCGCTTAATTGGGACAGTTCCCGGCTGCGTTCGATCAAGGCAATGATGGAAGGCAGGGTCTCCACCGTCTCCCCTCGGGCGATGGCGCTGTTGAGCTCCGTCAAGGCGCCTGGCTTCCAGGCGTGCCAATCCTCATGCATTTTCCGGAACGTTTGGTTCAATTCTCCGACGACCGCCGCGGCCTTTTCCGGCGCCACGTCGTAGAGGCTGATTTCCACCAATGTTCCAAAGACGTAGAGGGTTTCCTTATGGATACCTGGCGTCTTCTCGCAACCCGTCAGGCCGAGCAGCAGCAACAGCAGCAGCAACGGAATTCGTAAACTCGTCAAGGAGCCGGATCCAACTGGCAGCTCTCGCCGATCCGCGCCAAGTCCTTCACCCGGCGCAGATAGACCGGATGCAGGCTTTCCAGGGCACCGGGGCGCCGTCCGATGATCTGAGCGAGACCGAACCCGGCGGTCAACCCCACCCCGGCAGCGGCCACGGTGCCCCATTCCGGCAGCCCGGCCCCGCTGGCGGCCACGGCGGCGATGATCATCCCCAACACCGGCACCATATAAGCGACCAAGGAGGCCCGTAGCAATGCCGACTGGGTCACGCCGACCACCACCCTCTCGCCCGGCGTGGCATCGAAGCTGTTGTCGAGGCGGAATTTGACCTCCTTCAGGCCGATGAACTTGGACAGCGCCGACACACCGCAAGACTTGGAGGAAGAGCAACCGCCACAGGCCGACTTGGTCTCGGCGCGCAGCCACACGGCCTCAGCAGAGACCGCCAGCACCACCGCGGTCCCTTCCACCAGGGGTGTCGCGGACTCCAATGGATAAGGAACGTCGGTCATAGAAGCCTCAAGCAGTCGGGCTCAGGTGTGATAGGGGTCGTCGAGCCAGTTTTCCAGGATCCGCAGATCCCTCTTGCTGGCCTCGCCATAGCCCGGTTCACCCGCCAACAGGGTTTCATAAATGGCGTTGACCGTTCCGTAGGGCAGGAAATTTTGGGTCACCATCATATAGTACCAGGTCATGGCATAGCCCGATTTTTCATTGATTTGCTGGACCGTGGCCTGCAATTCCGACCCGGGTTCCACCTGCGATCCACGGAGGCCGTAGATCAGCGGCTCCAGCGGGGTCAGAACCTTGACCTCGGTGATGTGATCACCATTTTCCGATAGATAGGGCCGCTCCTTGAGCACCCAATGGTTACAAAAGCACGAGTTCTTGGCGGCACTGGACATGCCCCATTCCTCAATGAACCGCCGGAAGCCGGGATCGCCGGTGTAATCGTTGGTCAGATCCCAGATCCGGTGCAGCATATTGATCAGCCGAGAGGGCTGATAACGGGGCGCCCCGTAGGGATGCGGTTCAAAATGAGGCGCATCCATGGGATCAATGACTTCTTCCAGGCTGTCGGGCAGAAAATCATCTTGGAACAACGGTCGTTCGATGACCTCTTCCACTTCATCGATCTCGATCTGATAGAAATCCATGGGTTTTGTGCCGACCGGGATGGCGAAATAGTGAGTGCGCCCGATCAGTGCCGTGGCCTGATAGCCCGAGCTGTGGTGTTTTTCGATCAGACGCTCAATGTTGTCTTCGGATTCTTTCTCCACCCAGTCCATCAGATCGTCGGAGATCCGCACGCCGTCCTTGTCCACCACGCCGCCGACCCGGTACCAATCTTCTTCGCTGAGCATATGATGGGCTTTGAGATCGCCTTCCAGACGCTCATTGATACGCTGCAACAGCCGCTCGGGCTCCGGCTCCACATCTGTCGTGGCGCAAACATCGTTCAGCGTTTCCTCGGATAGTTCTAGCATATACATGGATGGGGCTCTCGTTGGGCTGGTCTATTCAATTCGGGTCGCGCCATTGTTCCTTTGCCGCCGCACGAATGCAAGGATCATGCGCCTTTTCCGGTCTCTTCGGAGGCCTCCGGCGGGGTCTCCAGTGGGGCTGTTTCCTTGAACCGGCGCAGCCGGGCCGATTGCCGGGCGCGTAGATACTTGATTGACCAGACATATCCCAGCCAGGCGGTGCCAATGGCCCAGGGAATCGAGCCGACAAACATGGCCAGCCCTTGTTCCTTGGCGGCCAATGTGATCAGCGCCCAGACCATGTCAAGCATGTCCATGTCCATCTTTACCGCGCCGTTAAATACGTCAACGAACCCCTGATAGCCGGAAAGGTCGTCCCAGCGACCGAGCATGAATTGCCCGGTCACATAGAAGCCGTAATAGATGGGCAGCATGGTAAAAACGTTGGTCACCCAGACCCAGGCCAATGCCACCACCAAGGAAAAATCGGTCTTGGGGTGCCATCGTAACAGAGCCCAAAAGGCAAAAATCGCCACCAATTGAATGCCCACGGTCGGGGTGAAGGCAACGGCCAATCCGATGGCCGCGGCCCGGGCGGTGTATTCCGGCGGATGCGGGCTGCGCTGCAGGGGCACGACCAAGCGAAACCGGGCCAGCCGATGCATGCGTTCGAGCAGGGTTCTTTGCGGGCGACGACTCAACGTTAAGAGACTCCGGGAAAACCGATCCTATTTCTTTAAGATCGCGGTGACGGCCTGTAAACCGTCATGATGCGTTGCGGGATCATTGGCCATCGCGGAGACCGAACGCTTCCACGTCACGGGTCACCCCGCGTAGCCGATAATGGCCCAAGGAAACCAGCCGATCAGGGACCATTTTGGCCAAACGGTCGGAAACCACCACCCGCCGTCCCACGGTCTTGGTAAGGCTTTCCAGCCGTGCCGCCTCGTTGGCTGCCGGGCCGATGACCGAGAATTCGAGCCGTTCAGGTATGCCGATATTGCCGAAAAGCACCGGCCCCATATGCAACCCGATGCCGATTCCCAAGGGTTCGAGCCCCTCGCTCGCGCGTGCTTCGTTGAGGGCGTCTAGGCGCCGCTCGGCTTCGCAGGCCGCGTCCAAAGCCTTGTGAGCCAAAACCGTATCGTTCTCGCCGGACAGGGGAAACACTCCCATGACCGCATCGCCGATAAAGCGCAAAATCTCTCCGCCGTGATCTCGCAAAGCCCCGGCGGTGCATTCGAAATAGTGGTTGAGAATTTCCAGAAACGCCGGTCCCGACAAGGATTCGGCCATGGGTGTGGAGCCCCGCAGATCGGAAAACCAGATGACCGCATTGATGTCCTCGCCGTCGCCGCGCTGAATGGTTCCGTCCAGTACCTTGCGTGCCACCAGCGGGCCCAAATAGGCCTCCACCACGTTGGCGGCGCGCAGTTCGCGGTTGGCCAGCTTGGCGACCAGGGCCAAACGTCCCTGGATCCGCTCCAAGGTAGCCAGGTGATCTTCGGCAAATCCCTCTGGTACGTCGGTCATCCAGGAGACATAGATGCCATCCCGCTTGGCCAAGGCCTCTTCTCTCGGGCCAAAGGGGGTCATGAATGCAATGAAATCTTGGTAGCCATCCGCCGCCATCTGGTCGAAAAACTTTAGGTCCGGTTCCTTGTCGGTGCCATCCAGGCGCCGACGCAGCCTGTCGGATCCGGCGGCCATCATGTAGCGAACTGGACTGTCGAGGAACGGGCCTTCCTGCATGGAGCCATGCAAATGCTCCTGGCGCTCGACGCCCCCGCCGTGGGTCCAGACAGAGGTCACCCCCTCCAGCAACGGATGCAGGGTCGAAGCGCCAAAGACCGCGCGACGAATAGGCAGTCCCGCGACCACCAGCCGCTCACAAAGACCTTCGACCATGAGCATGGGATCCATGCCTTCGAGGCCACGGGCCATGACCCAGTCTACCGCCTGTGAAATCCGGTCTTGCACGGGCCCCTCCGAGGATGATCGCTTGCCAGAAACAGCAATCCGCCATTTAATCATGCCGATCCGCCGTTCCCAAGCCCCGAGGCGCCATGACTGTCTTCAAAGTCTTTTTTCCCTTTGCCTGCGGGTATTTTCTGTCCTATCTGTATCGGACGGTCAATAACGTGATTGCGCCGGACCTGATCCGTGAACTGGACCTGACGGCCTCGGATTTGGGCTTGCTGACCAGTACGTACTTTTTGACCTTTGCCTTATTTCAATTGCCGCTGGGTGTCTTGCTCGATCGATTTGGAGCGCGGCGCACGGAAGCTTTGCTGCTGTTATTTGCCGCCGCCGGTGCGGCCCTGTTTGCCCTATCCGAAAGCCTGACGGGCTTATTGATCGGACGAAGCCTGATCGGGTTTGGAGTTTCCGCCTGCCTGATGGCCGCCTTCACCGCCTTTGTCGCCTGGTTCCCGCCGGAAAAACTACCGCAGATCAATGGGTTCCAGATGGCTGCCGGTAGTCTTGGTGCCTTGGCCGCCACCCAGCCGGTGGAATGGGCCTTGCAGATCACCGACTGGCGGGGATTGTTCTGGGGCGTGGCCTTGGCGACGGTGGTCGTTGCGGGACTGATTTGGACCGTGGTGCCGGAAAAGCCGCAAAAGGCCAAAGCCCATGATCCCGGCGAGGCACTGCGCGGCGTGGCGGAAGTCTTCACCTCACCGCTGTTCTGGCGCGTCGCACCGTTTTCCTTTCTGGTCCAGGCCTCGTTCATCGCCATCCAAAGCCTGTGGTCGGGCCCCTGGCTGCGGGACGTGGCCGGGTTTGAAAGGCAAGAGGTCGGCCCGGCGCTGCTGCTCATCGCGTTGGCCATGATGGTGGGCTACATGGGATCGGGGACCCTGGCCACAAAACTGGCCCGGCGCGGTCTAGCGCCCATGACCGTGGCAGTGACGGGCATGACCATCGGCATCGGCATCCAGATAGGACTGGCGCTGCAGTGGACGGAGGCCGCCTTGCCCCTATGGATTGCCTTCGGGCTGGTCGGCGCCGCCAATATCCTGCCCTATGCCGCCCTGTCCCAGGCCTTTCCCGACCGCCTGGCGGGACGAGTCAATACAGGTCTGAATTTATTGGTGTTCGTTGCCGCCTTCATTGGCCAATGGGGCATCGGAGCGGTCATCGACCTGTGGCCGCAACCGGGACCGGACAGCTATGCCCCCGAAGGCTATCAGGCCGCCTTTCTGGTGCTGGTGGGGCTTCAGGTCCTGGGCCTGATCTGGTTTCTGATCCGCCGGGACGTGCCGATCCGCCCGCTCTCACAAGGTGAATAGCTGAGTTGCCGGGGCCTCGCCTTCCCAACCCTGCACCTGCAACGATCCGCTGCCGGGATTGGCCATCACCGTCAAGCGGGTCGCGGCGTTGAGAACCGGCGGCTTGACCCATGAAAAATCGCCGGGGAGGGTTTCCAGATCGGCCAGCATCTGTCGGTACCGCCCTGGGCTATCCCAACCGCGTTGGTGATCCTCCCGATCGAAGACCAGCCAATCATTGGCCACCACCGCTGGGAAGTCGCGCACTCCGGCTTCCGTCTGCGTTCGTTCGATGACGCAGCCCTGCCCCGCTTCCGCACCAACCAAGGTGTAGAACACAGGAATACAGAGTTCCGTGTCGCGCAACGCTTCCAAGGCCTGATCATAGGTCGCGCAGGTCTCGCAGACCTGCCGCAATAAGTGGCTCGGTGGCATAGCCTTACTGCCGCGCCAAGACAGCCGGTTGAGAATCCAGTCCAGCGGCTTCAATCCGCTGCGCCGGGTCATGGGCGGTTGATTGATGGCAACGGCAAAGCGCCCCGGCGCCATGGCGGTCAGCACCCCCACGAATCCGGGCCAGGTGACATTGAAAAAGTCACCCGCCGGTCCGTGTTGACGAACCACCATCACGGAACGCCCCAGGTGCTCGTACTCCCAATCCAGGCTACGCACCAGGCGTGGGGTTTCCGCCGCCGGGTCGGGCGCTGCCGCGCTGGTACAGGTCCATTCGAAACTCAGGTTGAGCAAATAGGCGCCGGGCCCGTCGATAACCTTGGAAATCGCTTCTATTTCAGCCAAATAGGGGTTACCGGAGCGATGCAACCAAGCCCTCGACCATCGATCCCCGAGCCGCAAAGCCAGCCCACCATAGTCATTTCGGGCGGTGGTCAGAAGATCTTCCAGCCGCCTTCGCTCTGTCAGGGCCAACGCGGCCAAGCCACCGGGCTCCGGTTCATGGTAAGGCATATGATGCATGGGCGTCTCCCCGGCAATTGATTCGGCCCATTTTATCATTTCCGTCGGCCGCTTTTCCACCACCAGGACGGTTCAAGGAAACCTTTGAACCCACGGTGACAATTGCAGAAATGCCGTGACCCGGGACCTGTTCTTGAGTACTCTTGCCGATGGGCGGACGGTTTTGCCCGGGTGCGATTCTGCGCCTTGATTTTGGGGCGTATGAAAATTTCGGGGAGGTTCCGTTGAGCAATCAGGGAACAGGCGACGGGCACGAAAGTGCTTGGGGCGAATTTGTCGTCGGCAAACGATGGATCATTATTGTTTTCAGTATTCTGCTGGCCTTTGGGCTGGCGTCGGGAATGCGGTTCCTGACATTGGATACCGACAGCCGCGTCTATTTGGCGCCCGACAATCCGGATCGGGTCGCCCTGGAGACTCTGGAAGCCACCTATACCAAGGACAACAGCCTGCTGGTGGTGCTGGCGCCCAAGAATGGCGATATTTACACCAAAGAGACCTTGGGCGTGGTCAAGGAGATCACCGAGGCCGGTTGGCAAACACCGTTCTCCCGGCGGGTCGACTCGCTGACCAACTTCCAATATTCCCGCGCCGATGGCGACGAATTGATCATCGAGGATTTCGTTCTCGATCCGGAAAGCATGACCGACGAAGACCTGAGCAAGCTGCGCGAGGTGGCGGTCACCCGCAAGCCCCTGTACGGCAAAGTGGTATCTGAAAAAGGCGATGTCACGGCGATCAATATCACGGTGCTCAATCCGGGCGAAAGCCAATCGGAAATCCCCGAAATCGTCACCTATGTCCGAGCCATGGTGTCCGAGATCGGCAAGCAGCACCCGGAGATCGATTTCTATCTGACCGGCGGCGTGATGATCGATATGACCTTCGCCGAGGCCTCGCAGGAAGATACCAAGACCCTGATCCCGGCCATGCTGATCGCCATCATGCTGATCGTCGGCTTTACCCTGCGCACCTTCTGGGGCGTGGTCAGCACCTTGTTCGTGATCATCCTGTCCATCATTTCCACCATGGGCTTGGCCGGTTGGACCGGGTTCGTGATCAATTCCTCCACCGCCGCCGCGCCGGTGATCATCATGACCCTGGCCGTGGCCGACAGCGTCCATTTGCTGGCCAGCCACTATTTCTATTTGCGCAACGGCAAGGACAAACACGGGGCGGTCAAAGAATCCATCCGTGTCAACATGGGCCCGGTATTCGTCACCAGCCTGACCACGGCGGTTGGCTTCCTGACCTTGAACTTCAGCGAATCTCCGCCATTGCAGGAATTAGGCACCATCGTCGCCAGCGGCGTGACCTTTGCCTTCTTCTATTCCGTGTTCTTCCTGCCTTCCATGATGTCCATGCTGCCCGGTCGCGCCAAGGAAAGCGCCAATCCCAATGCGCTGATGGATGGGATCTCCGATTTCGTCGTCGCCAAGCGCAAGATTTTGCTGCCGGTCATCGGTTTGGTATCCGTGGTGTTGGCTCTGGGCAGCTTCAAGATTGTTTTGGATGACGATTTCATCCGCTACTTCGACCACCGCTATCAGTTCCGCGTTGATGCGGACTTTACCCAGGACAACCTGACCGGCCTGCATGCGCTGGAATTCTCCCTGCCCTCGGGCGAGGAAGGCGGCATCACCAATCCTGAGTACCTGGCCAAGGTGGACGCCTTCGCCGAATGGTTCCGTCAGCAAGACAAGGTGGTCCATGTCTCGGCCCTGACCGATACCATCAAGCGGTTGCACGAGAACGTCAATGCCGATGACCCGCAGTACTACCGCATTCCCGATACCAGCGAGGCGGCGGCCCAATTCCTCATGCTCTACGAGCTTTCGGTGCCTTATGGCCTGGATCTCAACAGTCAGATGGATATCGGCAAGTCCTCGTCGCGCTTCACAGCCACGGTGGTCAATACCACCGCCGACGATATCTTGGCCCTGGTGGACAAGAGCGAAGGCTGGTTGAAGCAGAATGCGCCGGAGATGTACTCCAAGGCCACCGGCATGTCGGTCGCCGTGTCCCACATTTCGGGGAACAATATCGAGTCCATGCTCGGCGGCACCATTGGTGCCTTGGTGATCATCTCGTTCATTCTCTATTTCGTGCTGCGCAACGCCAAGATCGCGGTCATTAGTCTGGCGCCGAACCTGATGCCCGCGGCCATTGCCTTTGGGATCTGGGGATTCCTGTTCACCGAGGTCAACCTGGCCATCGCCGTGGTGGTCGCCATGACCCTGGGAATCGTGGTTGATGACACGGTGCATATGCTGTCCAAATACCTGCGCGCCCGCCGCGAATATGGCCATGAGCCCGAGGAAGCGGTGCGCTATGCCATTCGCACCGTGGGTACGGCCATGGGGGTGACCACCTTTGCTCTGGTGGTCGGTTTTGGTATCCTTGCCACGTCCGGTTTCGCCGTGAACGGTGACATGGGGCTTTTGAGCGCCATCACCATCGGCGTCGCTCTGATAACCGATATGCTCTTCCTGCCGCCGCTTTTGATGTTGTTCGAGAGGAAATGAAGATGATGCTCCGATCCCTTGCCATTGCTGCTGTTGCACTGACCCTGCCTTTGGCGGCCCAGGCCGAAACCCCCGAGGAAAAGGGGCTGCGCATCGCCACCGAAGCCAAGGCCGCCGATGCGGGCTTTGGCGACTATGATGCCAACGGTGAGATGACCCTGCGCAATAAAAGCGGCAAAGAAAGCATCCGCGGATTTTCCTCCAAAACACTGGAACAACCCGGCGATGGCGACAAAAGCCTGATGGTGTTCAAACGTCCGCGCGACATCAAGGGCACCGCTCTGCTGACCCACGCCCATAAAGCCAAGAACGATGACCAGTGGCTCTATCTTCCGGCCATGAAGCGGGTCAAACGGATCAGTTCGTCCAACCGCTCCGGCTCTTTTGTCGGCTCGGAATTCTCCTACGAGGATCTGTCGAGCCCGGAAGTGGAAAAGTACACCTACAAATATCTGAAGGAAGAGCCCTGCCCCACCGATGCCGCGCTGACCTGCCATGTCTCGGAGCGTTACCCGACGGACAAGACCTCAGGCTATAAGAAGAACATTCTGTGGCTTGAGACCAAGACCTACCGGGTGGTGAAGATCGACTACTTTGATCGCAAGGACGCCTTCCTCAAGACCCTGACCCAGACCGAATACAACGTCTATAAAGACAAGCACTGGCGCCCGCATCTGATGGAAATGGTCAATCACCAGACCGGCAAGAGCACCACCATGAAATGGAGCGACTTCAAGTTCGGTGTCGGTCTGTCGGAAGGGAACTTCCAACCTAATCGCCTGAAATCGGTGCGTTAAGCGAAGGAACCCAAGCCATGTCCGCCCGTACGATTTCCGTTTCCATGATTGCTCTGATGGCCGCCATGTCGGCCATGCCCGCCGGGGCCCAGGAAGCTCCAGAGGCCGCCCCGGAGGCCCCGGAGGTCGAGGAAAGCACGGGAACTCATGAGTTCGGCGGACATGTGGGTTTTGAGACCCGAGTCTTCTTTTCCAGCCCAACATTCAGCCCGCAAGCAAATGGTCGGGTTCAACCCTCCTTGATGCTGCAACCGGAGTACCGCTACGAATGGAATGACGGGCTCGACCGAATCACGGTGATCCCTTATGGCCGCATTGATTCCGTTGATCGTCAGCGGACCCACTTCGATATTCGGGAGCTCAACTGGCAGCGCCTGGGCGATGACTGGGACATGCGAATTGGCCTTGCCAAGGTGTTTTGGGGGGTGACTGAGTCCCGGCATCTGGTGGACATCATCAACCAAAGCGACACCGTGGAAAACCCCAACGGCGAAGACAAGCTGGGCCAGCCCATGCTGAACGTCAATTTCCTACGCGACTGGGGCAATGTGGGCCTGTTCGTCATGCCTGGCTTCCGGGAACGGACCTATCCCGGATGGAGCGGTCGCCTGCGCGATCAAATGCCAACCGATATCGACAATCCAACCTATGAATCAAGCATGCGTAGCCGCCACGTGGATTTTGCGGCGCGCTATTCCCATTTCATCGGCGATTGGGATTTCGGCCTGTCCTATTTCCACGGCACCGGCCGCGAGCCACGGCTGCCCATCAGTTTGCAGAATGGGCGCCTAATCCGCACTCCCACCTATGACATTATCGACCAAGCGGGCATTGATATTCAATCGACCCAGGATGCCTGGTTGTTGAAGTTCGAGGCCATCTCCCGTTGGGGCAACGGCGATCCGCAGTTCTTCGCCGCCGTGCCCGGTGTCGAGTACACCATCTATGATTTGGCTGAGAGCGGTGCCGACCTTGGGCTGCTGGCGGAATACCTCTACGACGACCGCAATGCCAACGCACCTGTCACCTCGGCCGATAGCGATGTGTTTATGGCTCTGCGGCTGACGATGAATGATTCCGACGATACCGACTTCCTGATCGGCTCAACGGTGGATCGCCATACCGGCGCCCTGGCCATTGGCGTTGAAGCCAGTACACGCCTTTCCGAGGAATGGACGGCGGAACTGGAAGGCAGCATTATCGCCAATATGCCCTTTGACGATCCGCTGACCGGCCTGCGCCAGGACGATTACCTTCAACTGCGTCTGCTGCGGTATTTTTAAAGGCTATAGCAGGCTGCTGAACAAGTGTTGTCCGACGGCCCGCCTCGCCCTTCGTCCCTCGACAAGCTCGGGATGAGGAAGCTCAGGGTGAGGCTAACATGTTGAGAGTTCAAAGGCCCTCATGCTGAGCTTGTCGAAGCATGTGTCGCCATACGCTCGAAATCGGACTTTTTCAGCAGCCTGTTAGCGCGTATGAGGTCCAATCGGACCCGTTGAACACGCGCACCCCAATCGGAATTGATCACGACAAAGAGAAAGGCCGGATGCTTATGCACCCGGCCTTTTGAACTGTTTGCCTAGGAAGAAGGGCTATTAGGCGGCCTTCTTCTTCATGCGACGGCTGGCAGCGCCCAGACCGATCAGGCCAATACCCATCAGGGCCAGGGAGGCAGGCTCCGGAACGGCCGTGGCGTTGGTGTTAACCTGGTGGATAACGGTCAGGGAGTACAGGTGACCCTGGACCAGATCCAGATCGCTGGTGATGTCGTAGTGGGTCATCGGCAGGCTGTAGCTCACGTCCGGGTCGGTGAAGGCCGTGGCGACCACCGGCAACACGCCGCCGGTACCGACGTTCAGTTCGTCCGGAGCGACGTCCAGGATGGTCTGACCCGTGGTGAAGTCAACCAGGGTCACGGCGAAGGTCGAGGTCACGCGGGCCAATTCGGCCGGACGGGCCCGGTCGCCGGTGATGTCGGCCACCATATCCAGGGCCGCGTCAAACGACAGGGTCAGGTTGCCGGCAGTTGCCGCCGTGAAGATGATCTGCGAGGTATTGCCGGTGTCGCCGTTGGCGGAACCGGAAATCGCCGGAATGTGCGCGCCCATGGAGGTTTCGCTGACGATGGAGCTGGTCACGCCAGGCGTACCGCCCGCATCCAGAAGCGAGCCATAAAACAGGGTGTCGGCGCGGCTGAAGGTCGGGCCATTGGCCGCCTGAGAGAAGGTGTTCTCGGCGATGCCGCCACAGTTGCCGACACAAGCCATGGTGCCGTCACCCGTGCTGGCGCTGGAGCCCGGGATGCTGGCACCGGCTTCTTCGGTGTTGTTCAGGCTGAGCGGGATCACGTCGCCAAGCGACAGTTGACGGGAAGTTTCGCCAGTCGGGTTCAGGTTCAACACGGCGTTGCTGATGGTAAAGGAACCATAAGCCAGGGCTTCGGCCTTGGCGTCGGTGGTGGCCATGGTCAGGGCGAAAGCACCGGCGACGGTAGCCATCAAAGTTTTTTGCATCTTGGTCATTTTAAATCTCCAAATCACGTTTTGTCGGTTTTAGCCGGCGTTCGTGAAGTCATCCTTCGCCGGTAATTCTTACTCGGACCCTACTATGCACCAACCGTGCCAGTTTTTATTTCTCATTCATTTTCAACGATGTAACAATTCCCCAACCCCTCACACCTCCCAAAACCCAACCAAAATGGAAAGGATTCCGACACCTGTCCGCTTCGTTTGGCAGCGGTCTTTGACAAGAGAGGGGGATCGAGGCGATTGGACTCAATCAATATTGAGTCAACTCTATGATATAACGACACATTTTCAAGAGACCCGCGACAAGGAAGGCAGGTGTCAAGAATCACGACAAAGAGAAAGGCCGGATGCTCATGCACCCGGCCTTTTGAACTGTTTGCCTAGGAAGAAGGGCTATTAGGCGGCCTTCTTCTTCATGCGACGGCTGGCAGCGCCCAGACCGATCAGGCCAATACCCATCAGGGCCAGGGAGGCAGGCTCCGGAACGGCCGTGGCGTTGGTGTTAACCTGGTGGATAACGGTCAGGGAGTACAGGTGACCCTGGACCAGATCCAGATCGCTGGTGATGTCGTAGTGGGTCATCGGCAGGCTGTAGCTCACGTCCGGGTCGGTGAAGGCCGTGGCGACCACCGGCAACACGCCGCCGGTACCGACGTTCAGTTCGTCCGGAGCGACGTCCAGGATGGTCTGACCCGTGGTGAAGTCAACCAGGGTCACGGCGAAGGTCGAGGTCACGCGGGCCAATTCGGCCGGACGGGCCCGGTCGCCGGTGATGTCGGCCACCATATCCAGGGCCGCGTCAAACGACAGGGTCAGGTTGCCGGCAGTTGCCGCCGTGAAGATGATCTGCGAGGTATTGCCGGTGTCGCCGTTGGCGGAACCGGAAATCGCCGGAATGTGCGCGCCCATGGAGGTTTCGCTGACGATGGAGCTGGTCACGCCAGGCGTACCGCCCGCATCCAGAAGCGAGCCATAAAACAGGGTGTCGGCGCGGCTGAAGGTCGGGCCATTGGCCGCCTGAGAGAAGGTGTTCTCGGCGATGCCGCCACAGTTGCCGACACAAGCCATGGTGCCGTCACCCGTGCTGGCGCTGGAGCCCGGGATGCTGGCACCGGCTTCTTCGGTGTTGTTCAGGCTGAGCGGGATCACGTCGCCAAGCGACAGTTGACGGGAAGTTTCGCCAGTCGGGTTCAGGTTCAACACGGCGTTGCTGATGGTAAAGGAACCATAAGCCAGGGCTTCGGCCTTGGCGTCGGTGGTGGCCATGGTCAGGGCGAAAGCACCGGCGATGGTAGCCATCAAAGTTTTTTGCATCTTGGTCATTTTAAATCTCCAAATCACGTTTTGTCGGTTTTAGCCGGCGTTCGTGAAGTCATCCTTCGCCGGTAATTCTTACTCGGACCCTACTATGCACCAACCGTGCCAGTTTTTATTTCTCATTCTTTTTCAACGATGTAACAATTTTCCAGCCCCTCCTACCTCCCAGAACCCAACCAAAATGGAAAGGATTCCGACACCTTGGCGAGCGGATTCATGGGCGGGAAATGGCGACCTGGCAAACGACTCACCCTCACCATAAAAAATAACGCAATATCAACTGGTTAAGAAGGTACAGCAGGATACGTGGGGTGACAAGATTCTCGACACCCCCCCCCTCGAGGGGTGGAGATAGGCCGATTATACCAGGTATTCCGCAGGCGCCGCGTGCCCAAGAAAGGCGCTCGGGCTTGCGGTCGGACCATAGGCGCCCGATTGAAAGACAACGATCAAATCGCCCACTTCGGCCCGCGGCAGATCCACTCCATCGGCCAGAATATCCAGAGGAGTGCACAGGCAGCCGACAACGGTCACCGTTTCCGTGGCAGCCTCGGCCATCCGGTTGCCTACGGCCACCGGATAATTACGGCGAAGAATCTGTCCGAAGTTCCCCGAGGCGGCCAGGTGATGATGGAGACCGCCGTCGGTGACCAGAAAGGTTTTTCCCCTTGATTGCTTGCGATCCACCACCCGGGTCACGTAAAGGCCGGCCTCGCCGACCAGATAGCGCCCCAGTTCCACCACGATCCGAGCCGCCGGGTGGGCGGCGCTTATTTTTTTGACAAGCGGCGCCATGCCTGCACCCACGGCAGCCAAATCCAACGGCTCATCTCCCGGAAAATATGGGATGCCAAATCCCCCGCCCAAGTTCAGTAACTGGATGGGGCTCGGCGCCTGCTCGGCCAATGATAGGGCCAGATCCACAACCTTGCCCTGGGCCTCGGTCACCAGATCAGCCCGCAGATTTTGGGATCCGGTAAATATGTGGAAACCTTGGAAATCCAAATCCAAGTCCGCCAAGCGCCGCAAAAGACCAGGCACTTGGTCCGCATCAACCCCAAACGGCTTGGCGCCACCGCCCATGCGCATGCCTGAGCCCTTGAGTTCGAAATCGGGATTGACCCTGATTGCTACCCGGGGTCGACAGCCTGTTTGCTCGCCCTGAAGGACCAACCGCTCCAACTCACCGGCCGATTCCAGATTGACCGTTACCCCAGCTTCCAGGGCCTGTCGCAATTCCATGTCCGTCTTGCCAGGTCCGGCGAAACTGATGTTGTCGACCGGCATGGGGGCTTGAAGGACCGTTTTCAGTTCCCCTGCGGAGGCGATATCAAAACCGTCAACTCGCTCCGCCATGAATTTCACCACATCCGGCATGGGATTGGCCTTGATGGCATAGGACAGGTGAACCGCATCAGGCAGATGCTTTCTCAACAATGACACCCGTTTGTCGATCAGATCCCGACTATATATATAAAGAGGCGAACCGCCATTCTGTTCGACGTACTGGAAAAGCGGCACGCCACCGACGGAAATTTGACCATCGACAACGGGGAAATTGCGCGCGGCGTTCATCAGGGACCCTCCCCCCCGCTATTCGTAAATAGCTCACGATGCGTCGTCACCAATGCCTGCCGATCAAATTTGCCATTGGCATTGCGCGGCAATTCTTCAACGAACAGAACCTTGTGCGGCACCATGAACCCTGGCAACGCCGCCCGGCAGATGTTCAAGACGCGCCCCGGGTCCTTGATACCGTCTTCCGGCGAGGTTGCCACAACCAGAATTCCTTGTCCCAAATTCGGATGGGGGAGCCCGAGCGCAACCGCTTCGCCAATGGCGCCGGAAGCATAGAGAACCTCTTCCAGTTCCGCAGGACTAACCCGGTATCCAGAAGTTTTGATCATGTCATCCCGACGCCCGACAAAGTACAGAAAACCGTCCTCGTCCCTTCGCACCCAGTCGCCCGACCAAACAGCCGTCTCTTGCAACGGCAGCTCCGGTTGATGGCTTGGAGCAGGACGGAACCGCTCGGCGGTTCTATCGGGATCATTCCAGTATCCCATGGCCACGAAAGCGCCCCGATGCACCAGTTCCCCGGTTTCCTCGGGATCGCACAGGCTGCCATCGGGTCGCACCACCAAAACCTCCGCATTGGGAACCGCCTTGCCAATGGAATCCGGCCGACGATCCACTTCCTCGGGCGGGAGATAGGTGGACCGGAAGGCTTCGGTCAGGCCGTACATCAAATAGGGGCGGCTCTCAGGCAAGGCCGAACGCAAATGATCCAAGGTGGCGCGCGGCATGGCGCCACCGGTATTGGCGAAGTATCGCATACGCCGCCGGGCGTCCTCCGGCCATTCCAAACGCGCCAACGGTATCCACAAGGGAGGGATTCCGGTCAATCCGGTAATGCCCTCCTTTGCCACTGCCTTCACCACATCCGTGGCCAGGAGATAGTTGTGCAATACCACCCGGGCACCAACGGCGAAGGCAGTGGTTAGCTGGCTCAATCCGGCATCGAAGCTGAGCGGCAGCACCGCCAAGATGCGGTCATGTTCATTATTTTCCAGATAGTCCGCCACCGAATGAGCACCGGCCAGCAGATTTCGATGGGACAGCACCACCCCCTTTGGACGTCCGGTCGAACCGGAAGTATATAGAATGGCGGCCATATCCAGATCCGTCAGCCGGTGGGCACGGATCGATCCCCGAGCCGACATCATCCGCGACCAGGCAATACAGGAAACCGGCCCTTCGCAGTCTTCATCATCGACCAGGACCACCTCTCGAAGGGACCGACAATCTCCTATGATCTTTTCCAAGGAACGCAGGCGGACCGCTGTGGTGATCAAAACCGTCACCCCGCAGTCGTTCAAAATATGAGCAACCTGCGCCGCCTTCAGGACCGGATTCACCGGCACGAAAACGCCACCGGCATGGGCCACGCCAAAAAGCGAGACGACGGTTTCCTCGCGTTTGTCCAGGTAGATCGCGACGCGGTCTCCCCGCCTCAATCCCAATTCCACTAGGCCACCCGAAGCGGCTTCGACGGCGGTGGCGAGATCTTTGTAGCTTAAGTGCTTTTTCCCCGAGACAAGGGCTATGGAATCCGGTCGCCGGGTCGCCGCATCCATGATGAGGTCGGAAAGCCGGGTCTGCATGGATCGTCCCAATTACTCAGCGCCCGTGGGAAACTCAATGAGATAGTGGCTGAAGGGCTGTTCATGTCCGGCCGCTCGCCAATAGGCATCGTCGTTCTTGCTCCCTTTGAGAAAAACCCCTTTTTCACGGTAGTTTTTCGGTTCGTAGTAGACCGGCATGAAAACACGACTGGAACGCGGATCGTCCAAGCAGGTTGTTTTTTTGCTGCGATACCACGGACTCTGCCAATGTTGGAAATCAGCCCCCTTGACCTTTGAGCCATCCACCCATTGGAGCGATTTAAACGTGCACCAGTAGCGCAGGCCAATCCATGTGGGAGACTTGATGGCCAGATTCTTCATCACGAAATCATGGGTCTCCCGGGTCCGGATGATGGCCAGACGTCCGTGAACATCCTTGTGGGTGCGCGCCGCCGCCGCGACATCCAAGGTATCCCAGAACTTCTGCTGCACATCGGCTTTGACCAGGGCAAAGTAGGACTTGGACTCGGGGTTATAGATCGGCCCCTTCACAATATCGGCCATGGCCGGGAAAGAGCGCCCAACAAGGCAGGCTAAAAGGCAGAACCAAACCGACCAATGCCCGCTGAGGCGTGTTGTTTTATTCCCTGTCATTGAGCGACCTCACCATCCATCTCAACGAGTCCGGAAATTCTGCCCACGCGCTACGACTTTTGCCACGCCGACAAATCCCGACCAATCAGTTTGGCCAAACGCTCCACGCCAGGCTGCATTTCAATGGTCAACTGAGCACGGAATGCCTGATCCATCGGGGTCCGTTCCTGAAAACGGGTATTTTTGCGAATGATCCACTGCTTCAACTTTTTTCTTACCGGCAAGGGCATCACCATGCGGCTCGCCGAGGTCACCCAATCGGGCGTATCCTTGATAAAATTCATCAAGGCCCGGCTGCGAATTTTCTTGTTGGGGTTTACCACAGGAAATGCCGGTTCGAATGATGGGTCCACTTCCAGGAACGCCAATGTCTTGCGATAGACAGATGAGGTATCGTTTTTGAAATCATCGAACAGCGTGACCATCACCTGCTCACGACCGAAAAGGTCAAAGTACCTTTGGATCTGGTCCGCGAAATTGGTCATCTCCCGATAATCGAGAATTTTCTCGAACCGGCACTTTTCCGGGATCCGTTGGCCTTTGCGCCGATCATCCGTGGCATGATAGGCCTCTTGGAAATCCTCTATATCCTCATATCCCTCGAACACCTGTTGGGAATGGTGCGAATAAAGGAAATCCACGGGATTGCGTACGTGCACAAGGATCTTGGCCTTTGGATCGAAGTCATGAATTCGTTTCGCTGCTTCCGGGGAAACGAGATAATGAACAGATCCTTCGCCAACCACTTTTTCGTTGCTCGCCTCGGAAAACAACCTCTCATATCTTTCTGACGAAAACAGAAAATTTTGATCCCGGATCACATCCGGCGAAAAATAGTGGGCCTCTTTCGGCCCCATGAAAATATCCGGGTGCTGATGCAAATAACTATCCATGGCGGTGGTGCCACTTTTAGGCGCCCCCACGATGAAAAAATTTGGACGTCGAGTCATATCCGCCTCTGGAGACAATAAAATCAGTATTTGGCGCAAGCTAGCGCGCATACTAGATCATATCCGCCCTTCAACGGAACCCGTAAATCACGCCGTCTGAAGGAAGTTTCTTGGCCCCCCCTGGGAAACACCGGGGCACGGCGGAAGAACCGATCCCGAGTCTCCTTTGACCTCAAACCTTCGAAAGACCGCCTAGCGCGTGTCGGGTCCAATCGGACCCGCTAGACACGCGCGCCCTTATTGGAATCGATCACGTTTTTCGTGTTTGATCGAATCCGATCAAACACGACGTGATCTAGCCCCTGCTCAGGAGACCTCCATGAATCCGTCCATGGTCAGGATGGCGGCTCTCATCAGTACCCCGGCATCGCGACTGAGAATATCCACATCACCGATGGGGTAGTGGTAGTAGTCGATGAGATCATCCAAGTCCAACCGCTTGCCATGCGGTTGGAAGGGGATCACCACGCGAGGGTCTTCGTCCATGTCGGCCAGCACCCGGATGGCCGCCCGAACGAAAACAGCCGCATCAGGCTTGCGCAGATCCAGATCCGGGAGCCGTACCGCCAGAAAGTCGATAAGGCCGTTGGTGTCGGGCAAATTGACATCGGCGAACGACACCATGAAGCTTTCGACATTCGAGGAATCCATGGTCATCTCCTTTTTGCTTTCAAGCTTCGTTGTTAGGCCGCGTGGGTGGAAATCAGCGGCTCGGCCCGGTGTGCTCGGGGCTTGACCGTCACTTCCATGCGCGGCGGCACCAAGGTCAGAGACGGCTTGGGCAACGGTGCCGGGTTGGGGGTGACGCCGGTGAACTCGAAGGCCGAAGCGAATTCGAGAGCCATCAATTGCAGTTCCACCATGGCCAGTTGCCCCCCGACACAAACCCGCGGTCCGGCTCCGAAGGGGACGAAGGCGCGATTGGCATAGGAGCGATCAAGACGGAATTCCTCCGGGTCGTCCCAGAACTTGGGATCCCGTCCGAAGGCCCAGGGACAAATGATCAGGGACGTGCCCGCCTTGACCGGCATGCCGCCCAGTTCCACATCGGCCATGGTCTCGCGCGACATCCAATAGCTGCTGGGAAACAGCCGCAGGACCTCGTTGGCGAAGGCCCGGCTGACCGGCGCATCGCGATAGAGCTTCTCGGGAATGATCTCGCCGGTCTCGTCGCCGATGTCGGCGGCTTCCTTGGCCAGATTCTCCACCAAGTCCGGATAGAGGGCCATGTAGTAGAAAATCCAGGCCGCCGCTGAACCGGTGGTGTGGTGTCCGGCCAGGATGATCAACAAGATCTCGTCCCGCAGACCTTCGTCGTCCAGGTTCAATTCCAACAGACCTTGCAGGATCGAGGCATCGGAGGCCTTCTGCCGGGCCCGTTCCACCACCTGCATCATGATCTCTCGGCCCTGGCGCAGTTTTTCCTTCTTGCGCTTGGCGACCCAGGGAAGGTCGGGGAACACACGGAAGATCTTTTCCGCCACGTCGTCTTCGACCAGTTTGATGGTATTGACCAGGGCGGCCTCATCGCCGCGACTGAGGGCCTCGCGACCGAACAACACGTCACAGATCACCCGCAAGGCCAGCGGTGCACCAATGCCATGGGCATCGAACGATCCCTGTTGCGCCGCCATCATGGTATAGCGACGCACGATGGCGGAGATCTCGGGCACATAGGTCGTTGTCATGCCCTTGGCCAGACGAGCATGGATAGCGGCCCGGCGCTCCTTGTGCTCGTCGCCGTTCAAGGTCAGCGAGCTGCGCCCCAGAACCTCGCGCATCTTGTATATCAACCGACCCTTGTCGATTTCGCTTTCCGGCGCGTTGAAAACCGGTTTGACCAGGTCCGGGTCGGCCACCAGATAGATGGGGTGCGGACCGACATGAAGTTTTTCCAATGGCGCGGTGGCGTTCTTACACTTGTCGAGGAAGAAGCCGAGGGTGTCACGCCGAAATGCGGGCAGGTCCGAAAACATTCGAAGCATCTGAAATCTCCACGTTATGCAGGGAACGCATGATTCGCTCGAAGCGCACGCCTGACTGGGATGAAATGGGAATCTCGCCGGCCAGGCTCTCGATGGGCTTGCCGGAGGTGGTATGGCCGATGATCAGCGGCGGTCCGTAGCGGAGCGTCTCGATGCCGATCTGCGACAGGAAACGCTCATAAGAAGGCTCGGCCGTCGCCACCAAGGAGGTGACGCCCAGCTTCGCCGCGAAATGGAACATCAAGGCATAATTCAGGAAGGCCAGCCGCTCGGAGCGCCCTTTGCTGAGCACGCCGAATCGGCTGATCTCCCAAATATCGGCTCGACGCGGATAGGGGCGCTCACCCGCCAGCTGGGGAAACGCCCAGGCGGACAGGTAGGGGCGATCGGTCCGATTGGCTCGAAAGGTCCCGACGATCTCATCCCCGTCGAATAACGCGCAATAGATGGTGTAGAGAGTATCGAAGGCATCGTGTTCGCTATGGGCGGAATGCTCCAGATCCCACTCATAAACGTCCACGAAGATATGCTTTCTGAACTTGAATATCTCTTTGGCAATTATTGGTTCGTCATTCAAATGACAAAACACGGCTGAATAATTTTTATCCATTGTCGACCAACTCCATTGGGTTGTATCGACACCATGAGATATGTTTATGTGTTGTCGGCGTACCCGCAAAAATACGGGGTTCTTAGGGAATGAACCTAAGCAAATACATTGCTGAAATTGAAGACTGCGAGGGTGTTCTATCCCTCCGCGATACCATGCATCGCATTGCAGGTAATTTTGGCTTTTGCGGCATCAATTTCCTGGATGCCGGGCAGCCCGGAATCGACGAACCGTTCACGGTCGGGTCGATTCCCCCTGCTTGGGATCGCGAATACCGGATGAACAACTTCATCCATGACGATCCCATGTTACCCATCGTGCGTCGAAGCAACGTCGCCTTCCTCTGGTCTCAGGTGGACCTGCCCGAGGGGGGGCGCAAACGCAAGCTGGGCTCTTTAAAGCTCATGGAAGCGTCCCAGGACCATGGCTTCAAGGACGGGTTGGTTGTCCCTTTTCATTACGTGGACCACATGGGGCGGCATCAAATCGCTTCATGCGTTTATTTCTGGTCTGACAAGTTAGCAAAATTGCGCTTCATGGTCAAACACAAGAAACACGACCTGCATGTTCTGAGCATCTACTTTGCCCAGAAGATGAGCGACCTGGCTGCCAAAGAGATGAAAACCCGATCAAAATTCATGGATCAAGATGGCAACCCGTTGCTTAAGGTCCACCTGACGGATCGGGAACGCGACACCCTTTCTTGGGCGGCGCGGGGCAAAACAGCCGATGAGACCGGCGACATCCTCAATCTCAGCACCCGCACGGTGAACGAACATTTGGACAATGCCAAACGCAAGCTGGGCGCTAACAACAAGACCCACGCGGCAACCATTGCCATGCATATGGGGTTAATCGACCTGTAGGCAAGATGACATAGGCCAATGGCGGTAGGCTGGCATCCGGGCGCCCGGAGGAATTCGGGTTTACCCCCAAATGGATTTCATCTAGCATCCAACCTCTTGTGCGACTTAATCAAATACAGGGGTCACCGTGGAATCCTTGGTCTTTATTGCGGCATTGGGTGCTTTTGCAGTGGTCGTGATCTGGGCACACATGAATGATCCAAGCGATTCCGACGAGGAACCCACGGGGCTATTTGCCTATCACGAGGTCCTTCCGGACAAGAAGAAGAAATCGGAAAATAAAAACTAAAGACACCTCCTACAGATCGATCACTATCTGGTGCGTTAAATGCGCGACTTAGTTGTAGCCCCCCTATTCGCACTATGCGTTTTCCTCGTCTTTAAAAGACCGTACCTAGGAATTGTCATATGGGGATGGTCATCTCTTATGGTGATCAATAAATATGTTTATGGATTCTCGTCATCTATTCGATTTACTTTATTTATTTCATTAATAACAATACTAACAAGCTTCACGTCAAAAGATAAGCTGAATTTTAAGCTGGACACGGTCGGCATATTATACATTGTGCTATTAATTCATGGCTCTATGTCTGTTTTATTCAGCCCATCCGATTCATCCAATCTTGTGAGTGAATATACGAAATTCGCAAAAACCATCGTCTTTATTCTTTTTGTCTCATTCATCATCAATGATCGGTTCAAGATTCATGTGTTGCTGATTGCCCAGTGCGTGGCCATGGGCTTTCACTCGGCTCGCGAGGGCCTCAAGTTCCTCCTTTCCGCCGGCCATCACCATATTACCGGCCCCCCGCAATCTTTCATTGCCGATAACAATCAGTTTGCCCTCGCGGTCTTGATTACTCTGCCGCTGGTGGCCTACCTCTATAAATACAGCAAACACAAGTTCACACGGCTGGTGCTGGCAGGAGTCCTTTTCACAGGCATTCTCGCCGTCCTGGGCACGTTCTCCCGTGGCGGCCTATTGGGGATGATGGCTGTCGGAGGCATGTTCTTCCTTAGGTCGAAGAAAAAGCTGTTGACCATTGCGATCATCGTGCCGCTTGCGGCCTTTTCCACCACGCTCTTGTCGGACAAGTGGTTTGATCGCATGGAAACGCTGCAAGAGGCGGATCAGGATAGCTCCTTTATGGGACGTGTGATCGCCTGGCGAGTCAGCAGCCTGATCGCCTCGGAAAACCCCATCTTCGGCGGGGGATTCCATGCTGTTCAGGACTACAAAATTTGGATCGATATCGCCAACAGCTATCAATCCGCTTTTGACGCTCTCGGTCGTCATCCGGATCCCCACAAGGCCCATGCGGCGCATAGTATCTATTTCCAGGTCTTGGGGGACCTGGGCTATTTGGGTCTGATCTTGTACCTGGTCATCCTGGCATTTAGCTGGTTCAGTTGCACCGGCATCATACGATCCTCCAGGAATATCGATGAATTGAAATGGGCCGGAGACCTAGCGGCATCCATACAAATCGGGTTGGCCGCGTTCATGGTCTCGGGCGCGGCTCTGAGCATGGCCTATTTCGAGCTCGCCCACTGCCTGATGGTGCTGGTCATGGTTTTAAAACGAATTGTTAATAATCGCTTGGGAGAGATCAATCCCTTGTACCGGAGACCAGGCAGCCCGTCGGCACGCGCAAACGCTTAGCACACTTCAGATTCAACCGCACAACATCCATCAATAGCGGACGGCTTTTTCATGGGACATGAAACCAAGAACCATATTGATTTGAATGTCCTAAAGGGAGCTCTGATATTCATTGTCATACTTGATCACAATGAATATGTGCGGAATCATTTCGAATATATCTTCAGACCCTTGAACTATCACGTTCTGGGCTTTTTGTTTCTGCCATTTCTTGCCAACTCGACAAGAACCGACTGGCCATTTTACCGGGACCGGCTCATTCGCTATCTGATTCCGTTCGCCGCGTTCTATACCGCGGCCTCGGCGATCAACCTGTTGATTTTGTCCGGTGGACCCGATGGCTCTTCGATCGTGGAAACTTATCTCCTGGGCGGCATTACCGGGTCGGCGGCCAATGTAAAGGCTTCCTCGGGGTTTTATGCCTTCTGGTTCCTGCCCGCCTTGTGCGGCACTATTCTGGTTCTGAGCCTGTATCGTGCCTTGCCCAAGGGGATTCGCCCCCTTGTCTTTGCGATCTTTATCGGCCTGCATCTCTTTGTCGGTCTTTTGCCTAATGAGATTTCTCGCATGATCCCATTGGGCCTGCCCATTGTAGCCTATCTCTTCGTATTGGGATCTATGGCTCGTTTTCTGATCGATCAGTTACCCCCCCGGCATTTCGGGTTGGCCCGCTGGGCGTCTCTCGGACTGTTTGTTCTGTCCTATGCGATTTGCGTGTCGCTCAACAGCCACACGGAGGTGGGTACCCTGTCCGTGGGTAGCATCCTTGACCCGGAGTTTCTGCTGCATGATCTGTTGGGATTGAGCGGTTTCTTCACTTTCTATCTATTCTCCGGCATTCTCGCGAAGGTGCCTCTTGTGGAACAATTGGGTCGCCTCTCGTTGATCGTCTATTTGGCTCACCCGCTCCTGATCAAGGCCCTGGACATGGCCCTATTGAGCCGCCTCTCCGTTGGCGAGGCGGGGAGCCTTCTCCATATTGCGGTGGCTGTGGGGAGTGTCGCCTTTACGGTAGCGACATCCTTTGTGGTGGCTCTGGTCATTCAGAAATCCAACTGGCTCCATGACCTGATCACCCCGCGCGATTGGGCTTCGTGGCTACCGGTGCAATGGACTCAACCGGCAACCGGCCGATAATCCGCTTCCCCGGGACGCCCGCCACAGAACAGCCACACCGGCTTTTTGTCGCTGGGTGGCAGCGGCAGGGCCATCAACGAGGACGACGACGTCCCGAATCCCGTATCGGTGACCACACACAGGCCGTCTCGGGGGGTCTCGCCGTCCCGACTGGCCATGAGCGCCTGCCAGACGAACCAATCGCCTTCGGGCTCGGGCACCGGCGCCGACCGGAATCGCGGCAGATGCAACCGCTGCCGCCCCGATGCCGCCGTATCGTTGAGATCATGGGCGGTCAACATGGAAAAGCCGTCGGGAATGGCCGCCACGTCGATCTTGTGGCCGTCGCTTTTCATCCAATAAGCCGAAAAGGCATCCGCCAGCACCATATTGAAGGGGCGATAGGCCGTCGGCGACAGATGCCGAAGGGCCTCGGCGGCTTCGGTGGCCGCGCCATGGGACAAGGCCTCCATCGGCAATTCGCCGCGGCTGCGGAAACCCTCCTTGGGTCCCAAAGTGCCGACCCGGTTGAGCACCCCGGCAATCACCCCATCATCATTGAGGCCCAGCCAGGTTCCGCCCGCTTTTTCATCAAGCCCGGCCCGCACATGGGGGTGGTCATCCCAATGACGCTCGGGGGGGCGCCAGGGCCGCCCCGCCATCTCGTCACGGTTGGAAGCCAGCATCAACGGCCAGGCATGGCCGGGGCGGCGAAGGATGATCACACTGCACATGCACCGAAGGTGTCATCAAGCGCCCCCTGGCGTCAATGGGCACGAGCGACTATATCGAACAGAGACCCGGGAAAAAACAGGAGCACCCATGACCGAGATTTTCGACGAGCGGGAAAGCGGCTTCGAGGCCAAGTTCAAGATGGACCAGGAGACCCGTTTCAAGGCCCAGGCCCGGCGCAACAAAAAGTTCGGCCTATGGGTTGCCGAGATCCTCGGTCTATCCGGCAGCAAGGCGGAAGACTACGCGATAAGAGTCATCGAAGCCGATTTCAAGGAACCGGGTGATCAGGACCTGATGGCCGTGGTCATGGCCGACCTGACCGCCAAAAACATCGAGGCCGACGAGAAAAAGCTATACCAAAAACTCGACTATTTCTTTGCCGTCGCCATGAATGAACTGGGGCATGAATACCCGGTGCCTTTGGACGTGGATCATCATTTGTAGAGGAAGCCTCTTCACCCCTCCAGCACCGCCCGCACGAACGCCCCGTCCGACCCGGCGATCTTCATGGGCAGGCAGATCAGCTTGTAGGGCCCCGGTTCGACGCCGCGCAGGTCAAGCCCTTCCACGGCGATCACCCCGGCGCCAAGCAGTTTGTGGTGGGTCACGTGGCCGGGCTCCTTGTAGCGCTCGATGGACAGGTAATCGATGCCCACCAGCTTGATTCCCCGTGCCACCACCCAATCAGCGGCCTCGGGGGTCAGGGCCACGTAGTCCGCATGAAACTCGGTACCCGGCCGCGACCACAAAGCCGAATTGCGGCTTTTGATCAGCAGGCGGGTGCAGTCGGCGGGCAAATCCATGGCTTCCAGATGACTCACGTCCACCCGGTCAGCATCGCCCACGTCGGCGACCACCGCCGGACCGATCAGGGTTTCCAGGGCCAGGGTTTCCACCCCGCCCGCCCCGTCGATGAAATGCAGCGGTGCATCCAGGTGCGTGCCCAAATGCACCCCGGCGGCAAAGCGGGACACATTGCACACATGCCCTTCGGCAATGGATCGCATACGCGTCACTTCGGGGGTCGGATCGCCGGGCCAAACCGGCATGTGGGGATGGATGGTCAAGGTGATGTCCATGTACTGAGGCATGAATTGATCCTAAGGGTCAGGTATGGGGTTGATGGGTGTTTTGCATATAAGGCCAGGGCGGGAACGGCGCCCGCCATTCCAAGGTCCACCAGTCGCCGGTGCGGGCCCGGGTTGCCGGATCGGTAAAGCGGTACTGCCAAAGAGACGCGCGCAGGAACTGGGGCGGCCCGTCCTTGAAGCTGTCGTCCGGCAACAGGGCGAGCACCGAAGGGCTGCCTTCCAGCAGCTTTTCCATGAAACGGCGATAGAAAATCATGAACACCGGATCCTGCGGCGGCACGAACCAGATCAGCCAGTCCAGGCGCGGTTGATGGGGCATGACAAAGCCGGGCGCCCGGGCCGGATCGCCGGGCCGATGGGCCAGTTCCAGCGGCTGCCAGGTTTCGCCGTCCATGGACCATTCGATGACCACTTCCAGCCGCTCCATCTTCATGGTCGGGAAGACGTGGTAGAGATTGGCGATGCGGAACGATTCCACCTGCATCACCAATGCCTGAACCCATCCGCCCGGACGCCAGCCGGTGACCATGGAAGTGGATTGCAGCAGGCTGACCAGGATAATCAGCGCCGCCAAGGGGCCGAATACCATTTTATGCAGTCCGCCGACCTTCTGGCGAGCCGACGCGAGACTCCAGCGCGGCAGCACCGCGCGCAACGCCTGATCATCAAACAAAAACAGGCAGAGTAGGATGGTCAGCAAGTTAATGAAATTGTGGTTGCTGGTGGCGATGATCAGCACCTGCATGAGGATGGTCAGCCCGGCCCCCACCATGCGCCAGCGTCGCGGCGCCAGGAACAAAAACGGCACCGCAATCTCGATGACCAGGGTGGCCAGCGTGCCCCCTTGCAGCATCCATTGGGGCAGCTGGTGCGCATACCAGGCGCCGATGTGGGGCAGCGGCTGGGTCTCGAAATAGGCGGTCAGCGCGGTCAGGCCGATCCAGGAGGGATCGCCGCTGATGATCTTGGAAATGCCCGACAGAAAGCGCAGCCGGAACAGCAGCCAGCGCATCATCCAGATCACCAGCCGCGAACCGCCGTTGGCCAGGAAGATGGCCAGAAACCCCGCCTCCAGGATCAGATAGTCCCATTGGAAATGTAGGAAGATCGTGCCTGCCTGTTGCAGACTCAGATAGAGCACGAACAGCCCGATCAGCGAAGCCTGCCGATAGCGGCCGAGCAGCAAAGGGACCGACAAAGCCACCCCGGCCCAGGCCGCCGCGCTCAAGGCCCAATCCCCATCGGCCAGCCAGAAGACCGAAGGCACGCGCAAAAACCGCGACCAGCCCAGTTGCGCCTCCGCCCCGGCCAGTTGGTCGGCGATGGGGAACATGCCGTCGCTGCCCGCCAGCCCCTGGACCTGCACCGCCAGGGAAGCAAAGGCAATGGCATAGACGATCGCCAGGCCTTTGAGGAACAAGGCGGTGACAATGCGATAATCGTCAGGCGTCTGCCAGATGTGGTCCCACAAACGCGGCACGGATGGCCTCCCGGATCTTTTCTCCATCTTATACCAAGCGGACTGGACGACCACCCCTGCCGTGGTCGTTGCCCCATCGGGGGACTCCTGCTATAGGGAGCCTTTCATCCATACATCGGGATTTTTCGCCATGGCGCGACGCAGGCAAATCTATGAAGGCAAGGCCAAGGTTTTGTTCGAAGGACCAGAGCCCGGGACCATCGTTCAGTACTTCAAGGACGACGCCACCGCCTTCAACAACAAGAAGAAAGGCACCATCACCGGCAAGGGGGTGCTGAACAATCGCATCTCCGAGTTTTTGATGATGCGTCTGGGCGAGATGGGGGTGCCGACCCACTTCCTCCGCCGCCTGAATATGCGCGAGCAGTTGATCCGCCAGGTGGAAATCGTGCCGGTGGAAGTGATCATTCGCAATGTGGCCGCCGGATCTATTTCCAAGCGCCTGGGCATCGAGGAAGGCACCCCGCTGCCGCGCTCCATCGTCGAGTATTGCTATAAGAACGACGAGTTGGATGATCCGTTGATCGCCGAGGAACATGTCACTGCCTTTGGTTGGGCGACACCGCAGGAACTGGACGAGATCCTCGCCCTGTCCCTGCGCATCAACGATTACCTGTCGGGGATGTTCTATGGCATCGGCCTGAAGCTGGTGGACTTCAAGCTGGAGTTTGGCCGCCTGTGGGAGAACGAGCAGATGCGCATCGTCCTGGCTGACGAGATCAGCCCGGACTCCTGCCGCCTGTGGGACGTTTCCACCAACGAGAAAATGGATAAGGACCGGTTCCGCCGCGACCTGGGATCGGTGGAAGAAGCCTATCAGGAAGTGGCCCGCCGCCTCGGCATTTTGCCCGAAAGCGGCCCCGCCGATCTGAAGGGCCCCGAGGCCGTACAGTAGAATCAAGGACAGATGCCATGAAAGCCAAAGTCACCGTCACCTTGAAAAACGGCGTCCTGGACCCGCAGGGAAAAGCCATCGAACATGCGCTGGACTCCCTGGGTTTCGGCGGCGTGGACAGCGCCCGCCAGGGCAAGATCATCGAACTGGACCTGGCCGAGACCGACGAGTCCAAGGCCAAGGCGCAGGTGGAGGAGATGTGCAAGCAACTGCTCGCCAACACGGTGATCGAAAATTACGCCATCGAGATGGGGTAAGCCCATGAAAGCCGCCGTCATCGTCTTCCCCGGTTCCAATTGCGATCGGGACATGCAGGTTTCTCTCCGCAATGCCATGGGTGAAGAGCCCCGCATGGTCTGGCACCGGGACACCGAACTGCCCGACGTGGACCTGATCGCCGTGCCCGGCGGGTTCTCCTATGGCGACTATCTGCGCTGTGGCGCCATGGCCAGCCATTCGCCGATCATGGCCGAAGTCAAAAAGGCCGCCGAGCGGGGGGTGCATGTGCTCGGTGTCTGCAACGGCTTTCAGGTGTTGACCGAGGCCGGTCTGCTGCCCGGCGCCCTGATGCGCAACCGGGACATCAAGTTCCTGTGCCGTGATGTCTGGCTGTCGGTGGAAAAGACCGATGGGCCCTTTACCACCGGCTACGAAAAGGGCGAAGTGATCCGCATTCCCGTCGCCCATCACGACGGCAACTACTTCACCGATGAAGAGACCCTCAAGCGCGTCGAGGGCAATGGCCAGGTGGCCTTCCGCTATTGTTCCGCCGATGGAACGGTGGACGACACCCATAACCCCAATGGCAGTTGCAACAACATCGCTGGACTGACCAACCAGCGTGGGAACGTGCTGGGCATGATGCCGCACCCGGAACGGCTCGCCGACCCGGCACTCGGCGGCACCGATGGCCGCGCCATGTTCGAGGGCCTTGTCGGCGCATTGGGCTAAAGGCTTGTCTTATGAAGAAAGTGTCCAAGGGCTGTAAGCTCAAGGATGCCAGGGTGAGGCTGGCATGTTGAAAGTTCGAAGGCCCTCATGCTGAGCTTGTCGAAGCATGTGTCGCCACAGGCTCGAAATCGGACTTTTTCAGATGGCGGTAATCGAGCAGTCAGGGATTGCCTAAACAGTCAGCTGGTCTCCACACTCGGTCTTGATCAAGTATCCGGGTCAATTCCTGGACATGGAACAGAGGAGACCAGCTATGGAGTATTTTGTTGGAATGGACGTATCGATGGCAAGCATTTCGATCTGTGAGATTGATGCAAAGGGAACCGTCATTCGCGAAGGCAAGGTGTCAAGCACACCCGAGGCGGTCGCCACTTGGCTCGAGGAAAGCGGGCGTGGCTTTGCGCGAATTGGGTTGGAAGCTGGCCCTCTGGCGCCTTGGCTGTACGCAGGACTGTCCAGTCGGGGCCTCCCTGTGATTTGTATCGAGACCCGGCAAATGAAGGCCTTTGCCAGCGCCAGCCCAGTCAAGACGGACCGTCGCGACGCCCGCTTGATCAGCCAGGCGATGCGGACCGGTTTGTACCGCGCGACCCACGTCAAGACCGCGCGCAGTCAGGAGCTCCGGATGGTGCTGACCCATCGGGAGACCCTGGTTCATCAGGTCCGTCAGTTGTCCAATACGGTACGAGGAACATTGAAAGCTTTCGGCCTCAAGGTCGGTATGGCGCGCGGACGCCTTTTCGCGGCGCGGGTTCGGGAATTGACGGCTGATAACCCGCACCTCAGCGCAGCCGCCGAGCCGCTCTTGCTTGCGCGCCAAGCCTTGCTCGAACAACTCGACAAGCTCGACCGGCAGGTTCATGCCGCTGCGCGCGATGATAGCGTTTGCCGGCGCCTGATGACCGTTCCCGGCGTCGGCCCAGTTACCGCCCTCGCTTTCAGGACAGGACTCGACGTGCCGGAACGGTTTCAAAAGTCGGTCATGGTCGGCGCCCACTTCGGGCTTGTCCCACGCAGATACGCCTCGGGAGAGCAGGACCGAAGCGGCCCCATCAGCAAGTGCGGAGATGCCATGGTTCGTTGGCTTTTGTTCGAGGCCGCCAATGCACTTCTCACTCGAACCCGCCGTTGGTCCTGGCTCAAACACTGGGGGCTCGCGGTCGCCAAAAGGCGCGGGATGAAACGCGCCAAGGTAGCCGTTGCCCGGCGTCTCGCCGTAATCATGCATCGCATGTGGATCGACGGCACGGACTTCCAGTACCGCAAGGAGGAGACCGCCATCTAAACACAACGAAAACCGAGATCGCCTGAAGGGCGGCCAGGACGCGTGGCGACGCGCGGGGCTCGGATGACAGCGCGCAGGCTGCAGTGGCGTAAGACCACGCTTTTCAGATTGCTGCACCCGATCCCCCTTGATCCCCATCATGCGGCGACGACGTCGACCGCGGACAGAAGCAAAGGGCGCCACATACCCCAGGTTCAAACCGACGGCTTGGAAATCAGCTTGACTCAAAAGACTCGATTACAGAAGCAGCCTGTTGGCGCCCGCCGGATCCAATCGGACCCGTTGCACACGCGACTTTATCGGAATCGACCACTTTTTTCGTGATTGATCAAATCCGATCAAGCACGACGTGATCTCGTGTGGCGGCGTATTGGCGGCAATTCGCCTCTGCTCCTTGATCTCTCATGGCGACAATGGGATGATGCGCTTTGCCCCTATTTTTCAGGATTTTTCAATGAAAACCGCAGCTCAATCTCTCATTGTATTGGCACTAACCGCTTTTACCCTCCCTTCCACCGCCATGTCGGCTGAACTTGTGACCGTCGCTGATTTGCATGCCAAACGGAGTGAGCTTGGCGGCAAACAAGTCACTGTCACCGGTCAGGTTGTCAAGGTGAACAACGACATTATGAAACGCAATTTTATCCATATGCAGGATGGCACGGGTTCCGGCAAAACCGGCAAGGTGATCTTCACCAGCCAGGAAACGGCAAAGGTAGGCGACGAGATCTCGGCAACCGGGACCGTGAAACTCGATGTCGATTTCGGCATGGGCTATTTCTACCCGGTATTGGTTGAAAAAGCGGCCTTCAAGCCCGCCAAGTAGGGTTCACGGGGCCGCCCTCCGAATGGTCAAAAACGGCTATGAGGTCGGCTTACTTGCGCCCCCACCGTATGACATTCCAAATTCTCTCGTGCATCAAGAAGAACACGAACCCGCTTGCGGATGAGGTGAGGGCCAGTGTCAGGGCACTCATCAATGACTCGGTATGGGGATAGCTGATGGCCGTCATGGTCACCATTCCCATGGCTTGCCATGAGAAGGATTTCACGATCGTGCGCGTTGCCGAGTCCATTTCCATTGTTCCTTGCGGGCCCCTGCCCTCTCAATAGCAAAAATCACGAAGCGCGGTAATATTGCGTTTACGCAGTGATTTTTATCATTTGTTGTTTTTATTAAACATAGGTGATATTTATAGCGCATGGATAAACTCGAACGGGCTCACGTTTTCCGAACGCGCCTCGACCTTGCGATGAAACGCAATTCTTTGAGCCGCAGCGCTTTGGCGCGCACCACCGGCGTGGACCGGTCTACCATTGCGCAGTTGCTGAGCGAGGATGAAACCCGCCTTCCTAACGCCCATCTCGCGGCGGAATGCGCGGTGGCGCTGGGTGTCAGCGTTGACTGGCTGCTGGCTTTGACCGAAAGGAGCGAAACCACCGCTGATCTGCTTGATGCGTCATTCCGCATGACCGAAGCGGATCGCACGCCGACGGATGCCCAGATAGACGAATGGCATCGGGAGTCCGCCGGGTACAAAATCCGCCATGTACCGGCGACGTTGCCGGACATTTTGAAAACGGATGCGGTCATCGGTTTCGAGTATGCAAGGTTCCTCGACAAAACCCCTGAACAAGCCGTCGCCGCCGTTCGGGATAAGGCCAAATGGCTGCATAGACCAGGTTCGGATTATGAGATTTGTGTATCGCGGGAGTGGGTGGAATCCCTCAGCCGGGGAGAGGGCTATTGGCGGGGGCTCCCCAAAGCCGCGCGCCGGGAACAGATTGAATATATGGCAGAGAAATGCCGTAACTTGTACCCCTCATTACGGATGTATCTTTATGATTCCAAGGTCGTTTTTTCTTCTCCCCTCACCATATTCGGTCCGCTGGTGGCTGTGGTTTATATCGGCCGCTACTATATGGCCTTTCGGGAAAACCGTCAGATTCAGGCGCTGACAAATCATTTTGATCAATTGGTTCGCGACTCTGAAACCGACGCCCGCTCCGTGGCCGATATCATCGAGCAAATGCCGTCAACCACCTAACAGGCTGCTTCTGTAATCGAGTCATTTGAGTCAAGCTGATTTCCAAGCCGTCGGTTTGAACCTGGGTTATGTGGCGCCCTTTGCTTCTGTCCGCGGTCGACGTCGTCGCCGCATGATGGGGATCAAGGGGGATCGGGTGCAGCAATCTGAAAAGCGTGGTCTTACGCCACTGCAGCCTGCGCGCTGTCATCCGAGCCCCGCGCGTCGCCACGCGTCCTGGCCGCCCTTCAGGCGATCTCGGTTTTCGTTGTGTTTAGATGGCGGTCTCCTCCTTGCGGTACTGGAAGTCCGTGCCGTCGATCCACATGCGATGCATGATTACGGCGAGACGCCGGGCAACGGCGACCTTGGCGCGTTTCATCCCGCGCCTTTTGGCGACCGCGAGCCCCCAGTGTTTGAGCCAGGACCAACGGCGGGTTCGAGTGAGAAGTGCATTGGCGGCCTCGAACAAAAGCCAACGAACCATGGCATCTCCGCACTTGCTGATGGGGCCGCTTCGGTCCTGCTCTCCCGAGGCGTATCTGCGTGGGACAAGCCCGAAGTGGGCGCCGACCATGACCGACTTTTGAAACCGTTCCGGCACGTCGAGTCCTGTCCTGAAAGCGAGGGCGGTAACCGGGCCGACGCCGGGAACGGTCATCAGGCGCCGGCAAACGCTATCATCGCGCGCAGCGGCATGAACCTGCCGGTCGAGCTTGTCGAGTTGTTCGAGCAAGGCTTGGCGCGCAAGCAAGAGCGGCTCGGCGGCTGCGCTGAGGTGCGGGTTATCAGCCGTCAATTCCCGAACCCGCGCCGCGAAAAGGCGTCCGCGCGCCATACCGACCTTGAGGCCGAAAGCTTTCAATGTTCCTCGTACCGTATTGGACAACTGACGGACCTGATGAACCAGGGTCTCCCGATGGGTCAGCACCATCCGGAGCTCCTGACTGCGCGCGGTCTTGACGTGGGTCGCGCGGTACAAACCGGTTCTGTCCGCCGACCTGATCGAGCGGGCGTCGCGACGGTCCGTCTTGACTGGGCTGGCGCTGGCAAAGGCCTTCATTTGCCGGGTCTCGATACAAATCACAGGGAGGCCCCGACTGGACAGTCCTGCGTACAGCCAAGGCGCCAGAGGGCCAGCTTCCAACCCAATTCGCGCAAAGCCACGCCCGCTTTCCTCGAGCCAAGTGGCGACCGCCTCGGGTGTGCTTGACACCTTGCCTTCGCGAATGACGGTTCCCTTTGCATCAATCTCACAGATCGAAATGCTTGCCATCGATACGTCCATTCCAACAAAATACTCCATAGCTGGTCTCCTCTGTTCCATGTCCAGGAATTGACCCGGATACTTGATCAAGACCGAGTGTGGAGACCAGCTGACTGTCTAGCGCGTGTCGGGTCCAATCGGACCCGCTAGACACGCGCGACCTTATTGGAATCGATCACGTTTTTTATGTTTGATCGAATCCGATCAAACACGACGTGATCTAGGCAATCCCTGACTGCTCGATTACCGCCATCTGAAAAGGTCCGATTTCGAGCCTGTGGCGACACATGCTTCGACAAGCTCAGCATAAGGGCCTTTGACCTTTCAACCTGTTAGCCTCACCTTGAGCTTCCTCATCCCGAGCTTGTCGAGGGACGAAGGGCGAAGCGGGCCGTCGGACAACACTTATTCAGCAGCCTGCTTAAGCCTTTGGCGTTCCATGGAACCCGCTGAACAGGCAGGGGAAAACAATCTTGAGGGCGGCGGAAATTGGATAGGATCCCCTTTGAACGAGACGCTGTCTGGGGGGTGTCGCCATGACGCGGGATCTCGTCCTTCAGACTCGAGAGCTTTCGATCCGCCAGAGAAGCTGATCCAACCGGTCTTGGCCGAAAAACGGTTCTCCGTTCCAAGAAAACGTCGGCACCCCCCAATGACCGGACTCAAGCAAAGCCTTCTGGTTCGACGCAAAATGGCTTTCCGCGTCCTTGGTCAACATGTCGGGCTGCTCGATCAGGTCGGCGGACAGCCCACAGGCCTCAAGACAACCGGATAGGTGCGGCGCTTCATCCCATCCCGTCGTTTGTCCGGACCAGATCAGGCGCATCAAGGAGGCATAGAGATCGTATCCCTTGGATCGCTGATGTGCTTGAAAAAGCAAGTTGTAGAGCCGGAAGGCTCGCCGTTGGTCCGGACCCGGCTTCCAGACGCCGCCTTCAACCCAGGCAACCGGACTCGGCGCGGGCTCGCCGTAGGAAAGACCCAAAAAATCCGCTGTCCGGGCCACATCAATATCGAAATAGACCAATTCCATCCGGGGCGTGTCGGTCCAGAAATCCGTCATACGCAGGACTCCCGGCAGCACCGGGCGCATGATGATCGAGACGCGTGTGTCGCGGGCGATCTTATCAAGGCGGTCCAGAGCCAAGTAGCAATAGGGGCTGGACAACGACCCATAAAAAACGATCTCCGACGACATCGGTCCCTCTCTTCTCTATTCAGTCAGTTGCCGCGCGGCTAGGCTTATGAGGCTATAGATGGGACCCCGTCTCTACAAACAGTAAATCGCTTTTCTCTCCCTAATGGAGTGATGGACAATGACCTTGGCAAACAAAGATCGCATAAGGGCCCTGCTGAAAAGCATCGAGACAGGCGACCCGGGCCCTGTCGCTGTGGTCAACGAAGCAAAATACGTTCAGCACAACCCTCAAACCCATGAAGGAAGCGAAGGGCTGGCCGAGCTGTTTCAGCGGCTTTCGAAGACTTCTCCCCGGGTCAATATCGTGCGGGCATTCGAAGACGGCGATTTCGTTTTCGCCCATACGGAATATGACTTCTCGCGCCGGAATATCGGTTTCGAAGTGTTCCGCTTCGAAGAGGGACAGGCGGTGGAGCACTGGGACAACATCCAGGCAAGACAGGCGCTCAATCCATCCGGTCGCAGCATGGTGGATGGCCCCACCGAGGCGGTCGATCTTGAACAGACCGAACCCAACCGGTTCCTGGTTCGATCCTACCTGGAAACCGTGCTGGTCGAGGGCCGGTTGGATCGCTTGCCGGATTTCGTCAACCAAGACGTTTTCGCCGAACACAGCCCGCATCGCGGTGACGACCTTTCCACATTGCGGCAAGCCCTAGCGCGTGTCGGGTCCAATCGGACCCGCTAGACACGCGCGACCTTATTGGAATCGATCACGTTTTTCATGTTTGATCGAATCCGATCAAACACGACGTGATCTAGAAGCTTCGGATTCAGGTCACAAGTCACCGGACTACCGTCGGGTTCATCGTGTTCTGGCGGAGGGCAATTTTGTCCTGGGTGTCAGCGAGGGTTATTTTGGCGGCGCCCATAGTGCTTTCTACGATCTCTTTCGGGTCTCTGACGGCAGGCTTGTCGAGCATTGGGACACCATCGAAACCATCGCCCCACGCAGGGCGTGGAAAAATGAAAACGGCAAATTTTAAAGCCTGAGCGGTAGCCAGCCCGCCCCAACATCCATGAATCACGTCGATGATATCTATCCCTCATCCGACGATCATGATGGCGCGTTCGCGCTATCGTGAAAAGCTTCACGCCTGAGCAATAGATATGTTATAGCCCCTCATAGAGCAGACTGGAGAGTCAATGGGCACCATCGTGATCTTTGCAGCCGCCGCTTTTGCGGTGGGATTCGCCTGGGGTTTCAGACGGCCCGCGGGCTACTGCCACCTCAGCACCGTCCAGCGTCATGCCTTGCCCAACCGGGCCAGCAGCGGCCTGATCAACGGCGTTGTGTTCGCGGGCATTGTGGGCGTCATTGCGGCCATCGCGGTCGGTTCGGGTCTCTAACAGGCTGCTGAGAAAGTCCGATTTTGAGCGCGTGGCGACACATGCTTCGACAAGCTCAGCACGAGGGCCTTTGAACTTTCAACATGTTAGCCTCACCCTGAGCTTGTCCAAGGGCTGTAAGCTCAAGGATGCCAGGGGATCGCGCCCCGCATGACAAGCACAGGACCATGGTCAAGATGAACCAGTATACACCAACCGTCGTCGGAATCGACGTCTCCAAGGCATCCCTCGATGCCTATCTCCACCCCCAGAGCAATGGACGGAAATTCGGCAATGACCGCCAAGGTTGGGCCGCATTGCACAGCTGGATCGCCGATGCGGCTCCTTCAAGGGCAGGCGACATATCCGCGGTGGCCGCGCTCATGTCAGACAGGCCGTCTACATGGCGACCCTCGTCGCCATGCGACACAATCCCCATATGAAGCAGAAGTACGACGCCTTGATCACCGCAGGAAAACCCCCCAAGGTCGCGCTCCCCGCCATCATCCGAAAGCTCGGGATCCTTGCTAACGCCCTCTTGCGCGACAATCGTAAATGGGCCGAAATCAGTCCTTGATCAAGACGGATACTTTAAGCTGCCCCGTTGGCCTTCCGCCACTCTTCGATCACCGGCATGGCGTAGTCATAGGCCATGTCGGCGATTTTCGGGCCGTCCTTGTAGGCCATGATGGCGAAGTCGCCGGTGGGTGGCGACAAGTATAGATCGGCCAGGCCCGCCAAGGTGTTTTTGTATTGGGCGATGCCGCCGATGGCCGTGGCGCGGGCGACGATGGACCCCAGGTTGGGAACATTCATCTTCTGGGCGAAGGGATTGAGCTTGGCGCCGAGCACTTGCCAGCCGGACAAGCCACCTTCGTAGGGGTCGATGGTGGTCATGTCATTTTGTGGATCCACGTCAACGGCGATAATCTGGCCACCTTCGTTGTAACGCTGCATGATGTCCACCGGCAGATTGTTGAGCAGCGCTCCGTCCACATGCAGATCGCCATCCTCGATGAACGGCGGGAACAGAGCCGGCGGTGTATTGCTGGCCAACACGGCGCGATAGAGCGGTCCCCGGTCATGGACCCGAACCTTGGCGCGGCTGATGTTGCACGAAACGCTGTAGTAGCGGTGCCAGAGGTCTTCCACCGTATGCTCGCCGCAAATCCGCCGCACTCCGGCGGAGAACTTCTTGCCGGTGAACAGCGAGACCATGGGCACGGTCATCTCATCCCCATCCAGGCAGAGTTTCACCGTATCTTCCAAGATCTGATCGGCCGGGTGCTGCATGGCGGTCTGAGAACCGATCAGGGCGCCCATGGAGGTCCCGCCCACCAAATCAATGGGAATGCCGTTGGCCTGCAACGCGCGCATCACGCCCACATGGGCGAAGCCGCGCGCCCCGCCGCCGCCGAATACCAGCGAGACGGCGCGCCCGGTCAGGAAGCGGGCGAGGCGGTCGAAATCGGCGTCGTCGCCCAAGCGCACATGGTGATGCAGACCCACCTGCCTTGCTTCCAACCAAGCCAGGCTGCCTTGGGGAACCTTGGTCTCTGGAGCATGGACCAGCAGCAGGGTTTTGCGGACTCCTTGCAGCGGCGTTTTCAACAAGGCTCCTTCGATATCCCCGATATCCGGTGAATCGCCGCCCTTGCCGACAAACAGCACGTGGTCCGCCTGACGCAGGCAGCGATGAGACCAATTGCTGGTATCCGAATCAGCCAAATAGATGGCGAAATCAGCCTGGGATTCCTGTTCGTTGAGCCAGCCCAGAAACGAACCGTTGCGGGTATCGTCGAAGGGGAGTTGGGCGATGCCGGGGCGCTCAAGAAGCCGTTCGCACCGCTCGCTGTCCATGATGATGGAACTGCCATGGGCATCGAGTGACTTTTTCAGGGTCTCGCCGATATCGCGTAGGGGCAAACCAGCGCGAACGGGAATCAGGGCAAAGGTCGCGGCGGTATTGCGGGCCTTGGCGCGCTTGGTCCCGGTCCCCATGAAGTGCCCGACAATGACTCCGACGAACAGCCGGTTGATTTCTTCTGGATAGCGGCTGAGCAGATCGTGCAGATGGGCGGCGGGGAGTTTCGCCAGAGTCGAATCGCGGACGGCTCGAACGTCGGCGGCTCTCGGATTGCCGGTAATCACGCCCATCTCGCCGACACTCGCCCCGGCGCCCACTTCGCTGAGCAGGCTGTTGCCCGACCCAGCATCCGGTGTCCAGATCCGCAGTCGCCCCGTGACCACGATATACAGAGCATCGCTATCATCACCAGCCGAACAGACGGTTTCGCCACTGGCCACGTTGATCATGTCAACCCGGCCTTCGAGGTCGTTGAGAATGCTCTCGGGAAGGCTGCCAAACTTCTCGCTGTCGCGGAGAACCATACCCAGACGTCGACGCATGAGGCGGTTGGAAAGAGCCTCGATCACCGGCGTCATGGCGTCGCCCAACGAGTCTGTCAGCCGTTCCATCATGGTCGAGGAAATCTTGAGAACTTTTGTGGCTCCCTCGGCATAGGCCGTTGCCACGCGGGTTCCTTCGCCGAGCAACGGAATGATGCCCACTGTGCGTCCGGGGCCGGGGTGTCCGAGAACCCTTGAACCGGATTCAGTGGGAAGCTCCAGCTTTAGCGCGCCTTCTAGAATGAGATATATGGAATCCGCCTGGTCTCCCGAGCTGAACAGGATTTCGCCGTTGGCCAGGGAGATTTCCTCGGCTGCCTCGGCAATGGCCTCGCGGGTCGCGGGGGCGGCCTCCGCGAAGAACGGGGAGTCGGCCAATAACTCGATTTTGTCCATGAAACGGTTCGCCTATCGGATGGTCTGAGCGCTGGGCGCCACTATGCCAGAAACACCCCCGAGAGGCGAGCACCGATGCGGCGCGGCGCTTTTGCTATTGCGGCTAGGGGGCGGCCCGCCTACATCATGGGCCCAGCATCCCGGGAGTTGCCCAAGAAATGGTCCTGAAAGACCTGTTCAACCGATTCATGTCATCGGCAACCCCCGCCGGAAAAGCGCCCCGTGTGCCCGACGGGACGCGGGTCTATGCAGTGGGGGATATTCACGGGCGTTCCGACCTCCTCCTGCGCCTGCACGGCCTGATCGAAGAAGACCTGCGGGCTGGGGGGATGGAGCGGTCGGTGCTGATTTATCTGGGTGACTACGTGGATCGGGGATTCGATAGTCGGGGCGTGCTGGATCTGTTGCTGACCCCGCCTCCGACCACCGAGGTGGTTTATCTCAAAGGCAATCATGAAGCCATGTTCCTGGAGTTCGTCGAAAACGGCGAATACGGGCCGCCCTGGTTCCAATATGGCGGAAGGGAAACGGCGGAAAGCTACGGACAGGCCTTGTCGCCGGAAGCGCCCATGTCGGACCGATTCGCCATCCTGGCGGAAAACCTCCGCGCGGTGGTGCCCAAGGAGCATTTGGAATTCCTTCACCAATTGAGTCCCAGCCATTGGCTGGGGGATTATTTTTTTGCTCATGCGGGGGTGCGGCCCGGGGTTCCCTTGGAAGAGCAGCAAGAGCACGACTTGCTTTGGATCCGCGATCCGTTTCTGTCCGGACGAGGGGATTTCGGGGCGGTCGTGGTGCATGGCCACAGCATTACCCCCGAACCCGACCGGCGACGCAATCGCATCGGGATCGATACCGGCGCTTATGGTAGTAATCGTCTGACCTGTTTGGTTCTGGACGGAGATCAGCAACGTTTCTTGAACACCTGACCCCCTTTTCCGGGAGCGGTAGTCGGTTTAGGATGCCCCACCCGATTGACCGAGGACGAAAAAGCCATGACCTTCACTACCCGAATCACCGCTTCCCGCATCGGACCCATGGTCCTTGCGGTTCTACTCGGTGGGGCTCTGACGGCCATAGATGGGGCGGCGCTTGCAGCGACCTCCATCGAAATCCAGCCCTCGGGCAAGTTTGAAGATGCCCAGAAAGACTTTCAGTCTGGGAATCTACGAACCTCGGTCATTCACCTCAAAAACGTTTTGCGCAGCAATCCCGATCATCTGCCGTCCCGGCTGTTATTGGGGCGGATCTATCTTGTGATCGGTGATGGCGAGTCTGCCGAAAAGGAGCTGCGCCGGGCATTGGATATCGGCGCGGATCAATCTCTAGTGATCGAGGCTCTCGGCGAGGCCCTCATTCAACAGGGCAAATTCTTTGAGGTTTTGGACAACCTGCGCGCCACCGGATGGCCCAAAAAAGTGCAAGCCGGTGTATTGACCCTGCGCGGCAAGGCGCATTTCCTGCTGCGGCATTTGAAGGACGCCGAGGGCGAGTTCCTGGCGGCGCTGCGGATCCAGCCGGGGCGCGGATCGGCAACGGTCGGTTTGGCCCGCGTCCGAAAAGCCCGCGGCAAATGGGACGAGGCGGAGGAATTCCTCAAGCAAGCCACGGACAAGTATCCCGATATGGCTGACGCTTGGTACGAGAGGGGCGAATTGGAGCGCGGCCGAGGCAAATTAAGACCGGCACTCGATCACTTCAGCCGCGCCATTGCCGTGCAACCGCGTCACCTGGCGGCCCGCACCTATCGCGCGGCGGTCTTGATCGATATGGGAGCCGCTGCGCAAGCCAAGGGGGATTTGGAATATGTTCGGAAATACGATCCCCATGATCCCCATCTTCAGTATTGGTGGGCTCGGTACCTGGAATCCCAAGGACAGACCAAGGAAGCCAAGCTGGCCATCGAGTTGGCCGCAGACCAACTCCGCTCCATGGACCCGGGGCTTCTGGATGGCGATGCCCATGCCTTGGTGATCTCCTCGCTGATATATCTGACCAATGGTGATACGGATCTCGCCCACACCAACCTTGTTCAGGCCATTCACGTGGACGCATTCAATCCCTTTGCGCGCAAGGCGCTGGGCACCATGCTGAACAAGGAGGGACGTTTTGCCGAAGCCGTCGGGATCATGCGCCCGGTGGTGAGGCTGCGGCCCCAGGATTCCGATTTGATCGGTGCATTGGCCAAGGCCCTTTTGAGAACCAAGCGGTTTACCGAAGCCAACGAGCTTCTCACACAGGCCATTGAGGCCGCGCCGGACCGGTCCGATCTCCAAGCCCGCCTCGGCATGAGCCAAATCGGCAGCGGTAACCGGGAGACCGGGTTGGCCATGCTGCGCGAAACGTTGGGCGCCAAACTGGATCAAGTCAGCCCCGGTGTTCTGCTGACCATGATTCATCTGAGGGCGGGCGAGTTCAAAGAGGCGGTCGAGGCGGCGAACCTTGCCTTGGAATCAACGCCAGACGACCCTGAACTCTTCAATCTCCTCGGCGCGGCGCATATCGGTCTGGGTGACCGGAAGACCGCCATACGTAATTTTTCCAAGGCTCTGGAAATCAATCCGAAATTGCGGGTTCCAAGGGTTAATCTGGCGCGTCTCAATATGCTGGAAAACAATTTGGCGGCGGCGGAAAGAGATTTCAAACTGCTGCTGGACCGAAACGAGTTTGATCTCAATGTCATTTTGGAATTGTCCAACATCGCAGCCAGGAGAAAAGACAAGGATGAGCAGGTCCGCTGGTTGGAAAAAGCGGTTGCCGCGGCGCCAGGGGTGCTGGCCCCGAAAATCTACCTCATCCGCGCGCTGCTTTTGCACGGTTTGACGGAAAAAGCCGTCCTGGCGGCACGGGAAGCTCGCGCAAAACATGACGCCGGATACCAGCTTCTGGAACTCCTGGGGCGTGCCGAACTCGAAGCGGGAAACACGGCCCGCGCGGCCAACGCTTTCAAGAACATGCTGGATCATTCCCGGGATTCCGCGTCTGCCATGATGAAGGTGGCGCAACTGCAAAAAAAGGCGGCTGACCTGGACGGCGCCCTCAAAACCTTGAGCAGTGCCGTGGTCACCTTTCCCACCAATACAGAATTGCTGGTCGCCATTATCGAGCTCGAATATCAATTGGGAAAAACTGATCGCATCAAGGCCCGTATTGATGACTTGCTGCGCAAAAATCCCGAGAAAGCCATCGGTTGGGCCTTGTTGGGCGACGACCACCTGCGCCGGTCCGAAATCCAAGAGGCCGTCACGGCCTATGAAAAAGCCTTTGAGCTCTCTCCGGGGGCCGGACTCTTGGTTCGCATATTCCTGGCGGGAGAGAGAATCGGACAGCGGCCCCAACTGATTGACCGGATGGTTCAATGGGCCGCGCAGAATCCCAAGGACCGATTGGTCCGGCGAACGCTGGTCGGCGCCTATATCAAGGAAGGGCGGTTGAACGATGCCATCGCGGAGGCCAAATTGCTGCTGGTGGATAAGCCCGACAGCGTGGAAACCTTGAATAATCTGGCCTGGCTTTATGATGAGACCGGCAATCCACAGGCCCGTGAGATGGCGGAGAAGGCCTATAAGCTGGCGCCTGGAAACCCATCCGTCATTGATACGCTTGGCTGGCTTCTCGTCCGTCAAGGAGAGACAGAGCGCGGACTGGCTTTGTTGCGGGATGCCCATGCCCGGGGCGGGGACCGCCTGGAGATCCGATTCCATCTTGCGGCAACGCTTCAGCGGTTGGGCCGTTTGGACGAAGCCCGCAAGGAAATGAAAGCCATCATCAGCGCCGCCAAGGGAGCCTCCTTGGGCGATGAGTTCGATGCCTTGCGCAAAGAATTGGGAATGAATTGATGGCTTTGGCCTCCGGGTCTGTCGGCTTTCTTGACAGTGGGGCCGGGATCCGCAAGTCATTGAGAATGCAGCGAATATTCTTCCTAGGCAGGGGAATCGACGGAGACCGCAAAGGATTGTTACAAGATCTGTCGAGATGCTTTACAATTCCCTGGTTCGGGGGGATCGCCCGGATTGCCGATATTATTTAACCTATTGATATGATGATGAAAAAATCTTGTGGCATATGGTTTGCTTATTGATTGGTTGAACTGCCGTATGGCAAGGATTAATTATTGCGTAAGCACGAAATTCAGTTCGAAAAGGACGGGGCAATGTCTAAGTTAGGTTACATCACGGCGGGTTGCTTGCTCTCGCTGGTCATGGTGTCCACCGCCCAAGCTCACTATCAAGTGAACTGCGGTGACAACAATGAAGGCTCAAGCAGCAACTACTCGCGACCGGCGTCTGATTGGACCATCGGGTTCGAGGACGACAGCAATGGTAACGACATGGTCCATGGCCAGATCGTTGACAACGAATATGCTCTGGGCGGCGGCTTCAATGGCCTGCCCGGTCTTTCCGACGTGGGCGTCCAGGTCCGGACCCAGAACTACGGCGAGAATTTTGGCAGCAACAATGGCAACTGGGATTACGGCGTGGTTTTCGATACCGGCCCCGATTCCCCGGACCGTGAGCGCTGCCGCCCGCGTGACCAGGACCTTTGGGCCGGTTTTGACGGTAATACCTACAACACCAATCCCAATGACGGTTACAACCCCGGTAACGTCCTGATCATCCAGGAGAATGACTACGGCTGTGACGACGGCATCTGCAACACTCCCGATGATGAAGGCTCCCGTCCCGCCGGTTTCTTTGAGTTTGAGTTTTCCGAACTGGTCGATATCACCAGCATCGACTTCTTCGACATCGAAGGCGCCGAGAACAACGACAATGCCGAAATCTACTTCTGGACCGACGTGGTGCAGAACGATGGCTCGGTGGTCGAGCAACTCATCACCAATGATGACACCAACGATGATCACTGGCACATGGTTGACACCGGCGACAACGGCTGGACTCAGATCGTGTTCAACGTCGAGGGTGTGAGCCGCTTCCGCATCGAAATGGGCGGTTCCGGCGCCATTGATAACATCTCCGGTAACCGGCATGCCGGTGGCGGTGGTCAGGTTCCCGAACCCGGCACGCTGGCCCTGTTCGGTTTCGGTCTGGCGCTGATGCTCTGGATGCGTCGCCGCTCCATGATCTAGGAACGTTGCCCCGTTCCAAGGATGACCCTCTCAAACGGGTCGGAAATGCCGCCAGAAATGGCGGCATTTTTTTTGTCCGGAGGTGGGGTTCGAATAGGTTGGTTTTCTCCCGCCGGGTCGCTATGTGTAAAGCCGAGCGCCGTTGGGGCGTGGAAACTGTCGGGATTCTTGCCATACCAGCGATTGCCAACCCGAGAAATATAACGTTTTCCCTTTAATCATAGGGGGTTGGTAAAATTGGTGTGATTTTTGCTTAGTAGTATGGTAGAGATCCATTACATCATTTTATAAGCGAGCGGCTCGGATATGGAAAATAAAGATACCTCTCAAGCGCCTACCCCCGAAGTTGGGGACAGCGCGGATCAGAAATTGGTCGACGGTGGCTCGAAACTCAAACTGCGGCGGCGGTTCATGACCGGCTCCGGCGCTCTGGTGACCGCCCCGGTGGTGATGAGCTTGGCCAGTCGGTCGGCCTTTGCCGAAGTCTGTACGCCTTCGGCCTATGCCTCGGCTCTGGCCGATGTGACCCGGTCCGCGGGCAACGAACAGGATTGTAACGGACTGTCGCCGGGTGGTTGGAAAAACACCGCCAATGAAACCGCCAAGGATGAAATGATCGGTGGCAGCGGTAACGACGACCTCTCTACCCAGGTCGCTGGTAGTGGTGGCAACAGTGGCTGTGAAAATGCCAGTTGGGCCGGGATTTCATTCTCCGCGACCTTCGGCGGCGTTTGGATGGATGGTTCCGGCTATTGGAACTCTGACAAGACCCTGTGCGAAGCGCTGTGGCTTGACGGAAATGAAGACCGCTATCAGTTCGCGGCCCATATCATTGCGGCTTATCTCAATGCCAGCGGCTATGACCCCAGTGTCCGCTATGTCATGACCTCCGCTCAGGTGGCCGACATGGGCCGGCAGATTGTCACCACCGGTCGCTATTCGGTTCCGGCCATCGGCATTGATTGGGACGCCCAGACGGTCGTCGCCTTTATCCAGCAGACCTTCCACTGATCAACCGGCACCGGGGTGGGCACCGAGCCCTCGCCCCGGTCGCCTTTGACCGGAATATTCCCCCCATGCAGGACCCGGAAGAGCCGTTGCGGAATGTCGTGCGGCTATTTGCTCGTCTGTCATGGAAAACCTGGAATGACGAGGTGGTCGTCTATGACGACGCCTCCGGTCACACCCATCTCCTCGAATCCAATGCCGCCGAAGTGCTCGTCTGTCTCGAAGCGGCGGGCGGGCTGTGCCCTCGCGACGAATTCGAGGGGCTGGTGGCGGAGCATTTGGCGGTTTCAGACGATGAACGCGAAGAGTTCCAGGAGTGGCTAGCGGTCATTTTGGCTCAATTCCGCCGCATGGACCTCCTGGCCTTGGAGGCTCAATGATGCGGTTGTCGGACCTGTCGGATGACGAAATCGTCGGTAAGCTGAAAGGTGACGGGCTTGCCCTGCGCACCGGCCCGTTCATCATGCGGCTCTATTCCCCCTTGGCGCTGATCCATGAGGGAATCGCCACGCTCTATCGGGATTATCCGCTGGGTGACGAAGACGGCTTTTCCGACTTCCATGTTTCAGTGGAACCGGCGCCGGGTCTGCGCCACTGGTTCAAGCCACAGGTGGCCTTCTCTTTCGATGGCTGGAGCGCCTTCAATACGCTGCCCAAGGCGCAAGCCCTGCCACTTATGGAGTGGGGATTGAACTGGTGCGCCAATGTCCATGGGCATCATTTCTTGATTTTGCATGCCGCCGCCATCGAAAAAGCAGGGCGGGTGGCCATTCTGCCCGCGCCCCCGGGGTCGGGAAAAAGCACTCTATGCGCGGGACTGGTCCATCGGGGCTGGCGGCTTTTCTCCGACGAGCTGGCGCTGATTTCCTTGGTGGACGGCTCCGTCAGCCCGCTGGTCCGCCCGGTCAGCCTGAAAAACAAGTCCATCGACGTGATCAAGGGATTCGCCTCCGATAGCGTGTTCAGCGCGCCGGTGCATGATACGGGCAAGGGAACGGTCGCCCTGATGAAGGCGCCCACCGATAGCGTGCTGCGCAAGCATGACCGCGACGCCCCGGCCTGGGTGATCTTTCCGCGCTACGAAGAAGGCGCCGAAGCGCGCTTTACCGCTCGCTCCAAGGGACAGACCTGTATCGAGGTGGGTAGCAATGCCATCAATTACAGCCCCTTGGGACAAAAGGGATTCATGGCCCTGACCAGGCTGATTGACCAGTGCGATTGCTACGATTTCGTCTATGGAAACCTGGATCAGGCGGAAGCGGCGTTCGCGGGGCTGGAACCACCGGCCTAGCGCGTGTCGGGTCCAATCGGACCCGCTAGACACGCGCGACCTTATTGGAATCGATCACGTTTTTCATGTTTGATCGAATCCGATCAATGACGACGTGATCTAGCGCATGTCGGCATGAATCCAGCCAGGCGCGCGTGACCTTGTTGAAACCGGTCACGTTTTTCGTGTTAGATCAATTCCGATCCAACACCAAGTGATCCAGATATTGCATAATCCGGTGCCATCCGGACTTGGGAGATTCTTGAATGACCATGGCGGACAACCCGCTTTACGCGCTGATGCGCCGCCCGCAAGACGCGACGCGGCTGGACATGGCGCAATGGGATACGGTGATCCGGCTGGCCCGCCGCTCGGATGTTCTGGCCCGGCTCTGTGCGCTATTGGAAACGGCGGGCGTTCTGGATCAGGTGCCCGAGCGTCCAAGGCGACATCTGGTCAACGACACCGTCATGGCGGAAAAACAGGGGCGCGACGTCCTGTTCGAAGTCCGCAAGATCCTCGAAGCCTTGCAGATTGACCAGATTCCACCCATTTTGCTCAAGGGCGCGGCCTACGTGGCGGCTGGTCTGCCCGCTGCCAAAGGGCGCAAGTTCACCGATATCGATTTCATGGTCCGCAAGGAACTGCTGTTGAACACCGAAGCGGCCCTGTTCAAGGCCGGTTGGGTGCCAGGCAAAGTTCATCCATATGACGACAAATACTACCGCACCTGGATGCACCAGATCCCGCCGGTTACCCATATGCGGCGCAAATCCATGCTTGATGTGCATCATACTATTCTGCCGCAAACCACGCGGGTGGATATCGAGGCTCGGAAACTGCGCGACGCCGCGCGACCGGTGGACGGATGGCCGGGGCTTTGGGTCCTATCCCCCCAAGACATGGTCCTGCACAGTATGGTCCATCTGTTCAGCGAGGGGGATTTCGAACACGCGGTGCGCGATCTGTCGGACATGGATATGCTGTTGCGTCATTTCTCGTCGGAAGAAGGCTTTTGGGAGGGATTGGTCCCACGGGCCGAGGACCTGGATATTCTTCGCTTCTTGTATTACGCCCTCACGCATCTGACCCGGCTTCTCGGAACGCCCGTGCCGCCGGACGTAATGAAACAAGTCCAAAAGGGGCGCCCGGGCGGTCTCGCTCGGCCGGTGATGGGTTTTTGCTGGGATCATGCCTTGCGGCCCCGGCATGGCTTCTGCCACACGAGAGGAACGGATCTGGCTCTCATGATCTTGTACATCCGCTCCCATCATCAGCGTATGCCCCTGACGCTGCTCATTCCGCATTTGGTGCGCAAGTCCTTGCGTTGGATGACGGAAAAGAATGACGAAGCGTGACACGGGCTGAGGATGGCCTTAGTTTCATATCGAACCCGGAACCTGTATCTGGCTCATTGAAGGCATGAACGTGGAAAATTCCTTGGAGTCCATTGCGACGGTCGCCTCGGTGTATTTGGAAATGGGGGCTGTCGGCTACTTATTGAGTGCCGTGGCCTATCTGGGTCTTTTGGCCTTGATCTGGTCTAGCCGGGCGGACTGGTCTCGAAAGCGACTGGTGGCAATTTCCAGCGCGCTTACGGCGATCTGGGCCGCATCCACATCGTTGTCGATGTTTACCCACTCCGCTTCGATGCTTCCGTTCACGTTTGAAGTGTTTCGAAACCTGGGGTGGCTGTTCTTCCTTGGCCAATTGCTGCGGGTTCACAAGCATGGAGAGCGTGGCCACCGCTTTACTCTGACCGTGTTTTTCATTGCCGGGATCGCCTCGGTGGTCCCGATTTTGTTTCATCAGTTGATGGTCTTGGCCGACCTGTTTCCCTCGCTGCAAAGCCATTACGCCACGGTGTCTCAGATTGCCCATGTGACACTTCCCGTGCTCGGCCTGTTGCTGGTGGAGAACCTCTACCGCAATGCCGATGAGGATGGACGGTGGGCCGTCAAGCATCTCTGTTTCGGTTTGAGCACCCTGTTCGGTTTTGACTTTTTTCTCTATGCCGATGCGTCTTTGTTCAATCGATTGGACAACAACATCTATCTGGCCCGGGGATTTGTAGACGCCTTTGCCGTTCCGCTGATCGCCATTTCGGTTTCCCGCATCCGGTCTTGGGAAGTGGAGATCCACTTGTCCCGGCGGGTGGTGTTTCATACGGCGGCGCTGGTCGGGAGTGGGCTCTATTTGATCGTGATGGCAGGCGTGGGCTATCTGGCCCGCACGGTGGACCAGAGCTGGGGGCCGATGTTCCAGATCGTGTTCCTGGTCGGTGCGGGGCTGGTCACCTTGTTGCTGTATTCCTCGGGCGCGGTGCGGTCCCGGGTCCGGGTTTGGATCGCCAAGCATTTTTTCCAATATACCCACGACTACCGCGAGGTTTGGCTGCGGTTTACCCATGTCATGTCCGATCCGGCGCAAGGGGCGGCGCTCAACGGTCGTATCATCCGAGCCGTGGCCGATATCTTCGATTGTACGTCGGCGGGGCTGTGGGAATACCGCGAAGGGGACAAGGCCTTCCTGCCGACCGCCCGATGGAATTTGTCGGGGGCGCTGCCGGGCGAGGCCTTTCCCGGCATCTCCGAAGAGGCCCCCATGGTGGGATATTTGCGAGAGACCAAATGGGTGGTCGATCTGGCCGACTATCGGGCCGACCCGGAAAGCTATGACGGATTGGAGCCGCCTGATTGGCTGGTGGAGCACCAACGGGCGCAAATCATTTTGCCGCTGTTCCACCGGGATGAATTGGAGGCGTTCCTGGTATTGGGCCAGCCCAGAACGCCCATTGCCCTGGATTGGGAAACCCTGGATCTGCTCAAGACCGTCGGGCGGCAGGCAGCCGGATACCTGGCCGAAGAACATGCCGTTAGTGCCCTGTCCGATGCCCGACGCCTGGAAGCCTTCAATCGCCGTTCGGCCTTCATTATTCACGATATCAAGAATCTGGTCAGCCAGATGTCGCTGATGGTGCAGAACGCGGAAAAGTACGGCCATGACCCCGAGTTTCAAAAGGACATGCAGATGACCGTGCGCAATTCCGTGGAGCGCATGAAGGAACTGTTGGCTCAGTTCAAGGCGGAGAACGCCGAGGATGGTATCTTGACCACCGAAGCCTCTTCGGCCTTCAATGAACAACCGGCGGCGAAAGAAGACGACGCGGCTGAAGGATTGGAGCGTCTGCGGACCGTGGTGGAGGATATCGCTGCCATCTGGCAAAAACAAAAGAGCGATATGGATATCACCCTTGAGGACCCGGGCATCTTGCTCGTGGATCGGGAAAGAATGACCGCGGCGCTGAACCATCTGCTGCAGAATGCCATCGAGGCCGCGGGGGCGGCCGGGCTGGTGGCCTTGGGGCTGTTTAGAGACGGGCACGAGGTGGTGGTGGAGGTGAGCGACGACGGGCCGGGCATGGATCCGGATTTCGTGCGCGATAAACTGTTTCGCCCCTTGGAGACGGCCAAGGATGAAGGGTATGGTTTGGGGGCCTTCCAGACTCGGCAAATGGTGGTCGAGATGGGCGGGCGTCTTGACGTCGTGACCGCACCGGGTCACGGAACGAAAATGCGGATTATCTTACAGGCCCCGTAAGCGGGCTTGGTTACCAACTGGGAGTATCAAGATCGGTATGGCACGCAAAAGCAAAGCACTCGTCGTCGAGGATGACGACGGTCTGCGCAGCCAAATGCGCTGGGCTCTGGCGGATGACGACGTTTTTGAGATCATGGTTGCCGGGAACCGCAAGGATGCCATGACCACCATGCGCAAGGAAGAGCCGACCATCGTCGTGCTGGACCTTGGCCTGCCGCCCGATCCCAATGGTGCCAGTGAAGGCTTGGCGACCCTGGAAGAAATCCTCACCTTTCGTCCCTTGACCAAGGTGATCATCGCCAGCGGCAACGAGGACCGGAACAACGCCCTGAAGGCCGTCAGCCTGGGTGCCTATGATTTTTATCCGAAACCGGTGGATATCGATGAATTGCGTTTGATAATGCGGCGGGCTCTGCGCCTGTATGAGTTGGAAGAGGAAAATCAACGCTACGCCAACGAACGCAAAGAGACCCCTCTTGGGGGCATCATTGCCGGTAGCCCGGAAATGCTCAGCGCCTGCCGCATGATCGAACGGCTCGCGCCATCGGATGTTTCTGTGCTGGTGATGGGCGAGAGTGGTACCGGCAAGGACCTGATGGCCCATGCCCTGCACGAAATGAGCCCGCGCGCCAAGGGGCCCTATGTGGCCATCAACTGCGCGGCCATCCCCGAACACCTGCTGGAAAGCGAGCTGTTCGGCTATGAAAAAGGCGCGTTTACCGGCGCCCATAAACAGACCATCGGCAAGGTAGAACAGGCGAACAAGGGCACGTTGTTCCTGGACGAAATCGGCGATATGCCGCTGAATCTGCAATCAAAAATGCTCAGATTCCTGCAAAACCGAGTGATCGATCGCATTGGCGGACGGTCGGAGATCAAGGTGGACGTGCGGGTGGTCTCGGCCACGAACCAGCCCATGGAGGAGATGATCGCCGACGGTCGTTTCCGCGAGGATCTCTATTATCGACTGGACGAAGTCAACGTGCGCATTCCGGCCTTGCGCGAACGCAGTGGTGACAAGGAAGTGCTGGCCAAGTTCTTCCTCGACAAGTTCGCCCGGGATTTGGACCGACCGGTCAAAGGATTCACCAGTGGCGCTCTGGCCGCCATCAGTTCGTATGAATGGCCCGGCAATGTGCGCGAACTGGAAAATCGCATCAAACGCGCCGTTGTGCTTGCCGATGGCAAACTGCTCAGTGAGGAGGACCTGAACCTGGAAGCAGGCGAGGTCAGCCAAGGATTTCCCACCCTCAAGGACGTCCGGGAAAAGGCCGAATACAATCTGGTCATGCAGGCTCTGGAGCTCAACGACAATAACGTCTCTGCCGCCGCCAAACTGCTCGGCGTCAGCCGTCCGACACTCTATGGCCTGATGAAGACGCTGAATATCCGCACCTGATTGTCTTCTCTCGGGAATCTGGTGATTTTCCGCCTTTCGCCTGCCGTCAACTTTGGTTAACGTGCAGGCGCTTCGGCGAGTCCTGCAGGATTTCAGTCGTCATTCGAAGGGGAAACAGGAAACATGAAGGTTCTCATCACCGGTACCGCCGGGTTCATCGGCAACCAGATCGCATTGCGACTGCTCGAACGCGGCGATTCCGTGGTCGGGATCGATAACCTCAACGACTATTACGACGTGAATCTGAAATTGGCCCGCGAGGCTCGGATCAAGGATCATCCCAATTGCACCCTGGTCCGCATGGGGATCGAGGAACGCGATGCACTGGCTGCCCTATTCGAAAAAGAGCGGCCGGACCGGGTGATCAATCTGGCGGCCCAGGCCGGAGTGCGCTACAGCATCGACAATCCCTCGGCCTATGTGGATACCAACATTGTCGGTTTCGCCAACCTGCTGGAAGGGTGCCGCGCGGTGGAGGTAGAGCATTTCGTCTATGCCTCGTCGAGCTCTGTGTATGGCACCAATACCCGCATGCCCTTCAATGTCGGTGATCGAGTGGATCATCCCATCAGCCTTTACGCGGCGAGTAAAAAAGCCAACGAGGTGATGGCCCATACCTATAGCCATTTGTTCCGTATTCCCTCCACCGGCCTGAGGTTCTTTACCGTCTACGGCCCCTGGGGACGGCCCGACATGGCCCTGTTCAATTTCACGCAGGCCATTGTCGAAGGGCGTCCCATCAACGTGTTCAATCACGGCGACATGATGCGCGATTTCACCTATGTCGATGACATTGTGGATGGGGTGATCCGGGTGCTCGACCGCATTCCCGAGGCCGATCCGAATGCCGGAGGCGACGAGCCCGATCCGTCGCGCAGCGTCACCGCGCCCTTCCGGATCTACAACATTGGCAACAATAAGCCGGTGCAGTTGATGCGCTATATCGAGTTGCTGGAAGAGAATCTGGGTAAGGTGGCGGAAAAGAACATGCTGCCCATGCAGCCCGGCGATGTTTCGGCCACCTGGGCCGATGTGTCCAGCCTGACCGAGGATACGGGCTATCAACCCTCCACATCGGTGGAAGAGGGCGTGGCCAACTTCGTTGCTTGGTTCAAAGACTATTACGGGATGGCATAAGTGGCCCACCAAAGAAGCATTTCGGTTATCGGCCTGGGCTATGTGGGGCTGCCGGTGGCAGTGGCTTTTGGCAAAAAAGGCGTGCCGGTGGTGGCCTTCGATGTCAACGAGGCCCGGGTGGCGGAGCTGCGCGACGGCCATGATTCCACGGGTGAAGTGGAGGACGGCGACCTGAGGGCCGCCAACATGGTGATCAGCAGCGATCCGGAAGAACTGCGGCAGGCCGATTTCCATATTGTCGCCGTACCCACCCCCATTACCGCCGACAAGCGCCCGGATCTATCGCCTTTGATTGGGGCGACCCGCACCCTGGGCAAGCAGCTCAAAAAAGGCGATGTGGTGGTCTATGAATCGACCGTTTATCCCGGGGCAACCGAGGAATCCTGCGTGCCGGTGCTGGAGGCCGAATCAGGCCTGACCAATGGAACGGATTTTACCGTCGGCTATTCGCCGGAGCGCATCAACCCAGGCGACAAGGAGCATCGCTTTGAGAATATCGTCAAGGTGGTCTCCGGGCAGGATGCCGCGACCCTGGACCTAGTGGCCGACGTCTATGGCAGCGTGGTCGAGGCCGGAGTGCATCGTACCGGCAGCATCAAGGCAGCGGAAGCGGCCAAGGTGATCGAGAATACCCAGCGGGATCTCAATATCGCTTTGATGAATGAACTGGCGTTGATCTTCAACCGCCTGGGTATCGATACCCGGGAAGTGCTGGAAGCCGCCGGGACCAAGTGGAATTTCCTGCGCTTTACTCCAGGACTGGTCGGCGGCCATTGCATCGGCGTCGATCCCTACTACCTGACCTATCGGGCCGAGGCCACGGGCTATATCCCCGAAGTGATTCTGGCTGGTCGACGAATCAATGACGGCATGGGCGCCTGGGTGGCCGATATGACCATCAAGCGGCTGCTGCGCGCCGGTGTGGGGGCCGAGGCGATGATTACCGTGCTGGGCATAACCTTCAAGGAAGATGTTCCCGACATCCGCAATACCCGGGTGGTGGATATCGTTCGGGAATTAGAAGCCGTGGGCTTCACGGTGCAGATCGCCGATCCCCATGCAGAGGCAGCCGAAGTGGCTCAGGAATATGGCATGCGCCTGACCAACGAAGCGGATCTGAAGCCTGCAGACGCCGTGATCCTGGCCGTTGCCCACGAAGATTTCATCAGCCGTGGCTGGGGCCTGATGACCGGGTTGCTCAAGAATGGCAAGGGTTTGGCGGTGGATGTGCGGGCGGCGCTGGACCGCGAAGCCTGTCCCGACGGCGTGGACCTCTGGCGCGTTTAAAGTATCCGTCTTGATCAAGACGGATACGTTAAATACTCATTGCCAAAATCCGACTGACCTGGGTGAGGCTGCGTCCCGATTGCGCGCACCACTGATTGAAAGCTTCCTGAACGGCCGCCATGTCTCTTTGTGACGCGGGCGTCCTGTCCACCACGCCTTCGGCGATCAGGCGAGCGGTCACGTCGCGGGAAAGAATGAAGCTATCGACCCCCATGAACCGCAGGAAATACTGACCGGTATTCCCGCCAAGGCGGGCCCCTTGTTTCTTCATCAGCAGCAGTAGATCGGCATACTTTTCGGTGGGCCATTCAGCAAAAAATCGCCCGGCGCCTCCGTGTTGGTCCGATAGGTCACTGATAAAGGCCGCGTTGCGCAGAACCGCGCTGATCTTCTGACCGTTCCGAACGATGCGTTTATCGGAGACGAGACGGTCCAGATCGTCACCACCGAACATCAGGCATCGGTCCACGTCAAAGCCCTCGAAGGCCTCTTCGAACCCGGGCCACATGTTTTCCACCACTTTCCAGCTGAAGCCCGCCTGAAAGATGCATCGTGTCATGCAGGCCAGCCAACGGTCATCGGCAATGGCCGCGAGATCCGCCTTAGATTTGGGCGCATCCATTGTAGAGAGGATCGCCTCCACATCGCCTTTCCGTTCGGCGGTAATGGCATAAATCTCTTCAAAGGTTCTCATCACGGCGCTTCCCAATCCACTCGGCCCAGCACACCCGGAGCATGGATGTGTTTCACGATCATGCATGGGGCGGATTGGTGAGTCCATCTCTGGCCGAGGCCCTCCTGTTTCAACGGAGCGATATAGGTGATCCATGTCGTTCGGGTCCCGTGATTCCCGTTGGCGTCGGCCCCTTAAAATTGCTATCTAGGGCGCGTCTCACATTTGACTGGAGCGCCCGCCGTGACCGCCATTACTCCCGAACTCATCGCCGAACACGGACTCACCGCCGAGGAGTACGACAAGATCCTCGAAATCATGGGCCGCGAGCCGAATCATACAGAGCTGGGCGTGTTCTCAGTCATGTGGTCGGAGCATTGCTCCTACAAGTCTTCCAAGCTGTGGCTGAAGACCCTACCCACGGAATCCACCGAGGACCCGGACCGGGTGATCTGCGGGCCCGGAGAAAACGCCGGCATCGTCGACATAGGCGATGGTCAGGCGGTGATCTTCAAGATGGAAAGCCACAACCACCCCTCCTACATCGAGCCCTATCAGGGCGCGGCCACCGGGGTCGGCGGCATTCTGCGCGACGTATTCACCATGGGTGCGCGGCCCATCGCCAACCTCAATGCCCTGCGCTTCGGCGAGCCGGACCACCCCAAGACCCGGCATCTGGTCTCCGGCGTGGTGGCGGGCATTGGCGGCTACGGCAACTGCATCGGCGTGCCCACGGTGGGCGGCGAATGCGAATTCCATCCCAGCTACAACGGCAATATCCTGGTCAATGCCTTCACCGCCGGGCTGGTGGACACGGACAAGATCTTCTATTCCGCCGCCGCGGGCATTGGCAATCCGGTGGTCTATGTGGGCTCAAAGACCGGTCGCGACGGCATCCACGGCGCCACCATGGCCTCCACCGAATTCAACGCCGATTCCGAGGAAAAGCGTCCGACCGTACAGGTGGGCGACCCCTTCACCGAAAAGCTGCTGGTCGAGGCCTGCCTGGAACTGATGCAGACCGACGCCATCGTCGCCATTCAGGACATGGGCGCCGCCGGACTGACCTCTTCGTCTTTCGAGATGGCCTCCAAAGGTGGTGTCGGCATCCATATGGATCTGGATCAGGTGCCGCAGCGCGAAGAGGGCATGACCCCCTACGAGATGCTGTTGTCGGAAAGCCAGGAACGCATGCTGATGGTGCTCAAGCCGGGCAAGGAAGACATCGCCCGGGCGATCTTCGAAAAGTGGGAACTGGATTTCGCCATCGTCGGCACCATCACCGATACCGGTCGCATGGTCATTCATCACAAGGGCGAGGTGGTCGCCGACCTGCCCATCGATCCGCTGGCCCTGGCCTCGCCGGAATATGACCGGCCCTGGGTGGAAAACGAGTCCCGTCCGGTGCTGGACGCCCTGGATGTGACCATGGTCGATCCCATCGAGGCGCTGACCAAGATCATGGGCTGCCCGGATCAGGCCTCCAAGCGCTGGATCTGGGAACAGTACGATCACATGGTCATGGGCGACACGGTGGCCCGTCCCGGTGGGGACTCCGCCGTGGTCCGCATCCATGGCACGCAAAAGGGTCTGGCCCTGACCAGCGACGTCGCCCCGCGATACTGCCTCGCCCATCCCTACGAGGGCGGCAAGCAGGCCGTTGCCGAGGCCTGGCGCAACCTGACCGCTGTCGGCGCCAAACCCCTGGCGGTCACCGACAACCTCAACTTCGGCAATCCGGAAAAGCCCGAGATCATGGGTCAGGTGGTGGGCTGCATCCGGGGCATGGGCGAAGCCTGCTCGGCCTTGGACTTTCCGGTCGTCTCGGGCAATGTGTCGCTCTACAACGAGACCCAGGGCGAGCCGATCCTGCCCACCCCGACCATCGGCGCGGTGGGGCTGATCGAAAAGCTCGGTATCCGGGTCGACGCCGCCTTCCACGATGACGACCAGACCCTGATCCTGGTGGGCGAAACCCGGGGCCACCTGGGCGCGTCTTTGTACCTGCGCGAGATCGCCGGGCGCGAGGAAGGGGCGCCGCCGCCGGTGGACTTGGCCCGCGAGCGGGCCCATGGGGATTTCATCCGTGAATTGATCGGTTGCGGCCTGATCAGCGGCTGTCACGATCTGTCCGACGGCGGCCTGGCCGTGGCTGCGGCGGAAATGGCCCTGGCCGGAAACGTCGGCTGCACTCTGGAAAGCCCGCCGGGTGCCGCTGCGCTGCACGCCTGGTTTTTCGGCGAGGATCAGGCCCGCTATCTGATCGCCACCGACGATAAGGACGAAGTCATGACCCGCGCCTTCCAGGCCAATGTGCCCGTGCGCACCATTGGCAAAACAGGCGGTGACGCCCTTGAGATCGCCGGCAGTGGCACCATATCGCTGGAAGAGCTCCGCCGTCTGCATGAGGATTGGATGCCTTCCTATATGGCGGGGGAGTAGAGTGTTTTTTTTAGGAGATAGCCCACCATGGCCATGGAACTACCCGTCCTCAAGCAAATGATCGAGGAAGCCCTGCCCGGTTCGGATGTGACCGTCGAGGATCTGGTCGGCGACAACAACCACCTGTCGGCGAAAGTCGTGTCCGAAGCCTTTCGCGGGAAGTCGCGGGTACAGCAACACCAAATGGTCTATGCCGCTCTGAAAGGCAAGATGGACGGCATGGATGGCGAACTCCATGCCCTGCAACTGCAGACATCGGTACCCGACTAATTTTCCCTTTTCCCCTCGCCTCGTTTTGCTATCATTTGACTTACTGATAACAAGTCGTTGGCAAGGGGGATAATCAACCATGAAATCTGTATTGAATCGATGGCCCTTGGGGGCTGTCGCGCTGGCGCTGTGCGTCCTGGTCTCGGGCCCGGCCTGGACCGCTGACAATATTGGCGTCGCCGCTACGGTCATCAATAAAGTCGAAGGTGTGCTGGACGGCAACCAGCGGCCCATCGCCTTGGACGATTCCGTCTTTATGAGCGAGGTGATCCGCACTGGCGACGCCAGCGGCTCGCAGATGCGGTTCATCGACGACACCCACCTGCATGTGGGCGAAAAGGCGGAAATCGCTTTGGACACCATGGTCTTCGACCCGGCGGACAACACCACGCAGAAGATGGTGGTGAATATGACCCTGGGCATGTTCCGCTTTATCAGCGGCAAACTGGACAAGCAGAACTACGAACTGCGTACGCCGACCGTTTCCCTGGGCATCCGGGGCACGACGCTGGTGATCCGGGTGGCCGAGGACGGTTCCACCGAGATCGAGGTGGAAGAGGGCGAAGCCACGGTCACCCCGCCGGTGGGCCCGCCCGTGACCCTGGGCAAAGGCCTGTTTACCCATGTCGCTCCGGCGGCATCGGCCCAAGCGCCCGGAGCGCCGTCCAGCGGGTTCATGATCGCCAAGGCCCGTTTCAATGCTTTGATGGCAGCGGCGGGAACGTCGGCCCCTTCGACCCGCACCCAATTGGCATCCCAGGCCTCGTCCAGCTATGAATCCTATGAGGAGGGCTGCGAATGAAACGGTTAGTCAAAATCTGCGTCGCCCTGGTATTTACCTTGGCCTGGACTCCGGTACTGGCCGCGACCAGCGTCGAATCCCTGTCGGTGGGCGACACCGTCCGAGGCGAAGTGAAAACCCGCGGCGGGGTGGTGGTGCCGTTGCCCGCTGGAAAGTGGGTGGTGGCTGGATCCAGGCTGTTTGGCAAGAAAAACAAATGGCACTACCTGGTATTGGCCGAGGTCAAGGACAAGGTGATCACCCGTGCCCTGCTCATTCGGGGCAATCGGTCCAAATCCAACAAGGGCTTTAAGAAGTATGCCGGATGCACCAGCGAGAACGCGTCGTTCAAACAAGTAGACGCCAACGAGCGCCAAGGGGACCAGGACTGTTTCGTGGTCCGCGCCTGGTGCACCCGCAAGCACGAAAACACGGTGAGTAACTTCTATCGGGAGAGCCTGGTCAAGATGGGCCGCGCGCAGGATCTGTTCGTGCCCATGGGTTGGGTGGGCTGGGAGGTTCGGCTGGCCGATACCCGCCGCAACATGACCTATGCCACACTGGTG